>CAZVJJ010000017.1:0-31652 GCA_964627295.1 uncultured Oscillospiraceae bacterium | reverse complement strand
TCAAGGTTTGAATTTCATTCTACAAAGCGTTCAATTTGTTCTTGAAATTTGCGATACATAATAATCACACTACTTTGTCAAAATCTCGTTTATTTGATATTTTCCTATTCTCTATCAATCCCTAAGACATCGTAGTATTCATCGCTATACACAATGCCACTATTGTCAAAGCGAGATTGTAATTCTTTGACATATTCATAAGGTTCAGCAATGGGGGAAATGCTTAATTCTTTTTCAAGATAACTGAGTAGCATTTTCTGTTTTTCTGTGCGGACTGCTTCTTCCTCTTGGAGATGTTTTTTGAATTTGTCTTTATCCATCCACACGATCTGCTCAATAGGATTTGTAGAACCGCAAGCAAGGATAAGACGCAAAAAATCCTCAAAGTTTTTCGCCAATGGATATACAAAAACATCTGCGCAGCTATCTGGATTACAGGCAAAAACCATATCCCCATAAGGCTCAATGAAACAATACATAATACTGCCTTCAAATCCTATTGCCTTCGCATTGGTTGGGTAGCAGAAGTAAGAGCAAATATCTTTAACTTGCTCAAGACAAATCAGCGAACCATCTATATTCAATTCTTTGTATCGTTCAAAAAGTGTTTTCATACAATCACACTCCTTTGTCAAGTTCCGGTCTACTGACCTCTCATAGACCAAAATGAATCATCCATTTGTTTTCTTTCAGAGCTTTTTCTGACAGTTCTTTGAGGTCAGATAGGTCTGAAACATTTTTTATAACATCAATAAAAGGCTGTATTGACATAGGTGGAATCAGCGTAATACCGCAATACGCAAGTCCTTTTTCTTTGACATCAAGCGTATGCCAATAGAAATCTATGTTGTTGAAATTTACAACAATATCTCCCAAATAATCATCATTGACAGAAATGCAGTTATATTTCTGTGGTTCGTATTCATCGTATCGTTTCCCTTGCTTTGGGTCATTCTGCATAATGCCAAACTCGTGTTTTGCCAATATATCACCGCCTTTGCAGAATCATTACTTTTTATTTTCAAACTTGCTGGCGGCGAACGGTTTGTCAAACCTGTTTGCAGACGGCAAGTCCACAGGGGATAGCCGTTTTAGCGGTGCAAGGGGGCACTACTCTCGATAGAGAGATAAGAGTAAGCGCCCTTTCGTTCCTAAAGGGTTTATAACAGCCCGACAAACTGAAATTTACTCCGCTTCTACCGAGTAGTCTATAACTACTTTTTTACACTTAGCACAATGATAAGCAATGCAAGTAGGTCTTGTCCAATTATGAGAACTCAACATAATTTCTTCATTACCCGATGCGTCGGGTATAAACCGGTTCTTATGTGTTTTGTTTGTAAAGAAAATCTGACGTGCACTTTGAACGATACCACTTATCATTTCGTTACCACAACAAGGACATTTCATATAATCACACTCCTTTGCCATATTGGAGTTCCTTTATATTTTAAGTATATCAGAAAATTGTTACAAAATCTACCGTCTATACAATAACCGCCCGAACTTTTTTGTTCGGGCGGTCTCGGTATTGATGATAAATCAGTTCAAATTTAACGATTGACGGATTTTATTTGGTTTTCGGGTAATCGGTCACGCCGTGCTGTTTTGCCAGTTGTGGCATATTACGTGTCCTGATTTTCGTTTAGATAGCCTGCGTAGTCTACAATGGCGAATCCGCGGATGCTTGGGTAGCCGATGGGAACGACCCGATAGGAAACGCTGTCGTCCTTGTTTCCCTCGATCACCTTGATGAATGGCCCTGATACGCCTACCACGATGCCGACATGATCTGCCCAGCCAGCATTGTCGCCGATGGGACTTTCGTCCCATGCGTAGTAAATGAGATCTCCTGGGAGAGGGAAATAGTTGTCGGATTCCTCCCAGCATCCCATCTCCCGAAAAAGCTCGATCTGTCGCTGACAGCTACATTCCGTGGGAATGATCTGCGTCAAACCGCATTCGATCGCGACCGTCGAGACGAACGTGGCGCACCAACTGTCGGTATACGTGACGGCATAGCCCTGCGCGAGGGGCTCATGGGCATTGTAAATGTCCACGATCGCCTGATGAGAACCGTCTGCTTCCGATGCGCCGAGCCATTTTTCTGCATTTTCTACAACGGAAATGCGAAGCGCCGCTTCTTCCGCGGGGACGGGATAGGAAAAGCCCCATTCGGTCGTGTTTATGTATATCCATAGCCCAAGTGGGATGAGCGCAAGTGCAGCCAGACAAATGGCAACGATGAGAAGGATCTTTCGTTTTTTCATATTGCTTCCTCCTTGTGCGCCTATTATATCAGAAATACAGGGAAGAAGCAATTTAGGAAAGCTTAATATTCCTTTAATTCTTGTTAAAGAAAGAGGTAAAGCGCAAGTGTAAGGAGCATCGTGTTTTTGTCCTCCTCGCAGTCGCCCGCCATCAGCAGAAGCAGAACGATCACGAATAGGTCGCCCGTATCCAGCCCCTTTGGCAGTAGTTGCGTCAGCGAGCGAAGCGGTGTGTGTTTGCGTGGCGGTGGGGGAGGGGGTGCACATTCAGGCGCGGGCGGTGCGGGGATGATGGGCGCGGGTGGGTGCACAGTGGGCGCTTCCTCCTGCACGCTTCTGCGGCGGTATGACCCGTCCGACTGCGGAATATATCGGTTATACATCCTGCACCTCCTGCCTAGAAATGAAATCCCACCGCGCCAAGCGCACCCGATGCCATTTTTGCCGTCTTTGCGGCGCGCATGGCGCGCTCAAGCTTGTGGATGCGCTCACCGCTGAGATATGGGTAAAGCGCGCTCAGCAGCGCTTTTTGCTCTGGATCGATGCCGCTTTGCTGTACGAATCCCGCAATTTTCTGGATCAGCGCAGGGTCAAGTGGCATAGCCGTGCTCGCAGGCGCAGGTGGCGGTGCTTCCTGCTGTGCCACCTGCCCACCCGACAGGCTCTGCGCCATGCTCATAATGGTTTGCATCATTTCTGGGTTGCTCATGATCGAGTCGAGCTTATCCTGCATATCGTCCATAGGCTACCTCCCAAGCTGATCGAGAAGCGCTTTTGCCTCCGCTGTGTTCATAAAGGAGGAAAGGAGCTTCTTTGCCTCCAGATAGTCGCCCATTGCAGCTTTCGCGATCGCGCTGTCAAAAGCATCGCCGCTTTGTGCGCGCATACGCGCGATCAAATTTTGTCCTGCTGGGGTGGATGCAAGCTTCATCGCTTCATAAACAGCACCATTTTGTGCACCGTCGGCGTTTTTTTGCATGAAAATGCCTCCTGTTCCATAGAAGATCCTTACGAGAGTATATGCCCGATGCAAAAGATATGTGCGCGCGCGTAAAAAAAGCGTGCGCAGGTATAGATAATTTTCTTCACTTGATGTATAATACAGAAAAAAAGCAAAGGAAATGAACTATGAAGATCCTTGTCCTTTCGGACTCTCATTGCTTGCGCAGTTTTATGTGCCGATGCGTAGACACGATCCGACCCGATGTGCTCATTCATTTGGGTGATATTTATGATGATGGGCTCGTTTTGCACGAGCGATATCCCGAATTGCCCATTTATCAGGTCGCAGGCAACTGCGATTATCTGCGTGCCCCCATCGGTGCGCGTGAGATCCGCATCGAAAATATCGACGGCGTTCAGTTTTATCTCACCCATGGGCATAAGCACGGTGTCAAGCAGAGCACGAGCGGATTGATCGCTCAGGCGCGCGTGTGTAACGCAGATGCTGTGCTCTATGGGCATACGCACGTTGCCGACTGCCATCGCGATGGCGATCTGTGGGTGCTCAATCCTGGCGCTTGCGGTACATACGGCGGTTCGGTCGGACTGATCGTGACGGAAAATGGTAAAATTCGATCCTGCAACATTGTAAAGTCGCAGGATCTGGAGGTATTTGGATGATTTTAGCCGTAGATATCGGGAATTCTAATATCGTGATCGGCGGCGTGGAGGGAGAGCGTGTCGTTTTTGAAGCGCGCATCCGAACCGACCGCACGAAAACTTCGGACGAGTACAGCGTGGATCTGAAGATCCTTATGGAAGTGCACCACGTTACGCAGTATGCGATCGAGGGCGCGATCATAGCTTCCGTCGTCCCGCAGGTGCTCAATTCCATGAAAACCGCCATCTATAAGCTGACGGGGCGGCAGAGCCTTGTCGTGGGGCAGGGCGTGCGGACGGGACTGAAGATCGCGATCGAAAATCCCAACCAAACAGGCGCTGATCTGGTCGTGGCGGCGGTCGCCGCGTTGCGCGAGCATCCTGCGCCCCTCATCGTGATCGATATGGGCACGGCGACGACTATGACCGTGCTCGATAAGGATGGCGCGTTGGTCGGCGGCAGTATCAGCCCGGGCGTGAAGATCTCACTCGATGCGCTCACAGACCACACAGCGCTCCTGCCAGGGCTTCAGCTCGATCGCCCAAAGCAGCCCATCGGCAGAAACACGAACGATGCGATGCGTAGCGGCATCATGCTTGGCGCGGCATCCATGCTCGATGGCATGATCGCCCGCATGGAAGCCGAGCTTGGCTACCCCGTGACTGTCGTCGCAACAGGTGGTATGGCAAAATTTGTTGTGCCCCTTTGCCGCAGGACGATCATTTATGACAAGGATCTGCTCATCAAGGGGCTTGTTGCACTCTATCGCGACAATACAAAGTCCGCGCCTACATCAAAATAAAGCACAGGAAGATCGTGAAGATCCCCACACCGCTGATGGCAGAGGTCACGATGTCCAGTAGCTTCTGCTCATAGTAACGGCGGTCGGCTTGATTCGGATAGCGCGGCGCGCTGGGGGTGACGATGGTGAGATTTGGGCGGTTGTTAGATTTCATATCGGTTTCCTCCTTGTTTGTTATGGCTGTATTATACAAACGTTTGGGTACAATAAAACGGACTATTAAGGTTTTACGAAATCTTTTTTTGCACCGCTTCGTCTCTTGCATGATGGCGAAAAATGTGATATCATAGAAAAAATGATTTGGATGCGCGCACGATCCCGCATTCAGAGCTTCCAAAACCCAGTATGGAGGTTGCTTTATGGCGAATATGGCTCAATTCACAACAAAATGGAATGCATTTATGGATAAAATTCGTCCCGCCGTAAATACGACGGGCAAGGTCGCGCAGAAAACGGGAAAAGTGCTCGGCTTTATCTGCAAGCTTCTTTATGGTCTGCGCGGTGTTTTTCTTGCGATCCCTGTCGTCATCGCGACATTGCGCCTTGCAGACTACAATGCGCAATATCTTCCCGAGAAGGTCGGTTGGAATCTGCTTTCCACGGGCGAGTTTGCCGAGCTTCTTGAACGAAGCACCGCAGTCAACGGCCCTGTTTTCCTTACCTTTGCCTGCCTTGCGATGATGCTTTGCTCCCGCCGCCCGCTCTACCCGTGGCTCATCAGCATCTTCTCCCTCGCGCTTCCGCTTTTGCTCCTCGCGACGAATAACTTTGACGCATTTTTGCTTCTGTTTTCATAAAAAATTGCCGCTTCCAAGCGGCAATTTTTTATAGCTCGTTTTCTTGCAATGATTTTTTATAAAAGTGTGATAAATACCACACAAAGTCTATATAATTATGTGATAACATCTCGTATCCTTTTTAAGAAACCGTAAATCAAAAATCGGATATAAGATATAGCTTATTCAAAACAGAAAAGGCGATACTTGATCGATAAAACCAAGTATCGCCTTTTTATTACATATTGCGCATCGGATGCTCTATGCCAATATTTTTACAGTCCTGTTTTTGTTTATTCAAAGATTCTTCACGAATCGCGCTTTGGGTATGGTATAATATTCCTACAAAGGCAGGGGATGAGGGATGCCGATGCCGTGGAAATATCTGCGGATGACCCGACGGCGGAACTGTGACACGCTCCCTGCACATGGATGAGGAAAAATAGACATCTTGCCGCGGCTTATGCGAAGCCGCGGCATTATTTTTTGCGAAATGTTAATTCAGAGCAATCCCAGAACCTCTCGAATCACGCCACCGCCGACGACGAAATCCTGATCGTATAGCACGACCGCCTGCCCGGGGGTGAGTGCGCGCTGTGGTGTGTCAAATTCGACGCGTGCCCAGCCATTTTCCTCTGGATAGACTGTTGCAGGTTGCTCGATCTGGCTGTAGCGCGCCTTTGCGGTCACGCGGAGCGGTTCGGTCAGCTCAGCAAACGGAAACCAGTTCCACCCGTCTGCGCGGAGCGCGCGGGAGAAAAGTGCTTCATTTGGTCCTACGGTGACGGTGTTTTTCTGCATATCCTTGCCACACACATAAACGGGTGCGCCGAGCGCGATCCCCAGTCCTTTGCGTTGCCCGAGGGTATAGCATACTGCGCCGCTGTGCTTTCCGACGACATTTCCGTTCAAATCGAGATAGTCGCCCGAAGGATAGTCCTTGCCTGTGTAGCGCTTCATGAATGCCACATAATCGCCGTCGGGGACAAAACAAATGTCCTGACTGTCGTGCTTGTGGGCATTGACAAACCCATTTTCTTCCGCAAGCGCACGCACTTCATGCTTGGTCAGCGCGCCGAGCGGGAAAAGGGTATGCGCAAGCTGCTCCTGTGTGAGGGTATAGAGCACATAGGTCTGATCCTTGCTCCTGTCTGCGGCACGGCAGAGTAGATACCGACCGCTTGTTTCATCAAATCGGATCTGCGCATAATGCCCCGTTGCGATATAGTCGCACCCAAGCTCGAGCGCGCGATGCAGGAAACGGTCGAATTTCAGATGGCGATTGCATTCGATGCATGGATTTGGTGTCAGTCCCGCTTCGTAGCAACTGATGAAATCACAGATCACGTGTTTTTCAAAATCCTGCTTGAAATTAAATACGTAAAATGGGATGCCAAGCCGCCGCGCGACGCTTCGTGCATCTTCCACATCGTCAAGCGAGCAGCAGGTGTTCGCGTCCACGGAGATCATTTCGTTATCGTATAGGCGCATGGTCGCACCTGTGCATTCATATCCGTCTCGGCGCAGCATCAGCGCGGCAGCCGAGCTGTCCACACCGCCGCTCATGGCAACGAGTACCTTATTGTGTTCCATTGCGATCCCTCCAGTCTGCTACGAGTATACCCGACGAAAAATAGAAAGTCAATGAAAAACTTCTGGGAGAGAAATCACATCCGAAGTGTAAAAAATTGTCATCATTTTGCCTGAGAAAAACACGCGCTAGAAGCAAAATGCCCTCTGCACGTTTACATAATTCCGAAATTGTGGAAAAGTAGCAACATTTCTCGGGAAAATTTGTTACAAAAATGTAATTATTCTTCATTTTCTTGTTGCAATTTGAAACCACTTCTGTTATAATACGGGTAACTTACTTTTACAAAGGAGCAAGTATACTTATGAAAAGAAGATTGATGTGCGCCCTGCTTATGCTTGTGATGCTTGTGGGACTGATTCCTGCTACAGCGCTGAATGCATCTGCGGCTTCGACCATGACCACAAGTGAGAAAGGGATCGCGGTGATCAAGGGCTTTGAGGGCTTCCGCGCATATGCATATTTGGATAATGGTGGCTACAGCATCGGCTACGGCACGCGCTGTGAGCAGAATGATTACCCGAACGGGATCACCGCTGAGAAGGCAGACCAGCTCTTGCGCAATATGCTCTCTTCAATGGAAGCGTATCTCAATAAGATGATCGATAAGTATTCCCTCAGCCTTACGCAGAATGAATTCGATGCACTTATGGTCTTTACCTATAACCTCGGTGCGGCATGGACGCTTTCTGACAGCGATTTCCGCTCAGCGGTCATCGGTGGTATGAGCGGCAACGACTTCATTTACTATATCTCTCGTTGGTGCAACGATAGCTCGGGCCTGCAAACGGGACTGATCAAGCGCCGCCTTGCAGAGGCGAATATGTACCTCAATGGCTACTATTCCACGAAAGAACCTGAGAACTATACATACGTTCTTTTTAACCTCAATGGTGGTAGCTCCGTTGACAGCAAGGTTCAGGCGTATGATGCCTGCACGCCTGTGGAAGTGCGCACCACGCCTTCCTATACGGGCTACAAATTCCTCGGCTGGTATACTGAGCCGACTGGCGGCAAGCTTGTGACACATCTTGACAATACCACTAAGGGCATCACCCTGTATGCGCATTGGCAGAAGATCGATGCGGAAGCGACGGATGCCGTCACCGCGTCCTATACCCGCATTGCGGCAAATGCGCTGAGCGTCTACGATGCACCGAGCAAGGATGCAACTGCGTCTAAGACAGTCGAAAAAGATGCCGAGATTTCCGTTGTTGCAGACTATGTCGATGCAGAGGGCACGCTCTGGTGCAAGCTCACCGAAGGTGGCTGGGTCAAGCGCGCAGAAACGACTGTCAAGACGACCGCTGCAAGCGCACACGTAAATCAAGCACCCGAGGTCTCGGTTTCTGAAACAACACCCTCCGAGCCTGAAACAACGCCGACTGAGCCCGAAACGACACCTACCGAGCCTGAAACTACGCCCACCGAGCCCGAAACGACACCTGAAACAACGCCTACCGAGCCTGATAACTCATCGTCTGCTCCCGAAACAAGTGTGATCGTTACGCTCACAGGCTCTGCTGTCAATTTTCGCACAGGTCCAGGAACCAACTATAAGGCACTTGGATCTCTCCGTCATGGACATAGAATTACTGTGACTGAAGTACAGACGGTCAATGGTGTCAAATGGGGTAAGTTTAACCTTGGCTGGATGTGCCTTACTTACACGAATTATGACCTCGTGACAGCAAAAAAGGACGATACGACTACCGATAAGAAGGATGATACCACCACCGATAAGAAGGACGATACCACCTCTGCAACGGTGATCGCAACTGGCACGGTCAAAAATTGCGGTTCTCTGCGTTATCGTAGTGCGGCAGGTATGAATTCCAAGACCCTCGGCACGATCCCCGGTGGCACGCGTGTTGAGATCCTTGAGATGAATGCAGAAAAGACGTGGGGACGTATCTCCCTCGGCTGGATCAGCCTTTCGTATGTCGCACTCGACAGCACGACGACCACTCCCACAACGCCCAGCACGCCCGATACCTCTACGCCTGATTCCTCTAAGCCCGCAGAAACGCCCTCTACTTCTACGAGTGTTTCTGGTTGGGTCACAGCAGGCGCGCTGAATGTCCGTGAGGGCGCGGGCACAAATTACAAGGCTGTCACCCTCATTCCGAGAGACCGCAAGGTCACGATCACCGAGCAGAAGACGGTCGGTGGCAAGACCTGGGGCAAGATGGAGCTTGGTTGGGTCTGCATGGACTACATTCGTCTTGATAAGTCCACGACTGGGACGACAGGTTCAACTGGAACAACTGGCAATACAGGGTCTTCCAACACGGGCACAGGCAATACTGGCAGCACAGGTACGACCACGACTGGTAGCGTCACGGGCATCGTTACTGCGACCAACCTCTGCGTCCGTGCAGGTGCAGGCACGAATTATGCAGTCAAGTCTACGCTTCCCAATGGCACGAGCGTGACCGTTACCGAGCAGAAGTATGTCAACAACCTCGTCTGGGGCAAGACCGAGGGCGGTTGGATCTGCATGAGCTATGTAAAGCTCAACACGACCAACACTTCCGTCGGCTTTACTGGCACAGTCACGGCTTCGAGCCTTTGCGTGCGCAAGAGCGCAAGCACCTCGAGCGGAATTGTCGCAGGCTACACCAAGGGTCAGACCGTTACCATCTTCGAGACGAAGAACGTAAGCGGCACTACTTGGGGACGCACCGCAGATGGCTGGGTCTGCATGAAGTATATCAAATAATTGATGACCCGCAGGTGAAAACCTGCGGGTTTCGATTATATAACTATCTTGATTCTATAATAAGTGCAAGGGCGTTCACACGGCAAAACTGAAGCCTTCGGCGGTGGAGAAGCATTTATATGAGAAGTTTGGGTTTTGTGTCAGCGAAGAGATGGAGCTTTGGATGTAACGAGTGTCAAAAAAACGGGTATTCGGATTTGCTCGAATACCCGTTTTGTGATTGGATCGATAAGCATTCATCACAAAAGTTTAAACAGTTAATGCAAATGCTTTTCAATTATGATGATGGATTCTTCATTTTCGCCGATCATTTCGACAGAAATTTTATCTACTACTGAAACAAATTTACTTCGATCATCCTTGATATCCTCATATGCCTTATTTAGCGCATCAATATTTGAGAGTTTACCGACGGTTATATGTGGTACGTATGGCAGAGCGAAATTGCAATTACGGAACTCATTGTTATATAATGCATCATGTATGCTCGTAACCATATCTGACCCTTTGACCATATCTAAAAATAGATAATTGCCGAACCTATCTTCACATTTGTGAAAACCCTGCAATTCAATTTCAAAAGGCGCGATCCCGTCTAATCTGGTATCCAGAATATGTGACAAATCGTCATTACTTACTTCAAGATCAAATGGAAAAACGATCGTAATATGCGGTCTAACTAAGTTAGCAAGAGGGTCGTATTTTTTTCGAATTAAATCGATCGCTTCCATATTGCTAAAATTCGGGAAGATCATTATCGTTCTTAAATTCATTGCAATACTCCCTCTCATTTGATTTCCGATGTTTTGGCGTTCCAGTAAAGCTCCGCGCCGACGGCGTAGTGGTCGGAGGGGTCGTTTCCGTTGATGGTTTCGCGGAAAACGTGCATATTTTCGGCACGCACGTTGCCTCTGACAAAAACGTAGTCAATGAGGATATGGGTGCTCGGATCGGGGTCAAAACCGTGGAACGTGGGGGCACGATCGGGGGCGGGGACGAGATTGCGCACATCGTAGAAGCCGCCATTTCGGATGGCTTGGATCGCTTCAGAATCGGGCTCTGCATTGAAGTCACCTGTAAGGATCACGGGGAGGTCTGCGGGGAAAGCGGATGCACGCGCACAAATCAGCTCTGCACCCTTTTTCATGGCAACTTTGCCGACGTGGTCGAGGTGGGTATTCATATGCACAAATTCCTGACCGCTTGCCTTTGCACGCAAACGAACCCATGAACAGATGCGGATGCACGCGGCATCCCATCCTTGGCTTCCTGCTTGCTCTGGCGTTTCGGATAGCCAGAAATTCCCTTGATCGACTGGCTCGTAAAGAGTGTTTTTATAGAAAATTGCAGCAAATTCATCCGCTTTATCGCCGTCGCCACGTCCAACGCCGACATAACTATAATCGGGGAAATGGGCGATCAGCTCCTGCATCCATTCCCAATGGGCTTCCTGAACGCCGAAGGTATCGGGGTCGCACGTGCGGATGGTCTGCACGACAAGAGGAATGCGATCGCGCCAAACATGGATGCCTGTACCATAGCAAAGGATGTTAAAGCTCATAGTTTTCATGGGATTTCCCTCCGATTCGTTTTCTTTCTCCATTATAGCACTCTACATGAGGAAATGCAATTTGTTTTGCCTGTGCTATTTCACCAAAAAGGACTGCCACAATTTTGCGGCAGTCCGTGCGTATCGTGTGTATTTTGGTGCTTATAGGCGCGGCATCAACTTGGCGCTTGTGAGTGCGGGACGGAGAGCAAGGTAGAAGATCGTAGCGGCGATCACGGCGATCATGGCATTGACACCCGTGGCAACGGTCGCGATCTTTTGCAGGGATGATGCGATATCCTGCGGGATGCCCATGACGTACATCTTGTAAAAATATCCTACAAGCGGATCGGCGACGACGTTAAACGCCATGCCCGCGCTACACGAAAGGACGGTCGCTACGGGAAGCGATACTTTGCGATGCTCTTTGCTCTGGCTGATGTGGAAAACGCGGTGTGCGACCAGACCTGCGATCAGACCGATGCAAAGCTTCAGAAAGAAGGTGCGCGGGGCAGAATCGATATGGCCTGTAAACAGGTCGGAGATCGTCATGCCGACAGAACCTGCCATGCCACCCCAGAAGCCACCGAGGAAGAGCGCACCGAGGACGCAGAATGTGTTGCCGAAGTGGAAAAAGCTGGTCGAACCGGGGATGGGGATCTTGAAATAGGTGCATCCGACGAAGCAGAGTGCGGCGAAAAGGGATGCCATTGCAAGGGAGCGAACATCGGTCTTTTTCGGCTTTTCCCGAAGCGAAGCGAGCGCCGCAACCAGTGCCGCGACGAAGGCGATCACACTCAGCGCAAAAATCGCCTTAGAACCGTTGGTCGCGGTGTCGGAAATCGCGCCTTCGCGTGTGAACACGGCAAGCAGCAACGCGGCAACAGAGATCACAAGACAAATAATCGTTGGAATTTTCTTTTTCATTGGTCATACCTCCGAGTAAGTGGATGGTCTTATTATAGTACGAACTGGCAATAAAAACAGTACCAAAAATGAAATACAAAATAATGCCAGGATGAAGAGAAAATGCATCGAGTGTAAAGAAAAAATACTTGACATCCATAGTGTTGTATGCTATAATCTTCGAGGTGTCAAGGAAGAAGCCTTGATACAAGGAGGTTTTCCATGGACGCGCTCGAATCGGCGCTGCTGTTTGACTATTACGGCGGTATGCTCACCGACAAACAGAGGCAGGTCTGCGATATGCGATTTAATCAGGACCTTTCCCTCGGCGAAATTGCAGAGGCGCTTGGCGTGAGCCGTCAGGCGGTTTCGGACAATCTCACGCGAACGGAAAATCTTCTGCGCAAAATGGAAGACAATATCGGAAGCATGAAGCGGGATCTTGCGATCCGCAGAGCGCTGGAGCAGATCATTGCTACTGCCACGCCGCTTGCTTCCTCGAACGATCCCGACATAGCGGATGCGGCAGAGCGCATATTGTCTGCGGCGAACAGTATTGAGGAGTAGATCAATGGCATTTGAAGGCTTAACCGAAAAAATCAATAATACCTTCAAAAAGCTTCGCGGCAAGGGCCGCCTGAAAGAGGCGGACGTCAAGGAGGCAATGCGGGAGATCCGTATGGCGTTGCTTGAAGCCGATGTCAGCTACAAGGTCACAAAGGATTTCGTCAAATCCGTGTCCGAGCGCTGTGTAGGTGCGGATGTGCTCGAATCACTCACACCTGCGCAAATGATCGTCAAGATCGTCAATGAAGAGCTTACGTGCCTTATGGGTAGCGATGCAAAGCATATCACCATCAACCCCAACGGTCCTACCGTTGTGATGCTTGTCGGCTTGCAGGGTGCTGGTAAGACGACAAATGGCTCTAAGCTTGCGGGGCTTATGAAGCGGCAGGGAAGAAATCCGCTTCTCGTTGCCTGCGATATTTACCGCCCTGCGGCGATCACACAGCTCAAAGTCTGCGGTGAAAAGCTTGGCATTCCCGTTTTTGAAAAAGGTACGCAAAATCCTGTTGATACGGCAAAAGAAGCACTTCTTTATGCCCGTCAGCGCGGATATGATATGGTTTTCCTCGATACTGCAGGTCGCTTGCATATCGATGAAGCGCTCATGGATGAGCTGAAGAATATCAAAGCGGCAGTTAAGCCCGATGAGATCATGCTCGTTGTCGATGCGATGACGGGTCAGGATGCGGTCAATGCGGCGCAGAGCTTCAATGAATGGCTCGATATCGATTCGGTCATGCTCAGTAAGCTTGATGGCGACGCAAGAGGCGGCGCGGCACTCTCCGTCCGTGCGATCACAGGCAAACCTGTGAAATTCGCGGGTATCGGCGAGAAGCTTGAAGATATCGAGCAGTTCCATCCCGACCGCATGGCTTCGCGCATCTTGGGCATGGGCGATATGCTCTCTCTCATCGAAAAGGCAGAAAAGGCATACGATGCCAAGAAAGCTGCCGAGATGGAGGAGAAACTCAAAAAGAATAAATTTACACTTCAGGACTACTACGATCAGCTTGTGCAGATGAAGTCTATGGGCTCGATGGAGGATATCCTCGCACAGCTCCCCGGTGGCAATCAGCTCAAGGGTGTCAAGCTCGATCCTAAGGCGATGGCGCATACCGAGGCGATCATCCTCTCCATGACCCCGAAAGAGCGTGAAAACCCCTCGATCATCGGAGCAAGCCGCAAAAAGCGCATTGCCGCTGGTTGCGGACTGCGTGTGGAGGATGTCAACCGCTTGCTCAAGTCCTTTGAGCAGATGCAAAAGCTCATCAAGCAGTTCTCTGGTCCTGGCGCAGGAAAGAAAATGAAGCGTATGAGCCGCATGGGCGGTTTCGGCGGCTTTCCTGGATTCTGATTCGGTTCGCTGAAAGCAAAAATAGCTTTGCGATATAGATTATTTTCAAATTTTTATGGAGGTGAAACTCATGGTTAAGATCAGACTGAGAAGAATGGGTGCAAAGAAGGCTCCTTTCTACCGGATCGTCGTTGCTGACGCTCGTTCTCCCCGTGATGGCCGCTGCATCGAGGAGATCGGCACTTACAACCCCCTGACCACTCCCGCTACCATCACCGTTGATGCCGAGAAGGCTCAGACCTGGATCAAGAACGGCGCTCAGCCCACCGACACCGTTCGTGGCCTGCTGAAGAACGCCGGCGTGCTGTAAGAAGCCCAAAGGAGAATCACAATGAAGGAACTTTTGCTGTATATGGCAAAGAACCTGGTGGATGATCCTGAGGCAGTTACCGTCACCGAAACCTCGAACGAGGACGGCAAGGTTCTGGAGCTTCGTGTCGCCGAGGGCGACATGGGCAAGGTGATCGGCCGCCAAGGTCGGATCGCAAAGGAGATCCGCACCATCATTAAGACTGTAGCCCAGCGCACAGGCGAGAAGGTCACGGTCGATATCGTGGATTAAACGATTATGCGTGACTTTCGTCACGCATTTTTCGTTTTTGTGCGAAGTTTTACAATGAAAATTACCCACCTTGGGGCGTATTTTCCCGAATGGTGGATCGAATAAAGGAGAATGTTATGAAGCTCCCATTTATTAAAGCCGGCGAGATCGTCACGACGCATGGCGTGCGTGGCGAGGTGAAGGTGCTTCCGTGGATCGATTCCCCCGAGGATCTGTGCGAATTCGACCGCTGCCGCATCGACGGAAAGGAATATGCCCTAGAGAGCGTCCGCGTACAAAAGACTTGCAACCTTGTCAAGCTTTCTGGCGTTGACACCATGGAGGCGGCGCAGGCGATGCGCGGCAAGGTGCTCGAACTCTTCCGCGAGGATATCGATGAGGAAGTGATCTTTGCAGATGAGCTGATCGGCGTGGCGGTGTATGCAGACGGTGCGTGCATTGGCAAGATCACGCAGGTGCTCGATTACCCTGGCAATGCCGTGTATGTTGTGCGCGGCGCGCATGAATATATGATCCCTGCGGTCAAGCAGTTCGTTCTTTCGACCGATCTTGCGGAAAATCGCATGGAAGTTCGGCTCATTGAGGGAATGCAAAGCGATGAGAATTGATATTATGACCCTTTTTCCTGAAACGCTTGGCGATGTGCTCAGCGAGAGCATCCTCGGCCGTGCGCAGGAACGCGGGTATATCCATATCGAAGCCCACCAGATCCGCGACTATACGGCAAATAAGCAGAATCAGGTGGACGATTACCCCTATGGTGGCGGGCGCGGCGCAGTTATGACCGCAGACCCACTTTACCGTTGCTGGGAATCTATCTGCGATGAGGCAGGCGGCGCGGTGCATACCATTTATCTTTCCCCATGCGGACATACCTTCAAGCAGGCGGATGCCATTCGGTTGAGCAAAATGGAAAATCTCGTGCTGGTGTGCGGGCATTATGAGGGCATCGATCAGCGATTCATTGATGAATGCGTCGATGAGGAGATCAGCCTTGGCGATTTCGTGCTCACAGGCGGTGAGATCGCGGCAATGGCAGTCACGGATGCGGTCTGCCGCATGGTACCGCATGTGCTTGCTGATCCTGAGTGCTTCGAGGACGAGAGCCATTATAATGGACTGCTTGAGTACCCGCAGTATACGCGTCCTGCGGTTTGGCATGGCCGTGCGATCCCAGAGATATTGACCTCTGGCAACCACGAAAAGGTGCGCCTTTGGCGCAGGAAGCAAGCCCTTCGCCGCACGCGTGAGCTTCGCCCCGATATGTATGAAAAGCTCGATTTGAGTTCCAAACAGGATAAAAAACTACTCAAAGAGATGCGCGAAGAGGATGAAACGCACGAAGTGTGAGGAAAGAACAATGGATAAGATCGAACGCTTCAAGCAATGGCTCGCACAGAGCGAGCATACCGTGTTTTTCGGTGGCGCGGGTGTCTCGACGGAGAGCGGGATCGCCGATTTTCGCAGTGTGGATGGGCTTTACAGCCAGAAATTCGACTACCCGCCTGAAACGATCATCAGCCATTCTTTTTATCGGAAAGATCCAGAATACTTTTTCCGCTTCTATCGGGAAAAGATGCTCCCGCTCGGGTTTGAACCGAATATCACGCACAGAACGCTTGCCGCGTGGGAAGAGGCGGGAAAGCTCGACGCGGTCATCACGCAAAACATCGACGGTCTGCATCAAAAAGCGGGTAGCCGTCGCGTCTTTGAGTTGCACGGCTCAGTTCTGCGCAATTACTGCGAAAAATGCCATAGGGCATATTCGGCAGAATATGTGCGCGATGCCGATGGCGTGCCGAAATGCACGTGTGGCGGTACGGTCAAGCCCGATGTCGTGCTGTATGAAGAGAGCCTTTTGCAGGATGTGCTCGAAAAAAGCATTGCCGCCATTGAAACCTGCGAGCTGCTCATTGTCGCGGGAACAAGTCTTACCGTCTATCCTGCGGCAGGTTTGCTGCGGTATTATCACGGCAATCGCCTCGTGCTCATCAATCGGGACGAAACGCCGTATGATGCTTATGCTGACCTCGTCTTTCACGAATCCCTTGGCGAAGTGTTTGCAAAACTATCATAAACTGAAAAAAGCGGAAAGCATCAGTGCTTCCCGCTTTTTTTAAGTTTCCATTGATAAAAAATACGAATGAGGGTCGAGCCGAGCAAAATGCCGACGGCAAGAATTCCTGCGATGGCGGCGGTGTGCATTCCCTCGGAAGCAAACTTGTCCATCTGTCCACGTACTGCGTAGTTCATGGTGTAATATGCACCTGCACCAGGGATCATGGGGAAGATGGAAACGACAAGGTAGGAGATCGCGGGATATTTACGGATGCGTGCAAAGGTCTCGGAATAGACCGATGCGAAAACTGCCGAGCAGAAGTAGGCGAAAATATCATCCGCACCGCTGCGCAGAACGATCAGATAAACTGCCCACGAGAGCATTCCTCCAAGTGCACACAGAAGCCCACCGGGACCGTGAATGTTGAACAAAATGGCAAATCCAAGACAGCCGATGAACGCATATATGCAATGTGCAGGAATGGAGTGCACGATCGCCGTGCCGACCACGGGGGTGCTCCAGAGCGATGCGATGAAGCTCCATGCAACCGCAGTTCCGAGCGCGACGGCAATGGAGATGAGCAGCACCTGAACGATGCGGTTGATGCCCGAATTCGTGTCGCCGTAAATAATATCGCGCATGGCGTTCGTAAAGAGCAGACCGGGGACGAGCAGCATCAGCGCGCCGATGGTGACAGCGTCTGCGTTGGTCGCGATGCCGAGCTGACCGAAGGTATATGCCGCAAGCGCCATGGCAAACGATGCGGCAAGCAGGCGGAAGAATGGGTTTGCGTGCTGACGCTCAAAGAAACGATTGACAAAGCCTGTGAGGATGCCACAAAGCCCTGCGCAAAGCCCATCGATCAGGCTGCCACCGAAAAGCAGAGCGAAACCGCCTGCACCGATAAAATCGCCGAAGTATTCCATCGCAGTTGAATAGCTCACGCGTTGCGCGCGTGTCTGCTCGAGCCATTGCACCGCTACGCTCGGTTCGGGAACTTGCGCACAGAGGTTGCGGCTGAGGGCATTGAATTTTTCAACTGCATCGAGATCGTTCCCGTGCGCGCCGATGCGACGCATACGGGTAACAGGCGTGCCGTCGTCGGTGATGATGCTCACGATCAGGTAGTTGGGAATGGCAAAGACCTCGGACGTAATGCCGTAAGCGGCGAGCACACGGCTGATGCTGTCTTCCACGCGGAATGTCTCCGCACCGCACATGGCAAGCTCCCAGCCGAGATCGGTCGCAAGGTCGAGAAGGATGTTATGATCCATACAGATTCCTCGGTTAATGCAAAATATCGCTAACAGTATAGCATATCTGCGCGGAAAAACAATCCCTGTGCAGAAAAAATCGTGTGTTTACTTGCGGACGAAAAGAATGCCGAGGGTATCAGGACCGCAATGGCACGATACTGTGCAACCTGCATCCGTTTCATAGACGGATGCAAATGTGCCGTATTGCTGGACAGCGTCTTTCACGGCGGTGTAGCAGGTATCATCGATGGTCGTTTTGGTGATGAAGAGCGTCCCTGTATCAAGATCGGTGCGTCCGTCCAGACGATCCTTGACATAGGCTGCAAGGCATTTTGCATAGTTGCCGCGATATTTCTTGACGACGACCATTTTGCCATCCTTGACCTCGATGCAGGGTTTCAGGCTCAGCAGATTTGCACCCAGCGCGGCGGCAGAGGAGCAACGCCCGCCTTTGACAAGGTAATCGAGTTTGTCAACAAGGAAGCTTGCTTCTACGTGCGTGACGAATTCATCGAGTGCCGCCTTGAGAGAGGCGAGGCTTTCTGCGGTTTTGGCGAGTTCGCAAGCTTTCAGCACCACAAGACCCTGTCCTGTGGAGAGATTCTGCGAATCGATCGCCACAACGTTATCAAATTCGGCGGCGGCGAGGCAGGCATTCTGGTGCGTGGATGAGAAGCCAGAGCCGATGTTGATGTGCACGACGGCATCGTATTCGCGTGCATAGGGCGTGAAGAATTCGATATATTCGCCGATGCTTACCGCAGTCGTCGAGCACAGAGAGCCGCCTGCTGCCACATGGGCAAAGATCTCTGCGGGGGTGATGGTCACATTGTCCTTAAAATCCTGCTCATTTTTGATCACGGTCAGGGGCACGATGCCAATATCATATTTTGCGACAAGCTCGGGGGAGAGGTCGCAGGTGCTGTCGGAAATAATTTTGATGCGCATTGAGATCCTCCTTATGTTTTGCTCGAAATGGGATTGCTGTTCATCATAAAACAGCACGATTCCAGATTGTTCCGCTCAAGATAGCCCGCACCCCAGTCGCGCATGGCGACAAGAATGGGCAGAAGGCTCTTACCAAGATCGGTGAGCGAATACTCGACCTTGGGTGGGATCACAGGGAAGACTTCGCGGTGAATGAGGGCATCCTGCTCCAGCTCGCGAAGTTGCTGTGTGAGCATTTTTGCTGTTGCACCGCTGATCTGCTTGCGAAGCTGAGAAAAGCGAAGCTTTCCAGAAGAGAGATGCCAGAGGATCAGTGCTTTGTATTTGCCACCAATAAGTTCGAGCGTAGCAGAAACGGGACATTTTTCAGTTTGCTCCATGGTGTACCTCCTTTACAGTATCCAAAAGGGTAGTATGGCACATAATAGTGCATACTTGTATTTTGAAAATCATGTGTTAAAATACTACCATAGAGATAGAAAACTGTCAATGAAAAAATGATTTTTTCAAAAGAAAGCACAACATTCTTGACGAAATCGAAGAAATGGGCGATAATGTCCATAGAAATGGGGGAGAATATGAAGCTGAAATTTACAGTTAAAGGCATGACCTGCGCCGCTTGCTCGGCGCGGGTGGAAAAGGTGACGAATGCGGTCGCTGGCGTGCGCAATGCAGAAGTTAATCTCCTTGCGGGAAGCATGGTCGTCGAAGCAGATTCGGCGCAGGTAACGGATGCGATTACCAAAGCGGTCGCGGATGCGGGCTATGGCGCTGTGCCAGCGGGGCAAAAGAAAGCGGAAAAACCAGTATCGAATGCATCTGCGCTCGCGCAGATGAAAAAGCGCATCATTTTCTCGGCGGCGTGCCTGATCGTGCTCATGTATTTTACGATGGGACATATGGTGGGGCTTCCTGTCCCGAACTGGTATCACGGGACGGAGAATGCGGTCGTTGCGGCGCTTTTACAGCTATTTTTGACGCTTCCTGTCGTCTATCTCAACCGCTCGTATTATACCCGCGGGCTAAAAGCACTTTACCACCGTGCACCGAATATGGATTCGCTGATCGCGGTCGGTTCGATCGCGGCACTCGGCTATGGCATCGCGGCACTTTTCCGCATGGCGTATGCCCTTGGCCATGCAGACCTCGCGACGGTGGAATACTATCGGGAAAATCTCTACTTTGAATCGGCGGCAATGATCCTCACGCTCATTACGGTCGGCAAATATCTGGAAACACGCGCTAAAGGTCGCACGGGCGATGCGATCCGCGCGCTGATGGATCTAAGTCCCAAGACGGCGACGGTGCGCCGAGATGGCGCGCTCGTGGAGCTTCCTGTGGAGCAGGTCGTGGCGGGGGACGTGGTCATCGTCTATTCTGGCGGCAGTATCCCTGTAGACGGCGCGGTGCTGAGTGGACGCGCCGCAGTCGATCAGAGCGCGCTCACGGGCGAAAGTGTGCCCGTTGAGAAAGCAGTCGGGGACAGCGTTGCGGCGGCGACGATCAATACCGAGGGATATCTCGAATTGCGCGCGGATAAGGTCGGGGAAGATACGACCCTTGCGCAGGTCATCCGCATGGTCGAGGAAGCGGGTGGCTCGAAAGCGCCGATCGCGCGCCTTGCTGACAAGATCGCGGGCATTTTTGTGCCCGTTGTGATGACGATCGCACTCATTACGTTCGTCGTTTGGATGCTCACGGGGGCAAATGTCGAATTTAGTCTGAACTGCGCCATTTCTGTGCTCGTGATCTCCTGCCCCTGTGCGCTCGGACTTGCGACACCTGTTGCCATCATGGTCGGTACGGGGCGCGGTGCGCAGATGGGCGTGCTGTTTAAGAATGCGCAGGCGCTTGAGAATCTGCACCGCGTCGATACGGTGGTGCTCGATAAAACCGGAACGCTCACGACGGGCAAACCCGCTGTGACCGATGTGCTTCCTGCGGGCGCTTCGGCTGAAACGCTTTTGCAGGTTGCGGCGGCGCTGGAAGCGAAATCGGAGCATCCGTTTGCAAAGGCGATCCTTGCCCACATGGAGGGAAAGTCGTGTCCCGAAGCGACGGATTTTGAAACGCTGGCAGGTCGCGGCGTGGCGGCGACAGTCGCGGGCATTCGCTATTACGGTGGCAATGATCGCCTGATGCGCGAGCGAGGTATTGCTGTACCTGCGTACAAAGAACTTGCAGAGCGTGGGAAAACGCCACTCTATTTTGCAGACGAGATGGGCAATTTCCTCGGTGCAGTCGCTGCTGCGGACGTGCTGAAAGCGGATTCGCCTGCGGCTGTTGCGCAAATGCACGCGCTCCATCTCAATGTCGTGATGCTCACAGGCGACAATGAAAAAACCGCGCAAGCGATTGCAAAAACTGCGGGCATCGACCGCGTGATCTCCGATGTGCTCCCGACGGATAAGGCGGGCGCAGTTGCCGCCTTGCAGAAAGATGGACATCGCGTGCTCATGGTGGGCGATGGCATCAACGATGCGCCTGCGCTTGCAACGGCGGATGTCGGCATGGCGATCGGCGCGGGTACGGATATCGCCATGGAATCTGCGGATATCGTGCTTATGAACAGCTCCCTTGCGGGCGTGGCGAGCGCGATCTCGCTCAGCCGTGCGACCATCCGCAATATTCGCCAGAATCTTTTCTGGGCATTTTTCTACAATTCGCTAGGAATTCCCATTGCCGCGGGCGTGCTCTATCCCGTATTTCATATTCAGCTCAGCCCGATGATCGGTGCGGCGGTGATGAGCCTTAGCTCGTTCTTTGTCGTGACAAATGCACTTCGTCTTCGCTTTTTCAAGCCCAAGACAGCGTCTGTCTGCACACAGGCGTGTCCCATCGAACAGCAACAGGTGCAAGAACCCGAGGAAGAAGCACCGCATATAAAAATGCACGTCGAGGGAATGATGTGCGCACATTGTAAGGCGGCGGTCGAGCGCGCCTGTATGGGCGTAGCGGGCACGCAGGATGCGCAGGTGAATCTGCAAGAAAAGACTGTTACCGTTATTGGCACCGCTTCGCGCGATGCTTTAAGGGAAGCCATCGAAAACGCTGGCTATCAAGTGATCAGGTCAGAGGAGGAACAAAGTATGAAAACTGTAATTACTGTCAATGGCATGATGTGCACGCATTGCAAGGCGCGTGTGGAGAGCATCTGCAAAGCGGCACAGGGTGTCGAGGATGCGGTGGTCGATCTTCAGGCAAAGACCGTGACGGTCACGGGCACGACGGATATCGACGCGCTCAAAAAGGCAATAGGCGACGCAGGCTACGAAGTCGTGGGTTGATGCCCCTATCAAGCCGCCCCTGTTTACTGACGGGGACGGCTTGTTGGCAATGAAATTATAATGTCCGTTTTATTGTACATATAATGTGCTATGATATGGCCATAGAAACCGAGAGGAGAATGGCTATGTTTTCGATGCGCAATGTTGGCGGACACGTTCAGGTGTATGATATGAGAGGGAATTTCCTGTTTTCGGCAGACAACGAGCGGGAAGCAAGAGAGGAATTGGAGGAATATGCGCAATCTGCGGCTTGATATTTGCTACGACGGAACACGCTATAAGGGCTGGCAACGCCAGAGCGGAACGGATGGCACGATACAGGGAAAAATTGAACAGACGCTTACGCGCATTCTCGGTGAGCCCATCGAGATCAGCGGCAGCGGACGCACCGACGCGGGCGTGCACGCACGCGGACAGGTCGCGAGCTTTCATACGGAGAGCACGCTCCCTGCGGAAGCGATCCTTGCAGAGCTTCGCAGGTATCTGCCAGAGGATATCGGCATAGTATCGTGTAAGGACTGCTCGGAGCGCTTCCATGCGCGCCTCAATGCCAGAAAAAAGACATATTGCTATCGCATCTGGAATAGCGAGCGCCCCTGCGTTTTTGAGCGGCGCTATGTCGCGCAGATGCCAGAGCCGCTCGATGTGGATGCAATGCGCCGTGCGGCGGAGCACCTTTGCGGACAGCACGATTTCTCGGCATTCTGCGCCAACCGAAAGATGAAAAAATCGACCGTGCGGCAGATCTATGCCGTTGAGATCTCGCAAGCGGGCGACGAAATTCGCATCTGCGTGACAGGTAATGGATTCCTGCACAATATGATGCGCATTCTTGTCGGTACGCTCGTCGAGGTCGGCAGGGGAGCGCGCGAGGTAGAAACTATCCCCGAACTTTTTGGTGCGAAGCGCGAACAGGCGGGCTTCCTTGCGCCTGCACAGGGGCTTTGCCTGATGGAGGTGGAATATTGAACATTCAGATTTTCGGTAAAAGCAAGTGCTTCGATACGAAAAAGGCGGAGCGCTATTTCAAAGAGCGCGGCATTCGGTTTCAGTCGATCGATCTGAAAAAATATGGAATGTCGCCAAAGGAATTTGACAGCGTCCTGCGTGCGGTCGGCGGGGTCGATGCCCTGATCGACTGGGACAGCAAATCGCAAGAGGTCGTAAATATGCGCTATATGTCCGATGCACGCACAAAAGAGGACAAGATCTATGATGACCCTATGCTGATGAAAACGCCCATCGTCCGAAATGGAAAGCAGGCGACTGTCGGCTATTGCCCCGAAATTTGGGCAAAATGGGAATGATATTCACTACAAAAGCAGCTTCCACGTTCGGAGGCTGCTTTTTTGCGCTTTTTGTGGAAATTTCAAATGGGAGGTAGCTGTGAAAACTGTATTTTCTGTACTGCACGAATGCCTCTGGGGCGTGCCGATGCTCGTGCTGATCCTCGGCGCGGGGCTTTATTTGAGTGTGCGCACGGGATGGGCGCAGATCACTCTGTTTCCGCAGGCGATGCGGGGATTTTTTGGAAAGCTCACCCAGCCGAGACGCGAAGACGGCGGCGTTACGCCCTTTCAGGCGCTGTGCACCGCCCTTGCGGCGACCGTCGGGACGGGCAACCTTGTCGGCGTTGCAGGCGCGATCAGCTTAGGTGGCGCGGGTGCGATCTTTTGGATGTGGGTGTGCGGGATGCTTGGCATGGCAACGAAATTTGCCGAAGCAACGCTTGCTGTGCGCTACCGTGTGCGAGAAAATGGGGAATACAAGGGTGGACCGATGTATATGCTCACGCGTGGAATGGGCGAGAAATGGAAGCCACTTGCGGTGCTTTACAGCTTTTTTGGCGTGTTTGCCGCATTCGGTGTGGGAAATGCGACCCAGATCAATGCCGTGATCACGGGGATCAACGATGTGATCGCCTGTTTCGGCGGCACGCGCTCGAGTACGCGTGATCTTTTGATCGGGATCGTGCTTGCGTGCATCGTAGGGGCAATGCTCCTTGGCGGGGCGAAGCGGATCGGACTTGTGGCGGAAAAGTTAGTGCCGTTCGTATCGGCGGCATATATTTTGCTCAGCCTTGGTATCTTAGTCGTGCGGCGCGATGCGCTTTTGGGGGCGTTTGGCGCGATCGTGCGCGGTGCGTTTTCTCCGCAGGCAGTTACGGGGGGCGCGGTCGGTTCTGCCTTAAAGGCGCTCAGCGTTGGTTGTTGCCGTGGCGTGTTTACGAATGAAGCGGGCATGGGAACGGCATCGATCGCCCATGCGGGAGCACAGGTGGATCACAGCGCCGAGCAGGGGCTTATGGGCATCGTGGAAGTATTTCTCGATACCATCGTCATCTGCACGCTCACTGCCCTTGTGATCTTGGTCAGCGGTGTGCCCATTCCTTATGGCACGGATGCGGGTGGCTCGCTGACGACGGTGGCATTTGCATCCGTTTACGGCGATGCGGCATCTGTGTTCCTTGCGGTGGCGCTTTGCTGCTTCGCATTTGCCACAGTGCTCGGTTGGGGGCTTTACGGTGCACGTTGCGCGGAATTTTTGTTCGGCGCGCGGGCGTGGAAATGGTTCGCCCTTTTGCAGACGCTAACGGTGATCGTTGCCGCGGTGCTCGAAACACAGCTCGTGTGGCAGCTTGCCGAAATCGTCAATGCCCTTATGGCGATCCCGAACCTTGTTGCGGTGCTGGCGCTTAGTCCCGAACTTGCGCGCCTTACGAATACGTATAGAAGAAAGTGCCGTGAAAGTCGAGCCACGTAAATATCGATCAAGGGTAAATTTTGGCGTGCTGCAAACATTGCGGCACGCCATTTTTATCATAAACGTATCTTAATTTGACAGAAAGAGTAAGCTATGATACAATAAACGAACTTTACAGGAAAGGAAGCGTGATGGTGAAAAAACACGGAAAAACTATACTAAATGCGCTTTTTGTCGTGATCGTTTTTGCACTCACGCTTTGGTCGGTCTTTGCAGGGGAAGACCTTGGCCAAATGATGCGCTCTGTTCGCGGTGCAGATGTGCGATATTTGTTCGCAGGGGTCGTTTGCGTGGTCGCGTTTATCCTTGGGGAATCGCTCGTGATCCACTACCTTCTGCACACGCTCGGACAGAGGCATAAGCGCAGTCATTGTTGCCTGTATTCGTTTATCGGCTTTTTCTATAGCTGTATCACACCGTCGGCTTCGGGCGGTCAGCCGATGCAGGTCGTTGCCATGCGAAAGGACGGCATTCCAGTTGCTGTTTCCACAGTCGTGCTCGCGATCGTTACGGTCACATACAAGCTGGTGCTCGTGCTCCTTGGACTTGTCGTGCTGATCGTGCGCCCTGCGGCGGTCATGGCCTATCTCGATGGCGTAGAACCCATCATTTATATTGGGCTTGCGCTGAATGTTGTGTTTATCGCAGTCCTGCTGGTGCTGGTGTTTCACCCGACGGTTTTTCGCGTGTGCGCGGAAAAATGCCTGCATCTTATCGGGCGCATCCGTCCGTTCCGACATCCAGAGCGACAAACGGAGCGGCTCGCGCGCATCACGGGGCAGTATGAGGGCGCGGCGGCATTTTATCGCGGCCATAAAGGCGTGATCGTGCGCGTGTTTTTTATTACGCTGGCACAGCGGTTGGTGCTGTTTTTGATCACGTGGCTTACCTATCGCGCGCTTCATTTAAGTGGCGAAAATATCGCCGTCGTGCTCGCGCTACAGGCGATGATCTCTGTTGCGGCAGATATGCTCCCGCTCCCCGGAGGCATGGGCGTGAGCGAAAATCTGTTCCTTGTGATATTTGCACCCATTTTCGGAGAGAGCTTTGTGCTTTCTGGCATGGTACTCAGTCGCGGTATCAGCTATTATACGCAACTGGTCATCAGCGCAGTGATGACCCTCGCGGCATCATTCATCATTACTGGAAAAAAGAGATAATACATAGAGAGAAAGGGGATTTTCCAATGCTACATTTCATTGGCTTTTACGATTACACGGTGATCCTTACTTACATGAGCTTGATCTCCTCGGTTTTCGGCGTAACGCAGGCGATCCACGGCTCGTACAAAACGGCAATTTTTGCCCTCGCGATATCGGGCATTCTGGATGCATTCGACGGTCGTGTTGCCCGCACGAAGAAGAACCGCACCGAGGATGAGAAGAACTTTGGCATTCAGCTCGATTCGCTCTGCGATGTGGTCTGCTTTGGCGTGTTTCCAGCGCTGATCTGCTATCTGCTCGGTGTGCGTGGTGCGCTTGGTCTTGCGATCATTTTCTTTTACTGCACCTGCGCGGTGATCCGCCTTGCATTCTTCAACGTGCTTGAAACGAAGCGCCAGAAAGAAGAGGGCGGCTGTAATAAGACCTATCGCGGTCTGCCAGTGACATCGATCGCATTTGTGCTCCCGCTTACATTCTGGCTTCAGTTCCTTGTGCCGGATCCCGTGTTCGTGATCCTGCTTCATGTGGAGCTGCTTGTGATCGGATTCCTCTTTATCCTTGATTTTAAGCTGAAAAAGCCCGATCTCAAGACGATCATTGCCCTTGTGGTGATCCTGCTTGTGACGGTCGCGGCGATTTTTGCCTATACGAAATTCCGCCTGCCAGATCCGTATGACGCGACGAGCCCCATTACGGGCGATATGGTCATCGAGAGCTATGGAGCTTAAATATCGCGACGGCACAGAGCTTCACACGAACGATCGGCAGGAGAAAATTCTAAGCTTCTTTTATGATACTCTGCTTGGACGCGTGCTCCTCAAGCCACTCGTGCGACCGTGGGTGTCGAAATTTGGCGGTTGGGTGCTCAGCACGCGCGCGTCCCGCGTTTTTATAGCGCCCTTTGTGCGCACGTCAGGGATCGATATGACGCAGTATGAAAAGGCGAAATACGCGACGTTCAATGATTTCTTTTCCCGCAAAATTCGCCCCGAATGCCGCTCAATCGACCGTGAGGCGCGACACCTCATCAGCCCCTGTGATAGCAAGCTTACCGCCTATCCCATCGAGCCCGATGGCGTGTTTACCGTGAAGCACACGCCCTATACGCTCCCTTCGCTCCTGCGCGATGCGTCCCTTGCGTCGCGTTTTGCAGGGGGCACGTGCCTGATTTTTCGTCTGGCGGTGGATGATTACCACCGCTACTGCTACATCGCCGATGGCGAAAAGGGGGAGAATGTGCACCTTTCGGGCGTGTTTCACACCGTTTGCCCGATCGCGAACGACCATTTCCCGATTTTTAAGGAAAACACCCGCGAATATACGCTTCTCCAGACGGATGCGTTCGGTGAGGTGCTCGTGATGGAGGTCGGCGCGCTCATGGTGGGCAAAATCGTGAATCACCATGGCGCAAAGCGCGTTTCGCGTGGCGAGGAAAAGGGATTTTTCCAATTTGGCGGTTCGACGATCGTGCTCCTGCTGGAAAAAGATGCCGTTGCGCTCGATGCCGATATTTTAGAGAATTCCCGCAATGGATTCGAGACGGTCGTCAAATTCGGCGAACGGATCGGAATTGCCAAATAAAAGGCGTGCTGTTCTTGACAGCACGCCTTTTATTATGGATCAAAGGGTCACTTCGACGTTTACAGTATCGTTATCCGAAAGGGGAACGATGCAACCGTCCACGGGCTTGCCGTCTACCGACATACCCTTTACACCCGTGCGCTGAACGTGAACGTTGTAGGTCGTTCCGCGGAACTTACGGGTGACGGTGTATTCATTCCAGTCATCAGGGATGCAGGGGCTGACCCGCAGACCGTCGTAGTCGGGGTAGATGCCGAGGATCGCCTGACTGATGGAGAGGAACGTCCAGCTCGCCGTACCCGTCAGCCAGCTGTTCTTTGCGTGGCCGGGGTTGCCAGATGCACGACCTGTGACGGTCTGAGCATAGCAGTAGGGCTCGGTTTCGTGGATCTCGCTCTTGTCCTCAAGATATGCGGGGCAGATGCGGCGATAGATGTCGAATGCTTCGTTACCACGGCCGATCTCAGCCTCGGCGCAGACGATCCACGGATTGTTGTGGCAGAAGATCGAGCCGTTTTCCTTAAATCCGGGAGGATAGGAAGAAATTTCACCCAGTTCGAGGTGGTACTGCGTGTAGCACGGATGCAGAAGCTCAACGCCGTATTCGCCAAGCAGGTACTTGCGGGTGGATTCCATGGCTTTCAGACCCTCGCCAGTCTCCTTGCCGACACCTGCGAGCGTGCAGAAGCCCTGCGGCTCGATAAAGATCTTGCCCTCCTCGCATTCGGAAGAGCCGACCTTGTTGCCGTTGGCATCATAAGCACGCACGAACCATTCGCCGTCCCAGCCGTCCTTGAGGATGGCTTTTTCCATATCTGCAACAGCGGTGCGGATAGTCGCGGCTTCGTCAGCCAGACCGATGCGCTCGCAAAGCGCGGCATACTCCTTGCCGTACTTGACGAACATACCGCCGATGAATACGGATTCTGCCACGGGGCCTTCGCTCGGACCGAATGTCTGGAAGCTTTCACCGGGCTCAGCCGAGAAGCAGTTGAGGTTCAGGCAGTCGTTCCAGTCAGCACGACCGATCAGGGGCAGCTTGTGCGGGCCGAGGTTATTGAGCGTGAAATTCACGCTGCGGCGCACGTGCTCAAGCAGCGGCACTTCCGAACCAGCCACATTGTCGAACGGAGTGGGATGGTCGAGGATGGTGAAATCGCCCGTTTCCTTGATGTATGCGCACACTGCGCCGACGAGCCACAGCGGATCGTCATTGAAACCACCGCCGATATCTGCATTGCCCTGCTTGGTCAGCGGCTGATACTGGTGATAGGTAGAGCCGTCAGCAAACTGGATGGAAGCGATGTCGATGATGCGCTCACGTGCACGCTCGGGAACGATGTGCATGAAGCCGTAAAGATCCTGACACGAATCACGGAAGCCCATACCACGACCGATGCCCGTTTCGTAGTACGATGCGGAGCGGCTCATGTTGAATGTGACCATGCACTGATACTGATGCCAGATGTTGACCATGCGATTGAGCTTATCGTTGTCGGACTGGAGCTGATAATTGCCAAGTAGACCGTCCCAGTAAACGCGCAGGTCAGCAAATGCCTTGTCAACAGCGGCAAAATCGGCATATTTTGCCATTGTTTGCTTTGCAGTATCCTTGCGGATCACGTTCGGAGCGGTGAACTTCTGATCTCTGGGGTTCTTGCCATAGCCGAGCACGAACGTGGCGCGGTAGCTTTCGCCAGCGGCGAGCGTCACCTCAAGGCGGTGGCAACCGATGGGATACCAGCCGACGATCTTGCTCTCGGCGCTGCGCTCCTCGCGGACGAGCTGAGGATCAGCCCACTCGCCCATGTGACCGAGGAACGTATTGCGGTCGGTGTCCCAGCCAGCGGTGGGGACGTTCACGCCGTAGTAGGCATAGTGATCGCGACGCTCGCGGTACTCGGTCTTGTGATAGATGACACCGTCCTCGACCTCGGATTCTGCGATATTGAGGTTACGCTGATAGTTCTGTGCGTCGTCGGATGCGTTCCACAGACACCATTCCATGCAACCCCAGATATTAACGGTCTTTTCTTCAGCCGTTTCATTCGTCAGAACAAGGTCGTGGATCTCGCAGTTTTCACCCTGCGGGACGAAGAAAGTCATTTTTGCGCCCAAGCCATCCTTTGCGCTGTCGAAGATGGTGTAGCCCATGCCGTGACGGCACTCGTAGCGGTCGAGCTTCGTGCGGGTGGGAAGCCAACCAGGGTTCCATGCATCTTTGCCTTTTTCTTTGATATAATAGAAACGGCCGCCGTTGTCACCGGGCACAGCGTTGTAGCGGTAGCGAAGGATGCGCTGTAGCTTTGCATCACGATAGAAGCAGTAGCCGCCGCCTGTGTTGGAGATCATGCCGAGGAAATCCTCACTGCCAAGGTAGTTGATCCATGGGAGGGGAGTGGCGGGTGTCGAGATAACGTATTCGCGTCGAAGATCGTCGAAATGTCCGAATTTCATACGCTTTTCCTCCTTTTGATTTTTGAAAGCCCCATACGATAACGTTTAAGTAAATATGGGGGCATAAATTACAAGAATAGAATAGCGGAAATATCAGGGAAATGCAAGCATTATTTTCACTTTTTTGCATATTTTTTGTTTTCGGGTGTTATGTAGGGAGAGTTTCGGAAAGTTTCGTGTCCATCATGCACAGATTTTCGTGCGCGGAAATGGTAAAACTCGCTAAACTTTGCGTGAAGTGTGAATAAATCGTAAAAAAGGGCTTGCGTTTTTGTGGAAGTTAAGCTATATTAAAGCTACGAAAACGATTACGACCCACTTGGTCAACAGCGAGGAATGGCTATGGTATCCATGAAGAATATTGCGCAGCGTTGCGGCGTATCGGTAGCAACGGTCAGCAAGGCGCTCAACGGGCAGACGGATATCAGCGAGGAGACCCGCACGCGCATCTGCACAGTCGCAGAGGAGATGGGCTACATGACCAACTCCGCGGCACGCGCCCTCAAGACGAACAGGACATATAACCTCGGCGTTCTCTTCGTTGATGAGCGGCGAAGCGGTCTTGGACATGAGTACTTCTCTTCGATGCTTGAAAGCTTCAAAGTCGAAGCGGAAAATCACGGCTACGACATCACGTTCATCAATCACAATGTCGGCGGCAAGTCCACCTCTTATTTACAGCATTGCCTCTACCGCGGCGTGGACGGCGTGATCATCGCCTGTGTGGATTTCAATGATCCCCGCGTGCGTGAGCTCGTGGAAAGCGGCATCCCGCTTGTCACCATCGACCATATTTTCAATAACCGCCTTGCCGTTATTTCCGACAATGTGAGCGGTACGGATGCCCTTGTTCGATTTGCTTACAACAACGGACACCGAAAGATCGCATTTCTCCACGGTGAGATGACCACCGTTACCCGAAACCGCCTCACGGGCTTCTATCGCGCCTGTGAAGAGCTTGGGCTCGATATTCCGAATGATTACATCCGTGAATGCGTCTATCACGACCCCGATCGCTGTGCAAAAGCGACGCGGGAACTGATGGCACTTCCCGACAGACCCACTTGCATCCTTTTTCCTGATGATTACTCCTACATCGGCGGCTTGAATGCCCTCACAGAGATGGGTATCCGCGTGCCTGATGATATTTCCGCGCTCGGCTATGACGGCATCAACCTCGCCCGCGTGCTTCGGCTCACAACTTACAGCCAGAATACGCAGGAACTTGGCAAGACTGCCGCAGAACGGCTCATCAGCCTGATCGAGCACCCCAAGACGACCCTCATCGACCGCATCATGGTTCCTGGCGGGTTGGTCGTCGGCACTTCCGTAAAGCGAATTTAGGGAAGTTTTATGATGTATGTTATCGGGGATACCCCGTAACAAAAAATAAGGAGGAAAACGAAATGAAAAAAGCACTAGCAATGCTGCTGGCT
>CAZVJJ010000016.1:0-33502 GCA_964627295.1 uncultured Oscillospiraceae bacterium | reverse complement strand
CGTCGCTCCGACGACGGGGCAAGCAGAGCGTCTGGCTGTCCGCCTGCCGCCCCCCAGCCCCTGAAAGGGGGAAAATCGGGCGGAAGCCCGAACCCACTTTTACCATGCTATGAAACGGAGGAATTTATGCCAGAAAATCGAAAAAGAAACGTTACCCTGACCATTCGGGTAACGCCGAGTGAGAAAGATGCCATTTTGCGAAAGGTAAAGCAGACAGATATGAACATGACGGATTATCTTGTGACATCTGCACTAAGCACCCAAATTTTTGTTGCAGAGGATCTGAAACCTGTTCTGACGGAGCTGAAGCGGATCGGGAATAACCTGAACCAGATCACCACCAAGATCAATATGGGAGCATTCAAATCCTACAATTTCCAAGAGGTGATCGAATGGCAGGAGCGGCTCTATGAAGCCCTGATCCGCATCGGAGGGAAGCATTGGCAACAGTGACCTACATCAAGGAAACGAAACAGCACATCAGCGCAATGCGGGCGGTGATGCGGTACTGTCAGCGAGAGAGCAAGACCATTGATCCCCAAACTGGTCATCGGTATGTGACTGGGGTGAACTGCAACGGCGCTCATTCATTCACGGAATTTCTTGCCACCAAGACCGCTTACAACAAGCTGGATGGCATCAATTTTTACCAATATGTCCAGTCCTTTTCGCCCAAAGAAAACATCACCTATGAGCAGGCACATGAAATCGGGCTGGAATTTGCGGCGAAAGCTTGGCCTGGGCATGAGGTACAGGTATGCACCCATTGCGATGCCCAGCACGTGCATACCCATTTTGTGATCAATTCTGTCAGTTGTGAAACTGGGAGAAAACTGCGACAGACCCCCACCACCCTGCGGCAACTTCGGCAACTCAGCGATGAGATCTGCATGGAGCATAAGCTCTCGGTTCTGCCCACCTATCAGCAAGGCGGACGGAAGATGTCCAATCGGGAATACCGTGCCGCCCGAAAGGGGCAAAGCTGGAAATTTCGGCTCATGTACCACATCGGGGAAGCGATGAAAGGAAGCGGGAATAGAGAGGAATTTATACAGCAGATGCAGCGGCGGGGCTATGAGGTCTGGTGGAGTGACGAACGGAAATATATCACCTATACCTGCCCCAATGGAATGAAGTGCCGATGCAACAAATTACACGATGACAAATATTTGAAGGAGCATTTGGAAGATGAATTTGAAAGACGAAAGCAGATCCTCGAAGCCCATGTCCATGGAAGATTTGGTGAAAATGAATGGGGAAGCAATGACGATCAGGGACGAAGTGCCGTACCAGCCGATCATCTACGCAGTACCAAAGGAATGGATAGAGAGTGGGAAGCAGATGCTGGAACTGGCGGTGACATTTCAGCCAACTTTGTACGAGAAAATATCCACGCTGGCAACGCAGGAGGAACTACAACGTCAGCAGGTGCAGTTGAAAGCCGACTTGGAAGTAGCGAAGCGGGAGATGGGGAACAGCCTCGAAGCCTTGAAGAAACAGGATGGGAAGTTGAAAGAGGAATTTTTCTCCAAACTGTCCGCACAGCACAGCAACGCAGTCAAGGAAATTCGGGACGAGTACGCCAAACAGAAGAAAGAAAACCTGCGTTTTCTGCTGATCACAGCGGCATCCTCGGCGGTGCTGTCGGGGCTGGTGTCCGGGCTATGTCTGCTCTTGGGCGGCTAATGGAAGACGATGAATCCGATGACCCAGAGGAGCAGAAGCGCAAGCACGAAGCAGAGCAGTCTGGCTCTAATGTGGGAACGATCATCGGCTTGACCATGGGTGCGATCGAAGCTTTTACGCAAAACGATCGATCCCTTGCTCAGGCACAGGATGAAGAACGCCAAATCGAGGAAGAAGAAAATTTCAACGAGTTCCTCGCTCGGCTGGATGAGGAATATGGATATGAAGAAGAACCACAGCAGACGATGTGATTTGCTGTCAGGCATCCAAGGAGGTCACGCCTATTGAACAATAACCAAAAGAAGAAAATCTGTCACCGCATGGCGGTCAAAGCGGTCACATAGGATTTAGCGAGGTGATCGCCGTGGCAGACATACAAACGGAAGTGATGCAAGTGCTGTTAAAGTCGCTGCTGGATCAGGGCTTGATAGAAAAATACACCTATGACGGCGCAGTAAATATGGTACATTCCACAATAGACTTTGGAGCGTTTTTCGAGTATCCTGTGTGCTACCCAAAGGAGGATGAGAAAGATGGAAGTTCGTAAGATCCGAGCGGAGATGCGTATGGGTAGGTCGATTTTTGACCTGCCCCTGCGGGTCACGTTCTATGCCCGTGTGTCCACCGACATGGATGCTCAGCTCAATTCGCTGGAAAATCAGGTGCAATACTACACGGAGCTGATCCAGAGTAAGCCAAACTGGATCTTTGTACCGGGGTATATCGACGAGGGTATCTCCGGCGGTACGACGAAAAAGCGGGACGATTTCAATCGGATGATCAGGGATGCTCAGGCAGGGTGCTTTGACTTCATCATCACGAAAGAGATCTCCCGCTTTTCCCGTTCCACCCTCGACAGCATCCAGTACACGCAACTATTACTGGAGTATAACGTGGGGGTGTTTTTCCAAAATGACAACATCAACACGCTGGATTCTGACAGCGAGTTTCGGCTGGTGGTCATGGCGGGCGTTGCTCAGGACGAGATACGCAAACTTTCGGAACGCATCAAATTCGGCTTCCGCCAGTCCATCAAAAATGGGCGGGTGCTGGGAAACGACAAACTTTATGGCTATGACAAAAAGAATTGCGTGATGACCATAAATGAGGAAGAAGCGGAACTCGTCCGCACCATCTTTGACCTGTATGCAAATCACGGTTTGGGGATCCGCAAAATCGCCCAGAGATTGTTTGAAATGGGCTACAAAAGTCGGGAGGGGAACGAATTTAATCAGCTTACCATTCGGCATATGCTGGAAAATCCCAAATACAAGGGTTGGTACTGCGGCAACAAGACCCAGAGCCTTGACTACCGCACGAAGAAAAAGGCATTCTTAGACGAAAGCGAATGGGTCACCTATCCCGACCCGACCATTCCTGCCATCGTCAGCGAGGAACTGTGGGATCGGGCGAACGCCATCTACAAAGAGAGGAGCAGACAAATGAAAGATCATGCGGTGGGGGCGGTCTATCACAACCGCTATCCATACAGCGGAAAAATCTACTGCGAGGAACACGATACGACCTACCATCGGCAGGTATACCGAAATAAAGCAGGGGAACGGGAAGTCTGGCAATGCAAGGTCTATCGAGCCAAGGGCAAGGCGGGGTGTGTATCCCCACAGGTGGAGAGCGCCCAAATGGATCAGGTCATGGCGCAGATTTTTCAGCAGATGATGGTGGACAAAGAAAAAATCATCGATGCAGTCCTGGCCGTTCTGCAAAGCGTTCCGCAAGAGGTGGATTACTCCAAGGCAACGGCACGGCTGGAAGAAGAAATAGCGACGATCCATGCAAAGAAAGACCGCTTGCTGGAACTGAGCATGGCAGATGCCCTCAGCACAGCGGAGTTCAAGAAGCGAAACGAGGAATTTAATCAGCAACTTCAGGCGTTGGAGATCCAGCTTGCAACCATTCGGGCAGAGGAGCAGCGACAGAAAGATACCGCCTTGGATACGCAAAAAATCAGGGCGGCGCTGGAACAGGAACTGAGCTTCGAGGATGGCATCAACTCTGCGCTGGTGTCCACCATCTTGGAAAAGGCGGTGGTGAAGAAAGGAAGCACAAAAGAGGAACTGCATCTCGACATTTATCTCAAATTCGGAACAAAATTCGAGACGATTTTCACATCCGACAGCTTCAGCCGTGCAAGAAATACTATTCCGTCGTATCGGATCAGGAAGATCTGATTTCGATCGGGACGATCGGGCTAATTAAGGGCATCACGACTTTTGATGCATCCAAGGGGGCGCGGTTGGCAACTTATGCGGCGCGGTGTGTAGAAAATGAGATCCTAATGCATTTTCGGGCGCAGAGGAAGAGTGCGCAGGATGTTTCTTTGTCGGATTACATCGAGACTGGGAACGATGGGACGGCGTTATCACTCATGGACGTGGTGAGTGAGGACAGCGATCTTTTGGAAGAGGTCGCGACGCGGGAGGCGGTGGCGCAACTTCGGGATGCAATCGGTCGATGCTTGACGGAGCAGGAGCGCGAGGTGATCGTTCTGCGCTACGGCTTGGACGGAAATGCACCGCAACGGCAGCGCGAGGTCGCCTTGGCGACGGGGATCAGCAGGAGCTACGTTTCCCGCATAGAAAAACGCGCCCTCGAGAAGCTTCGCACGGCGCTCGAGGGATAAAAATAGCGTGGCGCATCCATGATCGATGCGCCACGTTTCCAATGTCGAAATCTATACGCAGAATTTTTCTTGATCGGCTTTGCCGTCGGCGCGATTTTGCGAGAGAAAAAGACCATCCACTTTTCGCAGATAGACACGGTATGTCTATTGCGCAAAATCCACCGTTTATTCGATCCTGCGATTATGTGCTTTTCGGTCGTAAAGCTTTTCTTCTACGTATATCATCATTTTGTTATTCTGGTATCCGTACTCGATGAGGGTAATTAGGGGAGATGCGCCGAGCCAGAGGGGGCGGTCAAACGTCAGCGGCAATACGATGGAGAGAATCAAGATGAACGCCAGAATGACAAAAAGAGGGATGTGCTCTTTGCGCCATTTTGATTTGAAATAGGCTTTTTGTTCTTCGAGCGAGAATGCGCTTATTTTTGACATGGTGATGATGTTTTCATCAGCCCTTTGCCGAAAAACTTCATTCGATAAAACTTCGCCCGAGAGTAATTCGTTGATGCTTATGTTGAATTCTTGGGATAGCAACTGGAGCATTTCGATACTCGGCATATAATTGCCTGTTTCCCAGCGGGAAATGGTTTTGTTTGTCACACCGAGCTTTTCGCCCAATTCTTCCTGCGTCAGACCGTTTTTGTGACGGAGTTCGGCGATAAATTTTCCGATTTTTACTTGATCCATGGTGATCACCTCGAAGACATTGTACATCCTTTTCCGTGAGAATGCATCCCCATAAACAGCGAATGGGGGGAAATCTTGTTCTGCTTCAAAGTATATCAGAAAAAATGAGTGAAATCTACCGCCAACACAAAAACCGCCCGAACATTTTTCGTTCGGGCGGGATGCTCGGTTATGGGTTGAGGCGATAGATGCCCCAGTTGAGGTAAGCGGCGAACGTGACCCACAGCAGGTATGGCAGGAGCAGATTCCCTGCTGTTTCACGGATGCGCGAGAAGCGCAGGAGCGTCGCGAGAATGAGCACCCACAGCAGAATGAGCCATGCAAGCGCGCCCAAATACCACGAAAGACCGAAAAACAGGAGTGGCCAAAAGAAATTCACCGCAAGCTGGATGCCATAGAGGGTGAGCGCGTTCCGCTTTTCTATGCGGGGCGCGGCTGATGTGAGCACGAGATAGGATGCTACGCCCATCAGGGCATATAGTATCGTCCACGCGACTGGGAACAGCCAGCGCGGTGGCGCAAACGGCGGTTTGCGCAGGATGTCGAACATTGCCATATTCTCCCGCGTGAGCCACGCGGAAAGTGCACCCACGGCAAGCGGGAGCAGGACACAGGGGATCAAAAGCTTCCATCGGATCTTCATTTGCATCGCCTCCGTGCTTATTCTATGGAAAATATGCGCATCTATGCCCGCACACGGGGAAAGAGGAGCGCTTGACAGCGTTTTTCCTCGGCGGTATAATAAAGAAAACGACAGGAGGGATACGATGGGAGAGGAAAGAAAATACTATGCCGCCTATGACGAGCGCTATAAGACTGCCCATGCGCACGGTGTGAGCTGGGCGGGGGAGCAGCCAACGCCGATCGTGCGGGAAATGCTCGAAAAATATGGATTTGGCGGGAAAAGTGCGCTCCTTGAGATCGGATGTGGCGAAGGGCGCGACGCAAAAGCCGTGCTCGCAGAGGGGTATTCGGTGATGGCGACGGATATTTCGCCCGAGGCGATCGCTTATTGCAAGAAAACATACCCAGAGTTTTCGGCACAGTTTCGCGTGCTCGACTGCCTCTGCGATACGCTCGATGCGAAATTTGATTTTATTTATGCCGTGGCGGTCGTGCATATGCTCGTTCTGGATGCGGATCGTGATGGATTTTATCACTTTGTCCGCTCACACCTGCGCCCGAACGGTGTGGCGCTGATCTGCACCATGGGGGATGGCGAATTCGAGATGGAAAGCGATATTTCGACCGCATTCACCCTACAAGAGCGCACACACGAAGCGGGGAAGTTGCTTGTTGCGGGCACATCGTGCCGCATGGTCTCGTTTGCCACGTTCGAGGCAGAGCTCACGCGCAATCGCCTGCACATCCTCGAAAAGGGCATCACGGAAGCACCATCAAACTTTAATAGCCTGATGTATGCCGTGGTGTGTGCGGAAGAATAACGCGGAATGCGAAAGCTTTGATCGGTGTAACTGTACTGTAGACGCACGTGTATTATACTGTAGGGTGGGGGTACACCCCCACCGACCACGTTGCGACCACGGAAATGTACGTTTTTTTGCAAATTTACCAATGACCACCAAAGGCTTCTCCCCAAGGGGAAGCCTTTGGCGCTCGTCGGAAGTGGGCGCGTATCGGATTTATTGGACATATCACGAAAAGAAAAGCCAGCCACACGATCGTGGCTGGCTCTTTTTGTTCGGAAAAGGGGGATCACAGGTGGGAATAGATGAATTCGAGCTGACCCTCTACAGTCATTTCACCGTAATTTGCGGTAAGCAGGAGGTGGTCGCCCTTTTTCACGGGCGTGCCGTCCATCGTGCCCTCGCCAGAAAGAATGCTGACGTTTACGAACGGCTTATCCCAGTTCCAGACGGCCTTGCCGCTGAGCTCGGCGCGGTAAACGCTGTAGTACGGGCACGTGACGAGGTGCGTCACGTGTGCATCACCGACGGTGAAGCTGTCCTGCACAGGCGCGGTGGGGACGAACGGTGCTTTCGTGACGGCGAGACTCTCGGCAATGTGGAGCTTGCGGGGCTTGCCGTCCTGCAATCTGCCGTAGTCATAGAAGCGGTAGGTCACATCGCTTGACTGCTGGGTTTCCAGAATGAGCGTGCCACCCTTGATCGCGTGCAGGCAACCGGGGTCGATCTGGAAGAAATCGCCCTTGTGAATGGGAATTTCACGCAGAAGCTCGCTCCAGCGATTTTCGGCGACCATCTGTGCCATTTCTTCGGTGCTTGCGGCGTTGTGACCGACAATGATCGTCGCGCCCTCGTCGCAGTCGAGGACGTACCAGCACTCGGTCTTGCCGAGAGAACCGTTTTCGTGCACGGCGGCGTATGCGTCGTCGGGGTGCACCTGAATGGAAAGATCATCCTTTGCATCGATGATCTTAATGAGCAGGGGGAAGATATCGCCCGCGGTGTTGCCGAAGAGGTCGGGGCGCTTCTTCCAGAGCGAGCCGACGGTCTCGCCTGCAAATTCGGGATTTGCAATGGCGCAATCGCCACCCGAATGGCCAGAGATCGCCCAGCATTCACCCGTTTCGTCGCTCGGAATGTCATAGCCGAATACGGTATGCAGACGGTTGCCACCCCAGATCTTCTCTTGGAAGATGGGCTTCATTTTTAGAATCGTTCCACTCATAAACTCATGCTCCTTTATATGCATCGATCGCGAGCTTGACTGCGCCCATAATGCCCTGATCGTCGTTTAAGCTCGCACCGACGATGTAGGTGTCGAGATCGTCAAGTCCCTTGCCACGGACATAGCCACCGAGCTGCTTTGCAACCTCCTGCCGCACGAGCGGGAGCAGGCACGGCTGGTGCATCACGCCACCGCCGAGAATGATGCGCTCGGGGGAGAGCATGAGGATATAGTTGACGATCGCCTGTCCGAGGTAATATGCCTCCAGCGCCCACACATCCTCGCGCTCGCTTAAAAGCGCGCCCTTGATGCCCCAGCGCTTTTCGAGGGACGGACCTGCGGCAAGACCCTCAACGCAGTTTTCGTGGAAGGGGCAGGCAGAGCCTTTCATGGGGTCATTGGGATGGCGGGAGAGCAGGATGTGCCCGCCCTCGGGATGGATCATGCCGTGGTGGGGCTTGCCGTTTGCGATCACGCCCACGCCAATGCCTGTGCCGACGGTGATATAGATGCTCGTCTGCACGTCTTTGGTGCAGCCCCATGTTGCTTCGCCAAGCGCAGAGCCGTTTACATCCGTGTCAAAACCGACGGGAACGCCAAGCGCCTTTTTGAATTCGGCGACGATGGGATAATTTGCCCATGCAAGCTTCGGGGTCGTGGTGATACAGCCGTAGCTCGGGGAATTGGTGTCGAGATCGATCGGGCCGAAGCAACCGATGCCGAGCGCGCAGATATTGTACTCGCGGAAAAATGCGATCATCTGGGGCATGGTTTCTTCGGGAGTGAGGGTGGGGTATGTTGCGCGGGAGAGGATGTGCCCAGTCTCGTCGCCAATGGCGCAGACCATCTTTGTGCCACCCGCTTCGAGTGCACCGAAAAGCTTCATGTCATGTTCTCCTTATCATTACTGCAAATATGCATCCGAAATGGCTGCAAGGATCTGCGTGTTCTTCTCTGCTGCTGCCTGCATGGAATCGGCACGGCTCGACAGGTAGACCTTGATCTTCGGCTCTGTGCCAGAGGGACGGACGAGGATCTTCGAGGAGGCACTCTGGAATTCGAGCACGTTCGACTTCGGCAGACCCGATTCGCCCTTTGCATAATCGACGATGCCCGTGACGGGGTCGCCTGCAAGCGTTGCGGGTGCGTTGGTGCGTAGCGCATCCATGATGCGCTGCATCTTTGCCATGCCGTCTGCGCCCTCGTAGGTAAAGGACGCAAGATCGTTGCGGTATGTGCCGTGCTTTGCGTAGAGGGCATCGATGGCATCGGCGAGGGTCATGCCCTTGGCGCGGTACCATGCGGTCATTTCACAGCAGAGCATGGATGCATTGACAGCGTCCTTATCGCGCACGTGTGCGCCAGAGAGGTAGCCATAGCTTTCTTCAAAACCGAAAATGTAGCGCTCGGGATGTCCCTCGGCTTCGAGCAGGGCGATCTGCTCGCCGATGAACTTGAAGCCAGTCAGCACGCGGCGGAGCTCTACGCCGTATTCCTTTGCGACGGCATCGCCCATGTCGGTCGAGACGATGGTCGTCACGGCGACGGGATCGATGGGCATCGTGCCGTTTTCAATGCGTTTGCGGCACACATAGTCGAGCAGCAGTACACCCATTTCATTGCCCGTGATCAGGCGGTAGTCATCCCCTGCGGGAACGGCGACACCCATGCGGTCGCAATCGGGGTCAGTACCGAGCAGCAGGTCGGGCTTGACTTCGCGGCAGAGGGCAAGACCCTTTTCCATTGCCTCGCGGATCTCGGGGTTGGGATAGGGGCAGGTGGGGAAATTGCCGTCAGGCTTCTCCTGCTCGGGCACGACGGTGACATCGGAAATGCCGATGCGGCGAAGGATCTTCGTCACGCATTCAAGTCCAGCGCCATTGAGCGGGGTATAGACGACTTTGAGATCGAGCGTTCCACCGCCTGCGACGCTCTGCGCCTGCACGGCATCGAGGAATGCTTCGAGGCATTCTTCGGGGATGACCTTGATGTTATCCGATTCGGTGCAGTAGTGCACGCCTGTGAACATATCGACCTTATCGATCTCGGACAGCACGGCGGCGGCAACATCGAGCGTGATCTGGCAACCGTCTGCGCCGTAGACCTTGTAGCCATTGTACTTGGCGGGGTTGTGGCTCGCGGTCACGCAGATGCCAGCGCCGCACCCCAGATAGCGGACAGCCCAGCTCAGCGCGGGCGTTGGCTCAAGGCGGGGATAGAGCCATGCGGTGATGCCGTTGGCGGCAAGCACGCGGGCAGCCTCGCGCGCGAAAAGATCGCTCTTGATGCGACTGTCATAGCCGATGGCAACGCTCTGCGGGAGTGTAGTGGATTTGAGGTAGTTCGCAAGTCCCTGTGTCGCGCGGCGGATCACATAGACATTCATGCGGTTCGTGCCTGCACCGATCACACCGCGCAGACCGCCTGTGCCGAATTCCAGATCACGGTAAAAGCGATCTTTGACAGCGGCGGCATCGGCCTCGGGGTCGAGCGAAGCGAGCTCTGCGTGCAGGTCGGGATCATCGACTGCTTTTTCGAGCCAAAGCTTATATAAGGAAAGTTCATTCATAATCGAATCCTCCATTCAGATTATCTAATGCTATCGTACCAAATAACCGCATTAAAATCAAGACGCATTGTTAAGAAAAATAGCATTTTGGCACGATGGCTTTCCGCACCGCGTCTCTTGACGAATGGAAGATATGAGTGATATAATACCATCATGTTATGGAAAACGATGGAGGCAGTTACTATGGAGAAAAAGGTGCGCATGGCAGATATCGCCCAGTCGCTCGGCGTGAGCGTCGTCACGGTTTCCAAGGCGCTCGCGGGCAAGGAGGGCGTTGGTAGCGAAATGCGCGAGAAGATCCTCACCCTTGCGCGTGAGATGGGCTATTCTCCGCTGCGCACGAAGCCTGCGGAAAAGCCCAACCCTCATTCTGGCAATATCGGCATCCTCGTGGCGGATCTTTACTTTGCGGAAAACACGTTCTATTCGGGACTTTACCGCCAAGTGCTCATGTGTTGCAAAAAATGCGGCTATTCGGCGCTGCTTGACCTCGTGACCAAGGAAGCGGAGCAGAACTGCGTGCTTCCCAGTATGATCGTCGATGGCAAGGTCGATGGCGTGATCTTTATGGGCGAGATCAGCCGTGCCTACCGAAACGCCGTCACAAAAACAGGGCTTCCGTTCCTTTTGCTCGACTTTTACGACGAAGAGGGGGATGGCGCGAGCGTGACGAGCGACAATATTTCGGGTGGCTATCTGCTGACACAGCATTTGATCGAAACGGGCAGACGCGAGATCGGCTTCGTCGGCAGTATTTCAGCCACTTCGTCGATCATGGAGCGCTTCCTCGGCTATAGCAAGGGACTGCTCAGCGCGGGGATCAAGCCACGCATGGACTGGGTGCAGGACGACCGCGACGCGGATGGGCAGTATTTGCCGCTAGAACTCCCTGACCCTATGCCACAGGCATTTTTGTGCAGTTGCGATCAGGTGGCGTATCTTCTGGTGAACAAGCTCAAAAAGGCGGGCTATCGCGTGCCTGAAGATGTGGCGGTGGTCGGCTATGACGATCACTATTATGCAAAGATCAGCACCCCACAGCTAACGACCTATCGCGTCAATATCGAGGACATGAGCAAGACGGTCGTGCGCGAACTCATCGCGCGCATCCACGGCGAGCCGACGGTGGTGCGCAAGAGCATCGTGCAGGGAAAACTCATCCGCCGCGCATCGACTGAGCGGTAGAAATGTTCATAAAACTGTGCGAACATAAGCGAAAAAAGGGACTGGGGGATACCATATGTCGCAGATCACGAAACGGGCACTCGAGCAGTCGCTGAAGAAACTGCTCCTGAAAAAGCCCCTGACAAAGATCACCATTCAGGATATTACCGAAGATTGCGGGATCAACCGCATGACCTTTTACTATCATTTTAAGAACATTTACGATCTGGTAGAATGGGTGTGTCTGGAGGATGCACGGCGCGCACTTGAAAATAGGTGCGACTACGACAGCTGGACGCAGGGACTTTTGCAGATATTTGCGTCTGTGCGGGAAAATAGAGCGTTTGTGATGAATGTTTATCAATGCGTCCATCAGGAACAGCTCGAAAAATACCTCAAACCGCAGGTGGACAGCCTTGTGATCGAGATCATCAACGGCGAGAGCGGCAGTAAAACGCTCCACGAAGAGGATAAGGAGTTCATTGCGCGCATCTATTCCCATGTATTTATCGGCGTGATGCTCGATTGGATCAAGGAAGATATGCGAAGTGACCCGAAGCAGATCGTAGACCGCCTCGGCATCCTTATGAAGGGCACGATCAGCGATGCGATCAGCCGTTTTCAGGCGTGAAATGGGAAATACGCGCAGAATTTTATCAGAATTCAGGAAATGATAAAAATTTTTACACATTGTGGCATGGTGATAAATTTTTTATCACGGCGCATTTCCTGCTTCTTGAAAAAATGGATTGAATTTAATATAATTGGGACAAACTCATTTTGGAGGTGCGCATATGGAAAAGGCATTCATTCTTTCCTGCGAATCCACAGTTGACTATCCCTATACGTATCTATGCGAGCGGGAGATCCCCGTCCTCTTCTATTCGTACAGCATCGATGCGCAGGCGTATGTGGATGATATGGGGCGCGATCCGCAGGCGCTTCCTGCATTTTATCAAAAACTAAGCGAGGGAGCGCTTCCCTCGACTTCACAGCTCAACGAATTTCAGTATGAGGAATTCTTTGAAGAATTGCTCCAGAAAGGCGATGTCCTGCATATCGCATTTGGCTCTGGAATGACGGGATCGGTGCACAATGCGCAGAAAGCGGCGCATGAACTCCGTGGGAAATACCCTGATCGAACCATTTCGGTGATCGATTCGCTTTGCAGTTCGGCGGGCTACGGTCTGCTTGTGGAAATTGCCGCCGATCTGCGCGACAGCGGGCACACCCTTGCACAGACCGAGGCTTGGGTGATGGAAAACAGGAATAAAATGCACCATCAGTTCTTTTCGACAGATCTGAGCTTTTTCCGCCGTAGTGGACGGATGTCTGGCGCGACGGCAATGATCGGCTCAGTGCTCAATATTTGCCCGATCATGCATCTGGACAGCGCGGGGCGCATCATTGCCTACGATAAGGTACGTGGCAAGAAAAAGGCGATCGCCTGCACGGTCGATACGATGGCACAGCATGCCAAGCAGCAGGAAAACTACGCGGGCAAATGCGTGATCGCGCATTCCAACTGCCCCGAAGATGCGCTTGCGCTTCGCGAGGCGGTGCACGAACGTTTCCCGCACATTGCAGGAGAGATCCGTATCTGCGATATCGGCACGATCATTGCCTCGCATTGCGGTCCTGGGACGGTCGCGGTGTTCTTTTTGGGCGACGAGCGCGCACAAGCGCAGGAAGCGCACACATAAAAAGCAGGGCAGAAGCGGAGGGAATGGCTGTGAGCCTGTTTTTGACACTTGCATTTCTGTTTTTTCTCGGCTCGGTATCGGGCTGGGTGCTTGAAGTATTCTTTCGCCGTTTCGTCTCCACGGCGAATCCTGAGCGAAAATGGATCAACCCCGGCTTTTGCACAGGACCATATCTGCCACTTTATGGCTTCGGGCTTTGCCTGCTGTATCTGCTCGCACAGCTTGAGCACAAGAGCGTGATCGCTGACCCTGTTTGGAGCAAGGTGGTCTTTTTCGTGCTGATGGCGGTCTGTATGACCGTGATCGAGTACATCGCGGGTATTTGCAGTCTAAAGATCGCGAAAGTGCGCCTTTGGGACTATAGCGATGAATGGGGCAATATTCAGGGCATCATCTGCCCAAAATTTTCGATGTTTTGGGCGATCCTTGGCGCGATCTATTATTTCCTGATCCATCCGTATATTCTGGGGATCTTGCGCTGGCTTTCGTGCAATCTGGCATTCTCGTTCGTTATCGGGCTGTTTTATGGCGTATTCCTCGTGGATATCGTGCGATCTGCACAGCTTGTGGCAAAGCTAAAGCGGTTTGCAGAGGAGAACGAGGTGATCGTGCGCTACGAGGCGATCAAGGCGGACATTCGCCGAAAGCACGACGAAGCGAAGCGCCGCTACCATTTCTTCCGCCCATTCCAGACCCCGCTCTCTCTTTCTGAGCACTTGCAGGAGCTGAAGGATTCGTTCGAGCGCATCCGCAAAGCACCATAAGAAGATGATAAAAAGCGCACCGCGGTCGCGGTGCGCTTTTTCGACACAGATCTATAAGCTGGGTTCTGTCTTGACAGCCATCTATCTAGCCCTGCGGTTGCCCGCAGGGTCAAGCCGCCTCCTCGAAGCGGTCGGGCAGACCTATTTGCTTCTCCACGGCGTTGCTCCGAGATAGAGTTTACAGCGTAAAACCCATGTTACCATGGGCCGAGTGGGCTCTTACCCCACTTTTTCACCCTTACTGCCGCCCGAAAGCGGAGCGGTATCTCTCTGTTGCACTTGTCCTGAGGTCACCCTCGGCGGGCGTTACCCGTTATCCCTTGCCCTGTGGAGCCCAGACTTTCCTCATCCGCAGCCTTTCGGCTTGCGTCCGCGGCTGTCCGATCTGGTCGCGCTGATATTGTAACGCAAAGAAAGAGAAATGTCAAATATCCTTGCAAATTCTTTTCGGAACGTATATACTATATGCATAGAATTCTACGATCAAAGCGAGGAATGGATATGCTTTGTACATTTGATGATTATTTCCGCGCCCTGAAAGGCAAGCGGATCGCTGTGCTTGGGCTTGGCGTGAGCAATCGCCCCGTTGTAAAGCTCCTGCTCGAATATGGCTGTGATGTGGTTGGATGTGACCGCACCCCGCGCGAAAAGCTCGATGCCGAAGTGCTGGCACTTGAAAAGGCGGGCTGTCGGCTCAGCCTTGGAGACGGCTATCTCGATGGCGTGCAGGCGGATGTCGTGTTCCGTACCCCGGGAATGCACCCCGCGAATCCCGCGATCCGTATGCTCGCAGAGCGCGGCGCGCAGGTCACGTCGGAAATGGATGCGTTTTTTCAGGTCTGCCCGTGCAATATCATTGCGGTGACTGGCTCGGATGGCAAGACCACCACGACGACCCTGATCGCCGAAATGCTCAAGGCGACGGGGAAGACCGTCTGGCTTGGCGGCAATATCGGCACGCCCCTGCTCCCGCTTGCGCGGCAGATGGAGGCGCAGGACTATGCCGTTGTGGAGCTGAGCTCGTTTCAGCTCATGGATATGCGCGAGAGCGCATCGCGCGCAGTGATCACGAACCTTGCCCCGAACCATCTCGATGTGCATAAGGATATGCAGGAATATATCGATGCAAAGAAGAATGTCTTCCGCTTTCAGGATGCAAAGGGACTGCTCATCGTCAATGCAGACAATGCCATCACCGATGCATTTTGTGGCAATGGCGTGACGCACAAATTCTCCCGCAAGCAGGATGCCTATGTTTGCCTAAATGGAGATGTCATCACCCGTGGCGGGGAAGCGGTGCTGAATGTGGCGGATATCGTGATCCCCGGTGTGCACAATATCGAAAATTACATGGCGGCGATCGCCGCGGTGGATGGCATCGTAGACGATGAAGCCATCCGCACCGTCGCGCGGACGTTTGGTGGCGTGGAGCACCGCATCGAGTTGGTGCGGGTGAAAGACGGCGTGCGTTTTTATAACGATTCCATCGCATCCTCTCCCAGCCGCACGATCGCAGGCTTGCGCAGTTTCTCAGAAAATGTGCTCCTGATCGCGGGCGGCTATGATAAGCACATCCCCTATGAACCGCTTGCGCCCGAGATCTGCGCGCACGTGAAGAAGCTCTTCCTCTGCGGTGCAACTGCACCGAAAATTCGGGCAGCACTCGATGCGTGCGATCTTCCGTGCCCCGAGATCGTGGATTGCGGCGATTTTGAAACAGCCGTGCGGACTGCGGCGGCGAATGCCTGCGCGGGCGATGTGGTGCTTATGAGCCCCGCATCGGCATCGTTTGATGAATTCAAGAATTTTATGGAGCGGGGCAACTGCTTCAAGCGGATCGTGAAGGAGCTGTAAAGCATGGATGTGACAAAAATCACCAAGCCCGCACGGAAACTGCTCAACGTAAAATGCAAGCGCTGTGGCGCTGTGATCGTGGCGGGCGGAAATGCCACCCGCATGGGCGGCATCGATAAGGTGACGGCAGACCTTGCGGGAGAACCGATGATCCGCCGCACGGTACGCGCCTTTGAAGAATGCGAAGCCATTTCGGAGATCGTCGTTGTGACGCGCGCCGACCTGCTCGAGCAGATCATGGGCATATGCCGAGATTTTCCGAAGCTCACGGCTGTCGTTGTTGGCGGTGACAGCCGCCAGAAGTCGGTACAAAATGGCTTGAATGCTCTCTCGGAAAAGGTCAAGCTTGCCGCGATCCATGATGGCGCGCGTCCGCTCGTTTCGTGGCAGGTGATCGATCGCGCGGTGCGTGCGGCGAATACCTATGGCGCGGCAGCGCCCGCCATTCCCGTCAAGGATACGATCAAGGTCGTGCAGGGTGGCGTGGTCGCGCAGACCCCCGATCGGGATACGCTCCGCGCGGTGCAGACCCCGCAGGTGTTTGACATCGATCTGCTGCGTGCCGCGCACGCAAAGCTCGCTTCCGATGAAGCGCAGGTGACGGACGACTGCGCGGCGGTCGAGCGCATGGGAATGTCGGTGAAGATCGTCGAGGGGGACGAACGAAATCTCAAAGTCACGACCCCGATGGATCTGCGCCTTGCAAATATGCTTTTGGAGGAAATGAAATGAGGATCGGACACGGCTATGATGTACACCGCCTTGTGGAGGGCAGAGCGCTCATCCTCGGTGGCGTGAAGATCGACTACGAACGCGGGCTCGACGGACATTCAGATGCGGATGTGCTCCTGCACGCGGTATCGGATGCACTGCTCGGTGCGGCGGGGCTTCGGGACATCGGCTATCATTTCCCCGATACCGACCCGCGCTATAAAGGCGCGGATTCGCTGAAGCTTTTGCAGATCGTTGCGCAAAAGATCCATGATGCAGGCTATCGCGTGAGCAATATCGATGTGACGATGATCGCACAGCGCCCGAAACTACTGCCCTATATTCCGCAAATGATGGAAAATATCGCATCCGCAGTCGGTGTGGATGTATCGCGCGTCAATGTCAAGGCGACCACCGAAGAGCGCCTCGGCTTTACGGGTGAGGGACTGGGAATGTCCTGCCACGCGGTCTGTCTGCTGGACGAAACCTGAATAGATAACTCCTGCAATGACGCAAACGCGCTTGCAGGAGTTTTTATTTGCACAAAAAACCAAAATAAGAACGATTTCGACCTCGCGTGCATAGGTTGGTTCAGGAGGTCGTTTTTATGAGGAGTTATTATATCACGTTCCGCTCGGTGACATTTGCCCAGCGGGGAGAGCGTTTTTTGACCGCAAGAGGCTATCGCGTCACGCTCCAGCGCACACCGCGCTGGATGGAGGAGCAGGGGTGCGGCTACTGCCTGAAACTGCGCACAGAGGAGATCACATTGGTCGTCCTTGCCCTGCGTAATGCGCGCATCCCCATGCGCAAGGTCTATCAGCAACGCTCGGATGGGAAAATGGAAGAGGTCACGCTATGATCTATCTGGATAATGGCGCGACATCCTTTATTAAGCCGCCAGAAGTGATCCGTGCGGTGCAAAATGCGCTCACTACTTGCGCAAGCGCGGGGCGCGGGGGCTATGGCGCGGCGATGGAGGCGGCAAAATGTGTCTATTCCTGTCGCGAACGGGCGGGGGAATTCTTTGACTGCCTGCCAGAGCAGGTCGTATTTACTTCAAACTGCACGCACGGGCTCAATATCGCGATCCGTTCGCTTGTGAAAACGGGTGGACGGGTGGTCGTGTCTGGATTTGAGCACAATGCGGTCACGCGCCCGCTCCATGCCCTTGGCGCGCAGATCACCGTAGCGGGGCGAACACTTTTTGATCAGGCGGATACGCTTGAAGCATTCGAGCGCGCGCTGAAAGAGCATCCAGATGCGGCGGTGTTTACCCATGTGTCGAATGTGTTCGGCTATATCCTGCCTGTGGAAGAGATGGCGGCGCTTTGCAGGCAATACTCTGTTCCTTTTATCGTCGATGCGGCGCAATCGGCGGGAAGCCTGCCTGTATCGCTCCGCGACTGGGGCGCGGATTTTATCGCCATGCCTGCGCACAAGGGACTGCTTGCCCCGCAGGGCACAGGGCTTCTGCTCTGCGGTAGGGAAATGCCTCAGCCACTCCTTTACGGCGGAACGGGTAGCCGCTCCATCGCGCAGGAAATGCCCGATTTTTTGCCAGACCGTCTGGAAGCGGGCACGCTCAATGTTCCAGGGATCGCAGGGCTGGATGCGGGACTGCGCTATCTCATGGCGCGTGGACGCGAAACGATCTTCAAACGGGAGCAGGAAGAGGCGAGGCGCTGTGCCGAGAAGCTTAGTGGGCTTGGGATACGCGTTTTTTCGGGCGATGCACAGGCGGCGACCGTTTCGTTCGTTCCAAATTGCGACTGCGAGGAAGCGGCGCAGAAGCTCGGCAGGCTCGGGATCGCCGTGCGTGCAGGACTGCATTGCGCACCCTTGGCGCATGAGAGCGCAGGCACGCTCGAAACGGGAACGGTGCGCATAAGCTTCGGGCATGATGCCGCGCCCGAGCAGACGGACGCGGTGGTTTATGCGGTGTCAAAACTTTCCAACGAAGAGCGGTAAATTTTTTGCAGAATATCTATTGCTATCCCAAACGAAATCCGCTATAATAGACAGGATAATAGGTAAGTATACCATAGGCGTACTATGCGCATATGGCGAAGCCAAAAGAGAGGGATGCATGAACATGGGCAGCATTCAAAATTTTCTTCAAATCATAACCCGAATGCAATGGTCGGACTATCTGGACATCGTGCTTGTGGGGCTCCTGATCTATAAGTTGCTTCCGCTGATCAAGACGCCCAGCACCATGCGCATCGCCCGCGCGGTGCTCGTGCTGATCGTGGTCGTGTTTGTGACGCAGGCGCTGAATCTCTACGCGATCAACTGGATATTGAGCCAAGTGATGAGCGTGGGATTGCTTGCGGTCGTGATCTTGTTCCAGCCCGAACTGCGGCGTATGCTCGACCGCCTTGGCAGCGTGAAACTGCGCAATCTCCTTGGCATTGGCACGAAGCCTGAGCAGGAGATGGATGGCGTGATCCGCCAGACTGTGATGGCGTGCGAGGTGATGAGCCGCGAGCGCGTCGGCGCATTGATCGTATTTGCGCGCGAAGCACGCCTTGATGACTATTTCAAAACGGGTACGCAGATCGACGGACAGGTATCTGAGCAGCTCATTCGCAATATTTTCTTCCCGAAGGCATCGCTCCATGACGGCGCAATGATCATCCGTGATGGCAGAGTGGCGGCGGCGGGCTGTGTGCTCCCGCTTTCGGAAAGTGTTCGCCTCAGCCTCGACCTTGGCACGCGCCACCGCGCAGGTCTCGGCATGAGCGAGGTCAGCGATGCGGTCGTCGTGATCGTTTCGGAAGAAACAGGCACGATCTCGGTCGCCGTGGGCGGTATGCTCAAGCGCCATCTTGCACCGCAGACGCTTGAAAGACTGCTGCGCAACGAACTTTGCACCGATGAGCAGGAAAACTCTGGAAAGCTCACAGGAAAGCTCGTAGAAAAGGTCAGAAGCCGCTTGCGCAAGGATAAGGAGGATGCAAAATGAGAAAGATCGCTTCCTTACTGGTGTCGTTTCTGATCGCATTTTCCTTGTGGTACTATGTGATCAGCGTCGTGAGCCCCGGATCAGAGGAGACGTTTTACAACATCCCCGTCGTTTTGGAGAATGAATCCGCGCTGGAAGATCGCGGGCTCATGATCACGTCCATCGGAAGCACGAGTGTCACGCTCAAGCTTTCGGGCAACCGTTCTGACTTGAATAAGGTCAATGCCTCCAACATCACCATCAAAGCAAATCTCGCCACCATTTATGACGCTGGCGATAATATTCAGCTCGATTTTACCATTGCCTACCCGGGCACGGTCGCGAACAATGCATTCGTCGAAGAGAGCCGTACCCCGAGCACGGTCAGCATTTCTGTCGAAAAGCGCGATTATAAAGATGTGCCCGTCGTGATCAATTATGCGGGCGCTGTTCCTGCGGGTTACACGGCGAAAGTCGATGAAGAAACGCTGGATCTCGAGGCGGTGCGCATTTCTGGCCCGCATTCGGTCGTTTCGACCATTGCACAGGCGTGCATCGAGGTCGATCTGACCGACCAGACCGAGACGATCGACCAGAGTTTCAAAGTCACGCTTTGTGATGCGGATGGCGAGCCTGTCGATGCCAGCCTCATCACGGTCTACCAGAACGAAGTGAATCTGCGCCTGCCAATCCTCAAAGTCAAGTCCGTACCGCTCAAACTCAATGTGATCGACGGCGGCGGCGCAACGGAAAAGACGACTTCCATCACGCTCGATCCGCAGGTGATCCGCGTGTGCGGCTCGGCGGCGGCACTGGAAGATCTTAAAGAGATCGTCCTTGGAACGGTCGATCTTGCCGAGTACGAAAAAGAGACGGAACTGACGTTCGATATCAACATTCCTGAGAATGTGACCAACATGACGGGCGTGACGCAGGCAAATGTCAAGATCGAGTTCCCGCAACTGAGCACCCGCACGGTCAAGATATCCAATATTGAAATGCTAAATGTCCCCGAGGGACTGGAAGCGGAGCTGATGACACAGCAGCTCGACGTGACCGTGCGCGGTCCGAAGGATCTCATCGCGAAGCTGACCGAGGCGGATATTTCCGTAAAGGTCGATCTGACGGGTGCGGAGATCGGCACGATCAACCGCAAAGTGCAGATCACGCTCGGCGACGGATTCTCGCAGATCGGTGCACTGGGCAGCAATTACAGCGTGTACGTCCAGATCAGCGAAATCGAACCGGAGGAGAAGTAAGGTGGAGCAGGTCGTTCGCGTACAGAAGCTGAATGAGGACGGGATGGCAACGGTACTGTGCACGCGCGAGAGCGCGTGCTCGGGCGATTGCCACAAGTGCTCTGGCTGTGGCGCGGCAAAAGAGCAGATCTTGCTCGAAGCGCACAATCCCATCGGCGCGTGCGTCGGTGAGCTGGTCGTGGTGCGTTCGCAGACTGCGCCCGTGATGCGGGCGGTGGGCGTGTTCTATGTCCTGCCGCTGGTGCTGTTTTTCGTGCTTTACTATCTGGGGCATACGCTTTGGGAATTGGGTGCGCTGTTTGGCTGTGCGGGCTTTGCCCTTGGCATCGTCTGCGCGCTCGTGTATGACCGCAAGGTCGCACGAAAGGAAAAGACAGTCTACACCATCACAGGCTATGCGACGGATCTTTTTGAATAACCCATTCAAAACAGAATAAAAAGGGGATAATACGAATGATAAAGAGTATGACGGGCTACGGTCGCGCCGTGCAGACGATCAATGGCCGCGAATTCACGGTCGAGCTTCGCTCGGTCAATAACCGCTACTTAGATTGCACCGTAAAGATGCCGCGGAGCGTTTCTTTCGCTGAGGACAGCGTCAAGCAGGCGGTCAAGGCATCCGTTTCGCGCGGTAAGGTGGATGTGTTCATCACCATCCGCTCGGAAAATGGCGATGATGCGCGCGTGTCGCTGAACGCGGCTGTGCTCGAGGGCTACCTTGCGGCAATGCACCGCATGGTCGATGAATTCGGTGTGCGTGATGATATTTCCGTATCGACCGTTTCCCGCCTGCCCGAGATCTTCACAGTGGAGAAGCCTGAGGTGGATGAAGAAGCGCTGAAAGCAGACCTTTTGACCGTCGTGCAGGCGGCACTTGCAAGCTACGATGCTATGCGCACCACCGAGGGTGCGGCGCTCGATCAGGATCTGCGCGCTCGCGGGCAGACCATCCTCTCCTATGTGGAGAAAGTTGAGCAGGGCAATGCGCAGACGGTGATCGATTACCGCACGCGCCTTGAAAACAAGCTCAAAGAGGTGCTTGAAAACACCGCCATCGACGAAAGTCGCATCCTCACCGAGGCGGCGATCTTCGCAGACAAGGTCGCGGTGGACGAAGAGACAGTTCGCCTGCGTAGTCACCTCGCACAGATGAACACCATGCTCACAGGTGGTGGCGCGGTCGGCAGAAAGCTCGACTTCCTGCTTCAGGAAATGAACCGCGAGGCAAATACCATCGGCTCGAAGTGCACGGATGTGAATCTGGCGCGCGTGGTCGTGGATATCAAGGCGGAGCTTGAAAAGATCCGCGAGCAGACGCAGAATATCGAATAAGGAGACTGAATATGCGGCTTATCAATATCGGCTTTGGCAGCGCGATCGCGGCGAACCGAATGCTCGCCGTGATCGCTCCTGATTCAGCCCCCATCAAGCGCCTGATGCAAGAGGCGCGCGACCGCGGGATGCTCATCGATGCATCCTTTGGGCGCAAGACGAAATCGGTGATCCTCATGGATACGGATCACATTATTCTCTCCGCTGTAGCGCCAGAGACGATCTCGGAGCGCTGGACGGAAAAGCAAGAAAAGGAGGAGCAGTTGTGAAACAAGGAAAGCTTTTTGTGATCTCTGGCGCTTCGGGTGTCGGCAAGAGCACAGTCCTCGCGGGCGTGATGGCATCGCGCGGGGATCTGCTTTTTTCCGTCTCTGCGACGACAAGACAGCCACGCACGGGAGAAGAAGATGGCGTGAACTACTACTTCGTGACAAAGGCGCATTTTCTCGATATGATCGAAAAAGATGCGTTTTTGGAGTATAGCGCGCATATGGACAATTACTATGGCACGCTTGCCTCGCAGATCGAGGACAAGCTCCAAGATGGAAATGTGATCTTGGATATCGAGCCGAACGGCGCATTTCAGGTGCGCGCGAAGCGCCCTGACGCAACGCTCATTTTCATCGCGCCACCGTCGCTTGAAGAACTGGAGCGCCGCCTGCGCGGACGCGGCGATACGTCTGAAGAGCAGATCAAGCTGCGCACGGAGCGCGTTGCGTGGGAAATGGAACAGAGCAAGCGCTATGACTATATCGTTATCAATGACGAGGTGCAAACCTGCGTCGATAAAATATTAACTATCATCGCCGAAAAGGCGGATCTTTTGGAGGAATGAAACTATGCTGTACCCCCCTGTTGCTGATATGCTGAAGAATGTCGAATCCCGCTACCTGCTCGTGAATGTCGTTGCGCACCGCGCACGCCAGATCGCGGCAGAAGCAGAGGCACTTCAGGAAGAACTTCCCGAAAAGCCTGTCACCATGGCAATTTGGGAAGTTGCAAACGGTGAGCTTTCCGCTTCCGTGAAGGACGAGTATAAGAATTAAGAGGCATCCATGATGTAGGAAGGAGGGGCGCGCATGATCGCGAAAATTGCTGTTTCTGCTGCAAATTTTGCCATTGACAAGCCCTATTCCTACCGCATTCCCGATGGGATGCAGCTTGCCGCAGGTCAGCGCGTGATGCTCCCATTCGGGCGCGCCAACCGCCGCACCGAGGGGATCGTGCTTTCGGTCGAGGCGGGAAGCGAAGAAAAGTTAAAATCTGTCGAGCAGACGCTCGATACGACCCCTGTGCTCACATCGGAGCAGCTAAAGCTTGCCGCATTTATGCGTGAGCGCTATTTCTGCACCTTTTATGATGCGATCCGCGCCATGCTCCCTGCGGGGCTTTGGTTTCAGACAAAACGGAGCTTTTTCCTTACCGATGACCGCTCATGGCAGGGCAAAAAGATCAAGCGCCCCGCCGCAGTCAAGATCCTTGCCTTTATGCAGGATCTGGGCGGCTGTGCGGAAGAGGCACAGCTTCGTGCCCTGATCGCAGACGAAGCGGAGCTTGCCGATGCTTTGAATTACCTGCGTGGCAAAAAGTGGATCGCAGGAGAAGTCGATTTTCAGCGCAAGACGGGCGACAAGACCGAGCGCATCGCGACGTTAGCGGTGAGCGCGGAGGAAGCGCTCGAATATGCCGCATCGCGCCCGAAAAGCGCCGCAATGCAAAAGGCGGCGCTGGAACTGATTTGCAATCTCGGCACGGTATCGGTCAAGGAGCTTTGCTATTTCACAGGTGCAAAGACTGCGACCGTGACGCGGCTCGAAACGCTGGGCTATCTCACCCTTTCGGAACGCGCGGTGCTTCGTTGCCGCGAGATCAAACCTGCAAAACTCACAGGTCCGCTTGAACTCAACAGCGCGCAACAGCACTGTTTTGAGGGATTATCCAGCCAGATGGCGCAGGAAAAGGCGGGTGTCGCCCTGCTTTATGGCGTGACAGGCTCGGGCAAGACCTCGGTCTATGTCAAGCTCATCCAGTCCTGCTTGGACGCGGGGAAGTCTGCCATGCTCCTTGTGCCTGAGATCGCGCTCACGCCACAGCTATTGTCGCTTCTTGCGGCATATTTTGGTGACCGCGTTGGCATTTTGCACAGTTCCCTTTCTGCGGGCGAACGCTATGACCAATGGAAGCGCATCAAAAATGGGGATGCGCGCGTCGTGGTCGGCACACGCTCGGCGGTTTTTGCCCCATGCGACAAACTCGGATTGCTCATCCTCGATGAAGAGCAGGAGCATTCCTATAAATCTGAAAATTCGCCCCGCTATTCGGCAAAAGAAGTTGCCATTTGGCGTGGCGCGAAAGAAAATGCCCTCGTGCTCCTCGGCTCGGCGACCCCGAGTGTCGAGAGTATGTATCGGGCAAAAGAGGGGAGCTACACCCTCTACACGCTGACCGAACGCTATAACGGCCGCCCGCTCCCTGCGGTGCAGATCGTGGATATGAAAGAGGAACTCAAAATGGGCAACGATCTTTCTATCAGCGATGCGCTTCGCAATGGGATCGCGGACAACCTCGCCCTCGGAAAGCAGACCATCTTGCTACTGAACCGACGTGGCAATTCCCGCGCACTTGTGTGCGTTGACTGCCGCGAGATCCCCAAGTGCCCGCGCTGTGATGTGCGCCTGACGTACCATAGCGCCAACGATCGCCTGATGTGCCACTACTGCGGTTTTTCCCGCAGTGCGCCCGCGCGTTGTCCGAGCTGTGGTGGTCCGCTCAAACCCATGGGCACGGGCACGCAGAAAGTTCAGCAGGAACTTGCGGCGCTTTTTCCTGATATGCAGACGCTCCGCATGGATGCAGATACGGTCAGCGCCGTCAATACACACGAAAAAATTCTCGACCGCTTCAAGGCAGAGCACGTTCCCGTGCTCATCGGCACGCAGATGGTCGCAAAGGGGCTCGATCTTTCCGATGTCACGCTCGTTGGCGTGCTCGATGCGGATCTGAGCCTGTATACCGACGGATATCACGCGGGCGAGACGACATTTAATATGCTTACTCAGGTCGTTGGCCGTGCTGGCCGTGGCGAGAGCGCAGGACGAGCCATCGTGCAGACGATGCTCCCCGAGCACGCGCTCATCAAGCTCGCCGCGGCGCAGGATTACGACGGATTTTATACGCTGGAGCTTGCGCTTCGGCGTGTGCAGTCCGCGCCGCCGTTTGGCGACGTTGCGGTCGTGACCTTTACGGGACAGGATGAGGCAAATGTACTGCGCGGTGCGGTCAAGCTCCGCGACAGCATCAAATCCTGCCTTACCCAGCCCCCATATACACAGGAAACGTGCACCGTGCTCGGCCCTGCGCCGTGCCCTGTGCCGAAAATCAACTACAATTTCCGCTATCGGCTCACATTGCGGTGCAAAATGTCGAAACAGCTTCGGTATCTGCTTGCTTATCTTCTGCGCGCGTTCAGCAGCGACAGAGCGAACCGAGGCGTGACGGCGTTCATCGATGTGAACGGATACGAATCATAGAAAGAGGTTTTTACCATGGGTCTACGCAAGATTTTGACAGATAAAGAGCCTGCGCTGCACAAGGTCTGCAAGCCAGTTGAAAAATTTGATGCGAAGCTTCATAAGCTTCTCGACGATATGGCGGAAACGTTAGAAGAGGCAAACGGTGTCGGTCTTGCCGCACCGCAGGTGGGCATTCTGCGCCGTGTCGTGATCGTCGATACGGGCGAGCAGATCTTGGAGCTTGTCAATCCGACCCTCCTCGAGACGGATGGAGAGCAGGTCGGCGCAGAGGGTTGCCTGAGCGTCCCAGGGAAATACGGCCTTGTCAAGCGCCCCTACTATGCCAAGGTGCGCGCGCAGGATCGCGACGGCAACTGGTTTGAGGTAGAGGGTGAAGAGCTGATCGGACGCTGCTTCTGCCATGAACTTGACCATCTCGATGGCATCGTCTACACCGAGGTGATGGAGCGCTTCCTCACGGAAGAAGAGCTTGAGGCGATGGAATAACTGTTCAGGAGGGATCTCGTGAGAGTTGTGTTTATGGGCACGCCCGATATCGCGGCGACCTGCCTTGAAAAAATCCTTGCCGACGGCTTTGACGTCGTCGGTGTCTATACCCAGCCAGACCGCCCCAAGGGGCGCGGAATGAAGCTTGTCGCGTCGCCTGTCAAGGAGCTTGCGCTCGCGCACAGCATCCCTGTGTTTCAGCCCGAGAATTTCCGCGATCCGCAGTCCGTTGCGGCGCTTGCTGCGCTCAAACCCGATGTCTGCGCGGTGGTCGCGTATGGGCGCATCTTGCCACAGTCGGTTCTCGATATCCCGACGCGCGGATGCATCAATGTCCATGCAAGCGTCCTGCCACGCTATCGTGGCTCTGCGCCGTATCAGTGGGCGGTGCTCGATGGGTGTGAAGAAACGGGCGTGAGCGTGCAGTTCATGTCCCGCGGCGTGGACGAGGGCGATGTGATCGACCTTGCTACTACGAAGATCGGCGAAAATGAGACGGCGGGGGAACTGCTCGACCGTCTTGCGGTGCTCGGTGCGGACGTGCTCAGCAGAACGCTTGCCAAATTTGTGGCGGGCGAGGTGATCGGTGTGCCGCAGGATCATTCCGCGGCAACATTTGCGCCGATGCTCGATAAATCCATGTGCCCGATCGACTGGACGAAGTCTGCACGCGAGATCCACAACAAAGTGCGCGGTCTGCACCCGTGGCCGATCGCGACAGCGGAGATCGCAGGCACGAAATTCAAGCTCCACCAGACCGTCCTCACCGACGAAACGACCCAAAAGGCGGCGGGAACGCCCCTTTGCCTGACGAAACATGGGCTTCGCGTCGCTTGCGGTGATGGAAGCGTGATCGAGATCCGCGTTTTGCAGGCCGATGGCGGGAAACGGATGCCTGCACCCGACTATTTTCGGGGACATCCGCTCGACCTTTGATGGGCGCGCGGGAAACAGCGCTGACAGCGCTGATCGCCTGCCGTAAAAACGGTGCATGGTCGAATGGCGTGCTGAAAGAGTATGTCCGTCGCGACCATCTCGACAGTCGCGATGCGGCACTTGCGGCACAGCTTTGCTATGGTGTCCTGCAAAACCGCATGAAGCTTGACTTTTACCTTGCCCAGCTCCTGACGGGGCGCGTGCGCGATCTGCATCCTGCGGTGCACGATATTTTGCACATGGGTCTTTATCAAATCTATTTTCTTGACCGTATCCCTGACAGCGCGGCGGTCAATGAATCGGTCGATCTTGCCAAGCGCTACTGCAAGAAGCAGCGCAATGCCGCAGGGCTTGTCAATGCAGTCCTGCGCAAGGCAGTCGCGACGCGTGGCACGCTTGCTGAGCCGCGCTCGTATGTCGAAAGATACAGTCATCCGCAGAAGCTTGTCGATCTGCTGAAAAGCTATGTCGGCAAAGATCGACTGGAAGCGATGCTGATCGCCAATAATGCCGCGCCTGAAACGACGGCGCAGGTCAATACTCTCAAGATCACGACGGATGCACTTTTGCAAAAGCTTCGCGATGAGGGCGTGGATGCTCGGCATCATAGCTGGATGCCCGATTGCCTGATCCTTTCAGCAACGGGAAATATCGAAAAGCTTCCATCGTTTGCGCAGGGACTTTTCTACATCCAAGACCCTGCGGCGAAGCTCAGCGTGCTCTCTGCCGCACTTCCGACAGGGGAGAATGTGCGCTTGCTCGATTGCTGTGCCGCGCCCGGGGGAAAAAGCTTTGCCACGGCAATCGCAATGGGGGGACGTGGGAAGATCGATTCGTGCGATGTGCACGCGCATAAGGCGGAACTGATCGCCAATGGCGCGAAGCGTTTGGGAATCGCTTCCATCACGGCGCATCAGCAGGATGCGACCGAATTCGTTCCCGAATGGGAAGAAGCGATGGATGCCGTCATTGCGGATGTTCCGTGCTCTGGCTACGGCATCATCCGTAAAAAGCCCGATATCCGCTACAAAGACCCCGATACCATGCGCGAACTGCCTGCGCTTCAGCTCAGCATTTTGAAAAACCAGTCCCGCTATGTCAAAAAGGGTGGCATTTTGCTATATTCTACCTGCACGCTCGTGCGGGCAGAGAATGAGGACGTTGTTGCGCAGTTTTTGGCGGAAAATAGCGAATTTACCCTCGAAAAGCTGACACTTCCCGCGAATTTCCCCGAAAATGAGAGCGGGATGCTCATGCTGGTGCCAGGGGAATACGATACCGACGGATTCTTTATCGCAAAACTGCGGAGGAAAGTATGAATCTCAAATCTTTGACGCTCAATGAGCTGTCTGCGTGCATGAAAGAGCTTGGTCAGCCCGTATTTCGTGCAAAGCAGGTGTATACGTGGCTGCATAAGGGCGTGCGTAGCTATCAGGAGATGACGAATCTTCCCAAGGCGTTGCGCGATCAGCTCGAAGTGCGCTATCCCATCTGTGCGCCCAAAGTCGTGCGCAAGCAGGAATCGGCACGCGACGGAACGATCAAGTACCTCTGGCAGCTTGCCGATGGCAACTGCGTGGAAACGGTGCTCATGCGCTATCACTATGGCAATACCGTCTGCATTTCGACTGAGGTCGGATGCCGCATGGGCTGTGCGTTCTGCGCATCGACCATCGGCGGACTTGTGCGGCGCTTAGAGCCGTATGAAATGCTGGATGAAGTGCTCTTCACGCAGATCGATTCGGGGCTTCCAATTTCGCATATCGTGCTCATGGGCATTGGCGAACCGCTGGATAATTTTGATAATGTGATGCGTTTTCTCGAACTTGTCAATAGCGAGAACGGCATGAATATCTCCATGCGCCATATCAGCCTTTCGACCTGCGGGCTCGTTCCGAAGATCGATGCGCTTGCACAGCGGAAATTGCAGATCAGTCTTGCGATTTCTCTTCACGGACCGAACGATGCGATCCGCGATCGGATCATGCCAGTCAACAAGGCGTATCCTATCGAGGAATTGCTTTCCGCTTGCCGTCGCTATTACGAGGCGACCTCGCGGCGCATCCATTTTGAGTATGCCATGATCGATGGCGTGAACGACCGCGAGTGTGATGCGCGCGAACTGCTTCAGCGCCTGAAAGGACTGCCTGCGCATATCAATATGATCCCGCTCAATCATGTGGACGAAAGCCCATTCCAGCCGAGCTCGAAAGCGGCTGTCGCGCGCTTTCAGAAGATCCTGGAAGATGGCGGTATCACCGCAACGGTGCGCCGCACGCTGGGCGGCGACATCGACGCAAGCTGTGGTCAGCTCAGAAGAAAGTATACACAGGGACAGTGATCCCATTGATTCCATTTATTTTGAAGGAGGGCTCGGCATATGCAGGTGTGGGGCTTAACAGACGCTGGTTGCGTCCGAAAGCAGAATCAGGATGCATATCATATAGAACGTCTGGATCGCAACAGCATGCTTTGCGTCGTCTGTGACGGCATGGGTGGTGCGAAATCGGGCAATATTGCGAGCTCTCTTGCATCGGATGTTTTCGTGCAGGAGGTTCGCCGAAGCTGGAATGCGGGCATGGAGCGCGACAAGCTCGACCAGATGCTACAGGGCGCGGTCAAGCTTGCGAATTTCACCGTGTTCGATCAGGCGGCGCAATTCGAGGAATTCGACGGCATGGGCACGACGCTCGTGGCTGTCCTCATCAAGGGACGGCACGTGACGGTGGTCAATGTTGGCGACAGCCGCGCCTACTGCATCAATGATGATGGCATCCGCCAGCTCACGCGCGACCATTCTCTTGTGCAGATGATGGTCGATCGGGGGGAGCTTACTCCAGAAATGGCGCGCACCTACCCGGGGAAGAACCTCATTACCCGCGCCATCGGCACAGAACCGATGGTGATGAGTGACATTTTCCACCTCGATGTCAGAAAAGGGGATTTTCTGCTGCTTTGCTCGGACGGACTTTCCAACATGATGGACGAGCAGGAGATGCTTTTTGAGGTGGTGCACGGCGTGAAGAAGCAGTTTTGCTGTGAACGCCTGCTGAGCATTGCAAAAAATCGCGGAGCGCCCGATAATGTGACGAGCGTTCTGGTCATGATCTAGTTCAGAGCCGCGAAAGGAGCTTTCAGTTCATGGATCAATATATTGGGCGGCTGCTGGATAACCGTTACGAGATCCTCGAGGTCATTGGTACGGGCGGCATGGCCGTTGTATATAAAGCGCGTTGCCATCGGTTGAACCGATTGGTGGCGATCAAGATACTTAAAGATGAATTTGCACGTGACGAGGAATTCCGTCGCCGCTTTGCCGCAGAGGGCGAAGCTGTCGCGATGCTCTCGCACCCGAACATCGTGCAGGTGTATGATGTTTCGACTACGGAAAATGCCAACTATATGGTCATGGAGCTGATCGACGGCATTTCCCTCAAGCAATATATGGAGATCAAGGGCGTGCTCAACTGGAAAGAGACCCTGCACTTTGCGATGCAGATCGCAAAGGGTCTTGAACACGCGCACGGCCGTGGCATCGTTCACCGCGATATCAAGCCACATAATGTGATGGTGCTCAAAAACGGTTCGGTCAAGGTGATGGACTTTGGCATTGCCCGCGTGATGAGCAAGAGCAACACCCTGACAAAGGAAGCACTTGGAAGTGTGCACTACATCTCGCCCGAGCAGGCAAAAGGCGGGCGGGTGGATAACCGCAGTGACCTTTATAGCCTGAGCGTCGTGATGTACGAGATGATGACGGGACGGCCACCCTATGATGGGGAATCCCCTGTCGCAGTCGCCATCCAGCATATCAACGGTGGCGCGCAGATGCCATCGGTATTCAATCCCAATATCCCCGGTGGCATGGAGCAGATCATTATGAAAGGAATGGCGCTCGACCCGAATGAGCGCTACCTCTCTGCTACGGAAATGCTTCACGACATGGAGGAATTTCGCAAAAATCCGCTCATTCTCTTCCCGTGGAGCATTCCGCGCCGTGTGTCGGATGTTACGCGCCCAATCGTTGGTTCGGCGGCGGTAGAACCGCCGCGCACGACCGCCGATCGCGTTGTGCGTAGCCACACGTCCAATCAGGTGGGGCGCAATTCTGGCTCGATCGCGCGCCAAAGCGCACAGCCTGCGCGAAATCCTGCGCCTGTCAGCCGCAATACGGGCACGCGCGCACGGACTGCACCGCGCACATCGGATACGGCAAGAAATTGTCCCGTTTCCCAAAATACGGAAATGCGCAGAAAAACGCGCCGTGAGATCGAGCAGGAGGAAACGCGAAGCCGCATGACGACCATTGCGATCGTTTCGTGCAGTTTCGTAGCCATCGCGGCGATCATTATTTTCCTCGTTGCGCTGATGTCGGGGCGTTTCTTCAAGACGGAGCTTGTAAAAGTGCCGTATCTTCTGGGCGATATGTATTACTCGGGCATGAGCGTGGATGACCTTGTGATCAAGGCGGAGCATTCTTACAATGCTGACTACCCCAAGGGCACGATCTTTTCGCAGAATCCAAGCGGCGGCACGGAAGTCGTCAAGGGCGCAGAGATCAAGATCTCGGTCAGCCTCGGCGAAGAGCCGCAGGTCAAGTGGATGGAAGATCTCCGCGGTCTGAAGCAGGAAGATGCGATCAGCTGGCTCAATGGGCAGGGGATGAATCCGCTTCCGTATACCGAGTTCTCGGATGTATACGAAGAGGGCACGGTGATCCGCACCGAGCCTGCCTATGGCGAATCGCTCACAGATGGGCAGACCGTCAAAGTGTTCGTCAGCTCGGGACCGATCGTAAAAACAGCACAGATGCCGAATCTTGTCGGAAGCAATATCGATGATGCGATCGAGCGCCTTGAAAAGCAGGGCTTCAACCGCACGAATATCTACTATGATTACGTCGAGGATGATGCCCCGCGCGGGGAAGTCATCAAGCAGAATATCGCAAAATATACCGATGCCGATATCACAAGTCGCATCGAGCTGAAAGTCTCGAAAGGACCTGTCGAAACGACGGAGGAAACGACCGAAGAGACGACCGAGGAAACGACTGAGGAGACGACGACAGCGCCCCCTGAAACAACGACGGAAACGACTGCACCGATCGAAACGACGACACCCACGCAGGAGCAGACGGAGAAAACGCTCGTCTACACATTCTCCATTCCGTCGCGCGAGGATGCCTACACCGTTACGCTCTATCAAGGCGGACAACTCATCCGCGAGGCGACGCAGATCCTCCCCAATACATCGAGTTTCAGCGCGGAACTTACGGGCACGGGCACGCAGACGTATGAGATCTGGATCGACGGCGTCTACTATAATTCTTACGAAGTGGTATTTAACTGATATGGAAAAGCAAACAGGACGGATCGTTCGCTCACTCAGTGGATTTTATGATGTGCGCACAGAGCACGGCACGGTCACGTGCCGCGCAAGGGGCGCATTGCGCCGAGCGGAAAGCGCGCCGCTGACGGGTGATCTCGTTGAGATCACTGTCGAGCACGGAAAAGGCATGGTCGAACGCATCCTGCCACGTAAAAACAGCTTCGTGCGGCCAGCGGTGGCGAATATCGATGCACTTGTTGTGTTTGCGGCAAATGTCAATCCGATCACTGAGCCATTTTTGATCGACCGTGTTGCGGCGATCGCTGGCGATCAGGAAGTGGATGTTGTCATCTGCGTCAATAAATGCGATCTCGACCCTGCGCATGATCTCGCGCGCATCTACCGCAATGCAGGCTTCCCTGTGATCTGCACGAGCGCGCAGACAGGGGAGGGGATCGCGGCGCTTCACGATATCATTCGTGGCAAGCTTACCGCATTTACGGGAAATTCTGGCGTTGGCAAGAGCAGCATCCTCAACTGTCTCTGCCCATCCCTTGCACTTGCGACGGGGGAAGTGTCCGAGAAGCTGGGGCGCGGACGGCATACGACGCGCCATGTCGAGCTTTACGACCTCGGCGAAAATACGCTCGTTGCCGATACACCGGGCTTTTCCTCGTTCGATACCGACCAAATGGAAGTGATCCTCAAGGAAAATCTCCAGTATGCGTTCCCTGATTTCGGGGCGTATATCGGAAAATGCCAGTTTCACGATTGCTCCCACCGTGCCGAACCGAACTGTGCGGTGACGGCGGCGCTTGCGCAGGGGCTGATCGAAAAAACGCGCTACGAAAGCTATCTGCGCCTGTATGAAAAGGCGAGCCAGACAAAAGCGTGGGAAATAAAGTGACGAAAGCTTCCCTGAATGAACGGGGAAGCTTTTTGCATCCAAAAGGGCATACGGACTGCACGAAAAAAGATCAAAAAATTTGTGATTTTTTCTGAAATTATGCTTGACAAATGCTGTAAAGGGTGGTATTATACATGAGCGCGTGTAGGGGAAGTTTGCGAATTTCTCTTCAAAGCGCACTGCGATGATGCGGGAGATTGCGTCTTAGACGGTAACTTCCGCGGAGTATGTCCGGTCATCGGGCGGCTGAACTGCTTCTGTTAAGCGCTGCGTATATCGCTGCGGCAGGAGAATGGGTCGGCCTCGGTCGGCCATTTTTCATGGCTCGGAATGATACGCACGG
>CAZVJJ010000015.1:0-34115 GCA_964627295.1 uncultured Oscillospiraceae bacterium | reverse complement strand
GAGTCCAGGCTTCGGGCTTCTGGGCAGCGTGGGGATGCTCAGCACCCTTGTACAGGTGCAGGCGGGTCAGAGCGCTCTTGCCAAGGGTGTTCTTGGGCAGCATACCCTTAACAGCCAGCTCCATAGCGTAGTCGGAGCGGTTCGCCATCATATCGCGAGCCTTGGTCTCCTTCAGACCGCCGATCCAGCCAGAAACGCGGTAGTACTTCTTCTGCTCAGCCTTGTTGCCAGTCAGAATAGCCTTGTCGGTGTTGATAACGATGACATTGTCGCCGCAGTCAACGTTGGGGGTGAAATCGACCTTGTGCTTGCCGCGCAGGATGTTCGCAGCGATAACAGCGGTACGGCCCAGAGGCTTGCCAGCAGCATCGATAACGTACCACTTGCGCTCCAGGGTCTCCTTCTTCAGCAGAGTAGTGGACATGTTACTTCCTCCAAATTTGGTAATTTATTTTGACAAATATCTGTTTTTGAATTAAAATATCTTCAAAACGCTTGATTCTTATACCACATAAAAAAAGTTTTGTCAACGCCTTTTTTGATGATTTTTCTAAAATCCGAATGAATCTCGCGAAATCTTCATTTTTCTCGCGAATGCTCGCAAATGCTCACATCTCAATTTTACGCACTTTTGGAGGTTTTTTATGCAAAAGCTGATGGGACTTGTCCGCCGTTGTGTGGACGATTACAATATGATCGAGGAGGGCGACCGCATCGCCGTCGGCGTGTCGGGCGGCAAGGACTCGCTCGTGTTGCTCGTACTGCTTGCAGGACTACGCAAGTATTTTAATAGATCCTTTACCCTCGAAGCGATTACCGTCGATATGGGGCTGGGGATGGACTATTCTGCCATTGAAGCGCTCTGCAAGGAATGGGACGTGCCCTATACCGTCCTCCAGACCCAGATCGCCCCGATCATTTTTGAGCACCGCAAGGAGAAGAACCCATGCTCCATGTGCTCGAAGATGCGCCGTGGCGCGCTCAATCAGGCGATCGTCGAAAAGGGTTTCAATAAGCTCGCGCTCGGCCATCATTACGACGATGCGGTGGAAACATTTCTTATGAGCCTCATCTATGAGGGGCGTATCAGTTGCTTCCAGCCTGTCACCGAGCTTGATCGCACAGGCGTGACCCAGATCCGTCCCATGCTCTACATCCACGAAAAGACGGTGGACAATTTTGCGCATCGCATGGCGCTTCCTGTGATCGAAAATCGATGCCCTGTCGATAAGCAGACCAAGCGCGAGGAGATCAAAACCCTCATCTATGACCTCAGCCAGACCTACCCCGACTTGAAAGAGCGCATTTTTGGCGCGATGCAGCGCCTGCCGCTTCCCGAATGGGCACCGCAGGGGCGCTATAAGCGCCCGAAAGATGACGAATAATATTGTTTTGGGCGTGCCGATTTTTTCGGCACGCCCAAAGCTTTATGCAGTTTCCGTGACGTAGTATTGCGCCTGCGCGTTCCATAGCGCGGCATATTTACCGTCCGCATCGGCAAGCAATGCTTCGTGTGCGCCGTGCTGGACGATCGCACCGCCGTCGAATACCGCGATCTCGTCGCAGAATTTACAGCTGGAAAGTCTGTGGCTGATGTATACCGCCGTTTTATCGCCGACGATATCGTTGAACTTCTCGTAAATCTCGGCTTCTGTGATGGGGTCGAGCGCCGCAGTCGGCTCGTCGAGGATGATGAACGGCGCATCCTTGTAAAGGGCGCGCGCGATGGCGATCTTCTGCGCCTCACCGCCCGAGATGAGCACGCCGTCCTCGGAGAAGTCTTTGTAGAGCATCGTATCGAGCCCATCTTTCAGCGAATCGAGCCGCTCGTCGAAGCCTGCGTCGCGGAGCGCGCGTTCTACCCGCGCGCGGTCGTATTCTTTGCCACCTGCCACATTGCATCCGAGTGGCTGGGAGAGCAGATGGAAGTCCTGAAACACGACCGAGAAAATGTTCATGTAGTCGTCATAGCGGTATTTGCGAATGTCGATGCCGTTGAGCAGGATCTGCCCCTCCTGCGGGTCATAGAGCCTGCAAAGGAGCTTGATGAATGTCGTCTTTCCACTTCCGTTTTCGCCGACGATGGCAAGCTTTCTGCCGACCTTGAATTTGATATTCACGTGCCGAAGCGCCCAGTTTTCCGCATTGGGATAACGGAACGAAACGTCGCGGAATTCCACGTCGTACTGCCGATCTGCGCGCTTTTCGGTCGTGAGGCTACCCTGATACATCTGATCGGGCGTATCGATGATCTCGTAATAGAGCCGCAGGAAGCGATCGTTGTTCTTGATCGAGGTCAATCCGCTTAAAAGAGCTTCGATATTGCCCGAAAGCGATGTCACCGCGCTGACGTACTGCGTCACCGAGCCGATACCGAATGCGCCCGCCCATGCTTTCAGACAGGTGAAGACGTATACAAAGCCTGTAAAAATCGTTCCTAATGCCTCACCAATGCCAGTCATCACCGCATAGCGCCCACTGAATACCTTGTCAAACATTCCACCGATTTTGAAAGGCGTGTCGTTACAGAACGATTCAAAGAGGTCATTCTGCTGATAGGTGCGTGTGTCGAGAAAACGTTCTTGCTGCTTTCCGAAGGTGCAGTAATAAGAGAATTTACGGTTTCCGAGCGCGGTATCGTCGGCGATGGCACTTATCATACTGCCAAGCTGACCGGAGAGCATTGCACCGAGTATGCTCATGCCTGCCATCACGGCAAGGATCACGAGGATGGACAGAGGAGAGTTCAGAAATTCCAGATCTCCCGCAGGAACGCGCTGGGTAAACAGGCTCACGGTCAGCGCGACCGCACCGAGAATGCCAAAGCCTGCTTGTAGCATTTTATCCGTCGTTTCGAGCGCTTTATTTGCACCTGCGCCGTTTATGTTGGTGAATTGCTCCGTCTGCGACTGAAGATCGCGAAAATGCTGATCGTCTACATTCGCGAAGTCGGTGTCCAGAAGCTTTTCCATGAGTTGACGGCCTTTTTTGGGATTGTGATAGAATTCCATACGGGTGTACCAGTTCCCAAGCACCGTTTTCAGAATTTCAACTACGCCGGTCACGACAAGCGTCAGGATGATCCATTGCACGAGCATCTCCCGACGGCGCAGGGATGCAAGTTCGTTGATGAATTGTGCCGAAAACCATACCGTCACGTATGGGCTGAGGCCGTATACAATGTTTGTAAGAATGAGGCATGGGATCCTGCCAGGGACGTATTTTTCAATGTCGCGTAATGTGCGCAGGTGAAGCGAGAGAATATCGCGCCAGTTAGGCGTCTTCGCCATGGAAATCAGCTCCTTCCTGATAGTATCGGCTCTGGACTTCGTAGAGCTCAGCATATGCGCCTTGCTTTGCCAGAAGTGCTTCGTGCGTGCCCTCTTCTGCGATCTTTCCGTTCGCAAGGAACACGATGCGGTCACAGAAGCGGGTGGATGCCAGTCGATGCGAAATGAAGATGGAGGTTTTCCCACCCGCCATTTCGTTGTATTTTTCATAGATGTCGCTTTCTGCGAGGGGGTCGAGCGCCGCTGTCGGCTCGTCGAGCACGAGGATGGGCGCATTTTTGTATAGTGCCCGCGCCAGCATCAGTCGCTGGGTCTGACCGCCCGAGAAAAGCACGCCGTCGAAGTACACCGCGCGCCCGACATGGGTATCAAGCCCCTGCGGAAGCGTGCGCACGAATTCGTCAAGCCCTGCAAGAGAGAGGCAATCCCAGACCCGCGCTTCATCGACCTCGTTTCTTGGCGCTTGGGCAACATTTTCCGCGATGGTCACATCCATCACTGAGAACTGCTGATACACCGCGCAGAGCAGTCCATAGTATTCCCGACGGTTAAATTCCCGAATGTCGATGCCGTTGAGCGTGACCCTGCCCTCGGTCGGGTCGTAGAAGCCACACAGGAGCTTCACGAGCGTCGTTTTGCCTGCACCGTTCAAACCGACGACGGCGAGCTTTTCGCCCGCGTGAAGCGTCAAATTCAGGTTCTCAAAGAGGGGCTTTTCCGCTTCGGCGTAGCGGAACGTCACGTTTTCAAGGCGAAGTTCGCATTCAGACAGGTCGGGCAGAGGGCGACCGCCCGAGAAACGGAACGGCTCTTCGCACTCAATATAGGCGAGGACTGTGCCGATACCTTGTGTTTCGCGATAGAGCAAACTGCAATAATCGAGAATGTAGCTGAACCAAGTGGTAAAGCCCGAGATCGCCGAGAAATACAGCAGAAATTCCGAAGCGCTCAGCCCGCCATCGAGCACCAGCTTCAGCAGATAGACATATGCCACGCCGTTTTGCAAGATCGTCATCAGCGCGCCAAAAAGGGAACTGTATAGCCGATCGCGTTCCTTTTTCTGTATGAATGCGATGTGCGCACGCAGGACATCTTCATAAATACGCTCGATCCAGTTTCTAAGCCCGAACATGCGGATATCCTTTGCCGATTGCACACTCTGCGTTTCGCTAAGCACATAGTTTTCTTCTTTGCGGAATTTTCCCTGTGTGGGATCGTTTTCGTATTTGCGCGTCACGTGCAGGCGCACGATCGTCGCTAGGAGACACGTAATGATGGTCACGGCGATCAGTATCGGTTCGACGTTTGACAGCGTGACTAAGTACATCACAGAGCAGCCGATCGTTGAGAGGAGCGAGCCCATCGTTGTCCAGATATGCTCCGCGGGCGAACTATTGCTGTTCGTGCAATCCATCGCTTTTGAAAATAGATTTTTTAGATCGGGGTCAAAGCAGTTGGGGTAGGAAGTGCTAAGCGCTTTCGCATTGATGTCCGTGATGACGCTCGTGCGGACGGCGACGCGTTTGACGAACGCGGCATTATCTAAATAGTTGCGCATAAATTTAAGCGCAAAAACCAGCCCTGTGAAAACAAGGATCGTTGCAAATAGCGCCCCAAGCGGCGCGGACTGCTCGACCTTTTGCAGGATGCGTGGCGCGAGATAAAGCTCAGCCGTCGTCTGTGTGATCGTCACCACCGAGACCAATAATTGCGCCCATATCACGACCTTGCTCGTCCGCCAAGCCTTCTTTAGCATATAGCGAATGCTTTTGTAGACGCTATATTTTGGATTTTTTTCATTTTTCATTTTCTGCACCTCATTTCGGGGATATCCTATCATAAAAAATCGTCCCCGTGTGATTTCGGGGACGAATCGTTCAAACGCGGGGACGAATTGCGATCAGCATTATTCCTGCGGGATGAGGATCTCCGTCGTGAACGCGCCATCCTCAGAATTTCGGCTCAAATAGCCGCCCAGACGCTCCACGATGGTGTCGATGCGCACAAGTCCGAAGCCGTGCCCATCTCCCTTCGTGGTCTGAAAGCGATTGCCGAGCTTGCGCTGCTTGCCCACAGCGGTAAAATTCGTGAACGAGATATAAAGCTGTGTGCCTTTCACATCCATGTATACGCGGATGCACCGCTCGCTTTCGGGCAGAGACAGGCTCGCCTCGATCGCATTGTCAAATAGATTCCCGAGAATACAGCAAAGGTCGATTTCCGACATTTTTAGCTTGACAGGAATGTGTGCATCGCAGTACACCTGCACCTTTTTTGCCCGCGCGATCGAGATCTTGCTGTTTAAGATGGCATCTGCCATCGCGTTTCCTGTTTTGACCACGGTGTCCACCGTCGAAAGGTCGGTCTCGAGGGCATCGAGGTATTCAGAAATGCCACCAAGGTCGCCGTTTTGCGTCAGCACCTTTAGCGCCTGAATGTGGTTGCGGTAATCGTGCCGCCATCCGCGCATCTGCCGATACATATTGTCCACTTCCTGATAGTGCGTCTCGATCAGCTCCCGCTGATAGGCGGCGATGCGCTTATCGATCTGTTTTTCTAAAAAAGACATGGCTTTCCCACTTTCTCCCATTTTTCGACAACGCTTCGCTCACGTGTGCTCGATGATCGCCCGATTGAGCGGTTCATACATCCCCCTTGGCAGGGGAAGCACCGTTCCGTCAGAAAGAAGCACATCTGTTTTCGAGATGCGACGGACGTATTTGAGATTCAGGATCATCCCGCGCCCCACGCGGAAGAACCGCGTGTCCAGCTCCCGCGCAAAGTCGCTGAGCGTGCGTTTGACGGTGTAGTCCTGCTTCGCGTGCACGGTCACATAGTTGTGCTGTACATCGAGATAGCGGATCTCGTAAAACGGCAGGCGAACCGTTTCTCCGTATAGTTCCAGATTCAAGCACCGATCCTCCTGCTTGCGCCGCTCTATGGCGCGGTCGAGCACGAGCATCAGTTTTTCCTCATTCACGGGCTTCATCAGGTAATGTAGCGCGGCGACCTCGTAGCCCTCCGCGATATAGTCAGAGTACCCTGTGATAAATACGATCTGCACCGCCTTGTTGCTTTCGCGCACGCGTTTTGCCATGCTCACACCATCAAGCGCGCCCATTTCGATGTCCAGAAGCAGAATATCCCAGTCCTTGTCCTCGGTATAGCGAAATAGAAAGCGTTCCGCCGAGGAAAAACGCTCCACATTCATCTCGATCCCGCGCGCCTTTGCCCAATGCGTCACGATCTCCTGCGTAAAGTTCGCATCCGTTAGGCTGTCGTCGCAGATCGCGGCACGGTAAGCCATGCGATCACCACCTTTTTCCCTATTATACGGGAATTTTTTCAAAGATGCAAGTGCTTGGTATGCATTCTGCAAAACTTGGTTATGCTTTGCAGAAAAAGACGGACAGGAGGAATTCTATGGTCAAAGGGATCTCACGTCAGGTCATCCTCGTGCACGCGCCGAGCGAGGAGATCTTCGAGCAGGCGATCTTCATTTTGCGGGAGGATGCCGTCACCAAGGGCGTTACCGATGAAATGCTCGTGAAACAGGCGCAGGAAGCCATCCGCATGGGCACGCGCAAACGGCGCGTCCGCCCGATCTATGGGGCGGTATGGGCGTGCGGCGGTGCGGTGCTCACAGGACTTTTGTGGCTGATTTGCTCACTTTAGCGACTTGCGAATGCATGCAAGCTGTGCTATAATCTAGTTTATCAAAGAAGAAAGAGAGAGCCGCATGAAACTAGGTAATTTTGAGTTGCAAACGCCCATTTTCCTCGCCCCGATGGCAGGCGTGACGGACTGGGCATACCGCACCATCTGCGCAGAGCTGGGGGCGACGGTCACGGTCACGGAGATGGTATCCTCCCGCGCGCTCGTCTATCACGATCAGAAGAGTGCCAAGCTCCTGCGAAAAAATGCGGGTAGCATCTGCGGCGCGCAGATCTTTGGCAACGATCCGTGTGTCATGGCAGAGGGCGCGCGCCTTGCGCTGGAGATATCTGGTTGCGACTTTATCGATATCAACATGGGCTGTCCCATGCCGAAGATCGCCAATTCTGGCGACGGTTGCGGCTTGATGCGCACGCCCGAGCTTGCGGGGCAGATCGTCAGCGCCGTCACGCGCGCGGTGGATGTCCCTGTCACGGTCAAGTGCCGCCTTGGTTGGGACAAGGGGAGCATCAATGTCCTCGATTTTACGAAACGCATGGAAGATAACGGCGCGGCAATGCTCGCCGTGCACGGACGTACCCGCGCAATGCTCTATTCGGGCGTTGCCGACTGGGATACCATCCACCGCGTCAAAGCGGAACTTTCCATCCCTGTGATCGCAAATGGCGATATCGTCGATGGAAGTAGCGCCGTTCGCTGTCTCAAGCGTTCGGGCGCAGATGGCATCATGATCGGGCGCGCTGTTTTCGGAGATCCGTGGATCTTTGAAGAAGCCGCGTGCGCATTGCGTGGCGAAACGTATGCAGGACGTCCCGCGCTTGCTGAGCGCATCGCCGTCGCTGTCCGCCAGTTCGAGATGGCAGAGCACGATCACGGCGAGCACATCGCGTGTCTCGAAGCGCGCAAGCATTTTGCGTGGTACTTACGCGGTGTGCGCAATGCAAGCTACTACAAAAAGGAAATCACCTCCCTGACGACGATGGCAGATATCTACCGCGTCGCCAAAGAGATCGTCCGTGATTTGCAATGAGCATAAAAACGCACCTCGCCTAGTTGTCGAGGTGCGATGCTATATTATTTGCGCCAACTAAGCTTCATCTTTAGATGAGAGCCATGCGCCGAGCGCCATAAAAATGATCGAAACAAAGTAAGATGCGGTAGGGATTTCTTTGAAAATGATCAATGAGAATATTGCCGAAATAAATGGTGCTATTGCGTAATATGCACTTGTACGTGCCGCCCCTAACAGGCGTTGCGCATATACATAAAAGTAAATACTTAACCCATATGCCACAAATCCGACACCGCATACTGCGATCATGCTCCACAAAACCGTGATTTTCTCTCCTGCACACAAACCTATAAGAATTGAGCCAAGTCCAGAGAAGATCCCTTTAAGCAAAACGATTTGTAATGGATCTTTCGATGAAATTTTGCGAGTACAGTTGTTTTCAAATCCCCAACATATTGCGGCAAGCAGAACAAACAGTGACCCATATGAGAAACTAAGACTTGTTATATCTTCAAACGACAGGATAACGCAAGAGATCGTAACGAATAGTATCCCGCTCCAAAGTCTTAAACTGATTTTTTCTTTGAAAATGATAAGCGCGATAATGGATGTTGCAACGATCTCAAAATTATTGAGCAAGGAAGCGTTTGCGGCTGTCGTTGCATTTAATCCGATCATTAAACAAATCGGAGCGATAATGTCAAGTAAGATCATAGCGATCGTATACGGCAGGTCAGCTTTTGTAAGCGTATCTTCCTGACCGCTTTTATTTCGCACTTTTCGTGCAAAAGCGATGATGCCCATTCCGATCCCTGCGCCGATATATAAAAAACCAGCCATCAATGTCGGCGGCATATAACGAAGCAATATTTTTGAAAAAGGTGCATTCACAGCATATAACGTCGCGGCGAGTATCGCAAATGCAATGCCTTTTTTCATTTTCTGTTCCATTTCTTACTCCTTGACACAAATGCAAAAATAAAATACTATATATGTTATCATACATCATGTTCGATTGTATCATATAGCCGTATTTCAAACAAGGATCAAATTGGATAATATGTAAGTTATCAAACAAAAAGCGAAAATTGTTCGGAGGAACTATGGATAAGCGACAACAAAAATCAAGAAAAATCATTTTTGAGGCGTTTAGTGATCTGCTCAGTAAGAAAAATTACAATCACATTACGGTACAAGAGATCATCGATTTAGCCAATATCGGCAGAAGTACATTCTATGCACATTTTGAAACGAAAGACGAATTGCTGAACGCAATGTGCGATCAAATTTTTAAGCATATTTTTTCAGAAGTGCTATGCGCTGAGAAAAATCACGATTTTTCTAATGACAACAGCACATTGCCCGCCAAGCTTGCGCACCTGCTTCATCATCTGAAAGAACAACAAACGGATATCATTAGCCTGCTGTCTGGGGAAAGTAGTGACATTTTTATGCGCTATTTCAAGGGATATCTGGAACAACTTTTTTTGGAGTATGAATTGCGGCTGATCTGCATATCCCAAAAGATTTTGTAACGAACCACTATGTGAGCAGTTTTGCAGAAGCAGTCAAGTGGTGGGTCAAAGAGGGTATGTGTTCACCACCAGAGAAAGTTGTTGGATATTATTTGGCGCTATCAAACAATAATTTACCCTTAACTTGAATACATAAAAAGAAGAACTGCTATCACATTCGACAGCAGTCCCTTTTTCTGCGGCAATTTATTATAGTTATATAGTCTTTGCCTGAACTGCAAGGAAGCGTTTTTATCCCTCTTGCTCGCAGTAGATGCAGCGGTACACGCCGTTTTCACAGCGCTTGAATACCTGTGGCAGTTCTTGCTCGGTCTGGCAGATGCATTTTGCATTGTGGCATACGCGGTCGTATACCCAGCCGTCCGTATCGATGGCTTCGCGCGCGGGATCATCTTCAGCGGCTTTCAGTAGCTTCAAAATGAGTGCCATGCGCATATATTTGCCATTTAGCGCCTGACGGAAGTAGGCGGCGCGGGGGTCGTCATCCACCGCCACGCTGATCTCGTTCACGCGGGGCAGGGGATGGAGCACAGCCATTTTCTCTTTTGCGAGCGCCATTTTCGCCGTGTTCAGCACATAGCTATCTTTCAAACGCTCGTATTGCGCCAGATCGTCAAAGCGCTCGCGCTGGATGCGGGTCATATACAGGATGTCGAGCTTGGGCATCGCATCTTCAAGGCTCGTGATCTCTTCATAGGGAATGCCCTTGGCTTCGAGCACGTCATTGCGGATGTAATCGGGCAGGCAAAGCTCTTTCGGGGAGATGAGCACGAACGAAATGCCCTCATAGCGGCTCATAGCTTCGATCAGCGAGTGCACCGTTCTTCCGTATTTCAGATCGCCGCAAAGACCGATCACCATGTGATCGAGCCGCCCCAATTCGCGCGAGATGGTGAGTAGATCCGCAAGCGTCTGCGTCGGATGATTGTGCCCGCCGTCGCCTGCATTGATCGCGGGCACGCTTGCATTGCGCGATGCGACATACGGCGCACCCTCTTTCGGATGGCGGATCGCCATGATGTCTGCGTAACAGCTGACGATTTTCGCGGTATCAGCCATGCTCTCGCCTTTGGAAGCCGATGAGGAACTTGCTTCCGAGAAGCCGATCACGCTTCCGCCAAGCTCCAGCATAGCCGCCTCAAAGCTCAACCGCGTGCGCGTCGATGGCTCGAAGAAAAGCGTTGCAAGCTTCTTGTACTTGCAGCTTTCGCGGTAGTTTTCGGGATGCGCGATGATGTCCTTTGCCGTGGCGATCAGTCCATCCAGCTCCGAAACGCTCAGATCCAAAATGCTGATAAGGCTTTTCATATCACTTTGCTCCGTTCACGGAAAGATAGTTTTCGATGCGTGTCACATTTTCTGCATTGGCAGGATCTTCTTTCAGGTATTCGATGATGTCGTACACGTCCACGACCGAGTATACAGGGAAGCCGAAGCTCTCCTCGATCTCCTGCATCGCGCCCTTTTCGCCCTGACCGCGCTCCTTGCGATCGACCATCACGAACGTTGCCGCGACCTTTACGCCTTTGAGCTGGCTCAGGATCGCCATGCTCTCACGGATGGCAGTACCTGCGGTGATCACGTCTTCCGTGATCACGACCTCTTCACCCTCCTGCGGAACATAGCCGACGAAAACGCCACCCTCGCCGTGATCCTTGACTTCCTTGCGGTTGAAGAAGAACGGAACATCCACGCCCTGCTTCGACAGCGCGACCGCTGCCGAAACGGCGATGGAAATGCCCTTGTATGCAGGGCCGTAGAGGACGGTGCGGCGTGCACCGATCTTGTCGAGGTATGCTTTTGCGTAGAATTCGCCAAGTTTTGCGATCTCATCGCCGGTCTTTATCATGCCTGCATTGATAAAATAGGGGATCTTGCGTCCAGATTTTGCGGTAAAGTCGCCGAATTTCAGCACGCCCGCCTGTTCCAGAAACTGAATAAACTCTCTTTTATAGCTTTCCATAGTGCTCTCCTTTGCTTATACGAATCAGTCGCAGAATTCTGCCACGCACCGCTCATAGGCGGCGACAGGGTCAGCGGCGGCGGTGATGGGACGACCCACAACGATGTAGTCTGAACCGATCTCTTTTGCTGCCGCGGGGGTCATCACGCGCTTCTGGTCGCCCACGTCGCCGTCAGCGAAGCGCACACCGGGGGTGATGGTGAGGAATTGTCCCCCACAGCGTCCGTGCACCTTGCCCGCCTCCAGCGGCGAGCAGACGATGCCGTCCAAGCCCGCATTTTTTGCCGTCTCGGCATAGTGCATCACGACTTCGTCGATCGGCTCGTGGATCAGAAGATCGCGCTCCATCGATTCCTGATCGGTCGAAGTGAGTTGCGTCACCGCGATCAGGAGCGGACGTGTGCCATCGGGTCGGGTGAGCCCCTCAAGCGCGGCGCGCATCATTGCGCTCGTGCCAGCGGCGTGCAGATTCGTGATATCCACATCCAGACGGGAAAGCACAGCCATTGCCTTTTTCACGGTGTTTGGAATGTCGTGCAGTTTCAGATCGAGGAAGATCTTGTGCCCGCGTGCTTTGATCTCGCGCACGATGTCGGGCCCTTCTGCGTAGTAAAGCTCCATACCGATCTTCACGAACGGCTTGCGCCCCGTGAAGCGGTCGAGGAACGTGAGCACCTGCTCCTTGCTCGAAAAGTCACAAGCTACGATTACATCTTTTCCCATGTCTTTACGCCTCCGATAATTTCATTTAAGCTTTCAATTCCGTATTTCTGCATCACAGCAGGAAGTTTACGCACGATGTCGCGGCAGATGTAGGGATCAACAAGGTTTGCCGCGCCGATCTCGACGGCAGTTGCGCCCGCGAGCATCATTTCGATCACATCCTCCGCGCTCGACACGCCACCCATGCCGATCACAGGGATCTTGACCGCCTGCGCGACCTGATAGACCATCCTGACCGCAAGCGGGAAGATGGCGCTGCCCGAGAAGCCACCCATATTGTTTTTTACAATGGGGCGCTTGGTGCGCAGGTCGATGCGCATACCGAGCACCGTGTTGATGAGGCTGATGCCGTCCGCGCCCGCCTCTTCGCACGCCTTTGCAATCGCGACGATGTCGGTAACATTCGGGCTGAGCTTGATGATGATGGGCTTGTCTGTCACTTGCCTGACAGCGCGTGTTACTTCTGCGGCTTCCTCAGGCGATGTGCCGAAGCTCATGCCACCGCCGTGCACGTTCGGGCAGGAGATATTCACTTCCAGCCAGCCGACCTGCGGCTCTTTTGCAAGCGCCTCGCAGGTGCGCGCGTATTCTTCCACAGAAAAGCCCGAAACATTTGCCATAACAGGCTTAAAAAAGCATTTTTTCAGTTTCGGAAGTTCTTCCGAGATCACTTTTTCTACACCGGGATTTTGCAGACCTACCGCATTGATCATGCCAGCCGTGCATTCTGCGATGCGCGGCGTGGGGTTTCCGAATCGCGGCTCGAGCGTCGTGCCCTTAAAGGAGAATGTACCGAGCTCGTTGATATCGTAAAGCTCTGCAAATTCATATCCGTATCCAAATGTGCCCGATGCGGGGATGATGGGGTTTGCAAGCTCGATCCCGCACAGGGAAACGCGCGTATCTACCATAGGATCTCCTCCTTTTTCATCACAGGACCTTCCTTGCAGATGCGCTTGTAACCTGTGAGCGTCTTGCACGAGCAACCCATGCAAGCGCCGAAGCCACAGCCCATGCGCTCTTCAAAACTCATCTCACCCGAGGTCACGGTCGCCTTGTGCACCGCTTTGAGCATGGGCTCAGGACCGCAGGTGTAAAAATAGGTGTAGGTAAGCTCTGCAAGCGGTGTCGTTGCAAATCCCTTTACGCCGTAACTTCCATCGGCAGTCGTGACGATCACGCGGCAACCGAGCGCCGCGAATTCTTCCTCGTAAAACACTTCGCTTTTCGTATTGAAGCCGAGGATCACCGTGACGGTTTTGCCCTCAGCGATGAGCTTCTTTGCTAGGTTATACATCGGCGGCACGCCCACGCCACCACCAAGTAGCACGGGCTTATCGCCACTTCGGCTCAGGTCATAGCCGTTGCCAAGCCCTGTCAGTACATCAAGTGTTGCGCCTGCGCCGAGCTGTGCCATCTCCTGTGTGCCCTTGCCCACGGTTTTGTAGACGATGGTGAGCGTCTTTTCGTCATAGTCGCACACCGAGATGGGGCGGCGCAGAAAATGTCCTGCAAGCTGAATGTTCACGAATTGTCCAGCTGCTGTAATGGCGCTCGTGTCGCCCGAGAGCACCATTTTGTAAACGCTGTCCGTCAGCGCGGTATTGCTGAGAACGGTAAAGATACTTTGTCTCATGCTAGCTCCTTCGTTGCGTTTTTTGAAAAACTTCCGTTTATGCGTCGATGGTCGAGATGGTGAGGGTCGTTTCCTCAAGCACGTCGAGTAGCGCTTTCACGGTATCGAGTGCGGTGAAAATGGTCACATTGTTCTCTGTTGCGAGCTGGCGGATCTGGAAGCCGTCGCTTTCATTCGAGCCCGGGTTGCGGGTGTTGATGACGTAGGCAATGTGCCCCTGACGCAGGGAGTTGGGGATCTCGTCGCTACCTGCGCTGATCTTCTTCAGCGTGTGGGTGCGGATGCCGTTTGCTTTCAAGTATGCGGCTGTACCGTGCGTTGCTTCGATATTGAAGCCGAGCTGATAGAAGCGGCGAATGAGCGGGAGCGCTTCCTCTTTATCCTTGTCAGCGATGGTCGCAAGCACCGTGCCGTAGTTTTGCAGGTGCATACCAGAAGCCTGTAGCGCCTTATAGAGCGCGCGGGTCATCGTGCGGTCGTAGCCGATCGCCTCGCCCGTCGATTTCATCTCGGGGGAGAGGTAGGCATCCAGTCCGCGTAACTTATTGAACGAGAATACAGGCGCTTTTACGTACCAGCGCTCGCGCTCGGTGGGGTAGATGTCAAAGATGCCCTGCTCTTTCAGGCTCTTTCCGAGGATCACTTCGGTCGCGATGTCGGCAAGCGAGTAGCCAGTTGCCTTGCTCAAGAACGGCACGGTGCGCGACGAGCGGGGATTGACCTCGATGATGAACACATTGTCGTCCTTATCGACGATGAACTGGATGTTGTAAAGACCCACGATGCCAATGCCAAGTCCGAGCTTCTTTGCGTACTGCAAAATAATGCCCTTGACCTTGTTGCTGATGGAGAACGGGGGATACACGCTGATCGAGTCGCCCGAGTGCACGCCCGTGCGCTCGACAAGCTCCATGATACCGGGCACAAATACATCGCGTCCGTCGCAGATGGCATCGATCTCGACCTCGCGTCCCTCGATGTACTTATCGACCAGAACGGGCTTGTCCTCGTCGATCTCGACGGCGGTCTTTAGGTAGTGGCGAAGCTGCTCCTCGTTTGCAACGATCTGCATTGCGCGGCCGCCCAGCACGAAGCTCGGACGCACAAGCACAGGATAGCCGATCTCGGAAGCGGCGCGGATGCCGTCCTCGATCTTCGTCACAGCCTGACCCTTTGCGCGGGGAATATTCAGTTCATTGAGCAGATTTTCAAATGCATTGCGGTCTTCTGCCTTGTCGATCGCGGCGCAGTCTGTGCCGATGATCTTCACGCCGCGGTCAGAAAGCGGCTGTGCAAGGTTGATCGCGGTCTGACCGCCGAGCGATGCGATCACGCCCTCGGGCTTTTCAAAGTCGATGATGTTCATGACATCCTCGGGCGTAAGCGGCTCGAAGTAGAGCTTGTCTGCGGTCGTATAGTCAGTCGAGACGGTCTCGGGGTTGTTGTTGATGATGATCGCCTCGTAGCCTGCATTGCGGATGGTCATAACGGCGTGCACCGTCGAGTAGTCAAACTCGACACCCTGTCCGATGCGGATCGGACCAGCACCCAGAACGACGATCTTCTTGCGCTCGGTCAGGATAGAGGTGTTTTCCCCTGTGTAAGAGGCGTAGAAGTAGGGGATGTATGCATTCGTGTGGCAGGTATCGACCATGCGGAATGCAGGCACGATGCCTTTTTCCTTGCGGAACTGGTAGACCTCGATCTCCTTACAGCCCCAGAGCGCGGCAATGCGCTTATCCCCGAAGCCCATCTGCTTCGCGGCGGTGAGCACCTCGGCATTCCATGCGTTTTCGCCAACGCGCGCGTCCATATCGACGATGTTCTTTATCGCATCGAGGAAGTAGCGCGTGATCTGGGTGATCTCGTGCAGCTGTTCGACCGAAATGCCGCGCGAAAGCAGCGTGCCGATGGCGAAAATGTTGTCCGAGCGGAATTCGCGGATATGCTCCAGCAGTTCCTCGGTGGAAAGTGCGGCGAATTTTGCCAGCAGTACGTGGTCTGCACCGATCTCAAGCGAGCGGATGCCCTTGAGCAGCGCTTCTTCCAGATTCGAGCCGATGCCCATGACCTCGCCTGTTGCTTTCATCTGCGTGCCGAGCTTGTTGGTCGCGGATGCGAACTTGTCAAAGGGGAAGCGGGGCAGTTTTGCGATCACGTAATCCAGTTGTGGCTCAAATGCGGCATTCGTGTTTGCGATTTGGATATCCTCGAGCGCCATGCCGACCGCGATCTTTGCAGTCACGCGGGCGATGGGGTAACCCGAAGCCTTGGAAGCCAGCGCCGACGAGCGCGAAACGCGAGGATTGACCTCGATAAGGTAGTATTCCGAGGAGTTGGGGTTCAGCGCGAACTGCACATTACAGCCACCCTCGATCTTCAGCTCCTTGATGATCTTGATGGCGGAATCGTTGAGCATTTTCTGGTCATGTTCGCTGAGCGTCATGATGGGCGCGACAACAAGGCTGTCGCCTGTGTGCACGCCGACAGGGTCGATGTTTTCCATGCCACAGATGGTGATGGCGTGGTCAGAGGAATCGCGCATGACCTCAAATTCGATCTCCTTATAGCCCTTGACGGACTTCTCGACTAGCACCTGATGCACAGGGGAGAGCTTAAATGCGTTCAGACCGATCTCCACGAGCTCCTCTTCGCTGTATGCGAAGCCACCGCCCGTACCGCCGAGGGTAAATGCGGGGCGCAGAACGACAGGGTAGCCGATGCGCGCCGCGGCGGCTTTAGCTTCTTCGATGGAGTAGGTGATCTCCGAGGGGATCACAGGTTCGCCGATGCTCTGGCACATCTCTTTGAACAGCTCACGATCTTCTGCACGCTCGATCGAAGCGCTCGAAGTGCCCAGAAGCTTCACGCGGCACTCTTTGAGGATGCCTTTCTTTTCCAGTTGCATGGCAAGGTTCAGACCCGTCTGACCGCCGATTCCAGGGATGATCGCATCGGGACGCTCGTAGCGGATGATCTTTGCGATGTACTCAAGCGTAAGCGGCTCCATGTAGACCTTGTCTGCAATGATGGTATCGGTCATAATGGTGGCGGGGTTTGAGTTGCAAAGCACGACCTCGTAGCCCTCTTCCTTGAGCGCAAGGCATGCCTGCGTGCCTGCGTAGTCAAATTCAGCGGCCTGTCCGATCACGATCGGACCTGAGCCGATGATCAGGATCTTCTTGATATCTGTTCTCTTTGCCATAATATTTCCTCCATATTCTTGTCAAATGGATGTATTCTCTTGATAAACGAGCTTTCCGTCGCATACCGTCGCGACGCATCGCCCGTAGACCTGCCAGTTTTCAAAGGGGGTCGCGCGCCCCATGGACACAAATTCCTGCGGATCGATGTGGTAATGCGCATTCAGATCCCAGATGGAGAATTCAGTCCCCAGCTCGATGCCAAATCGCTTGCGGGGGTTCGTCACAAGCAGTTCCATGAGCCGCTCCAAGCTTAAAATGCCTGTTTTTACAAGGTGTGTGTACAAAATGGGGAATGCCGTTTCGATGCCCACGATGCCGAACGCGCTCTTTTCGAGCCCTTTCGACTTTTCTTCCGCGCTGTGTGGCGCGTGGTCGGTCGCGATCATGTCGATCGTTCCATCGAGCACACCTGCAAGGAGCGCCTCGCGGTCGTCTCTTCCGCGCAGAGGGGGATTCATTTTGAAGCGCCCGTCCTCCTGCAAGTCGTTTTCGTCCATCACGAGGTAGTGCGGTGCAGTTTCACACGTAACATCCACCCCGCGCGCCTTTGCATCGCGGATGAGCGCGACGCTTTCCTTTGTCGAAATGTGGCACACATGGTAGCGGCAGCCCGTTTCCTCAGCCAGCCGCAGATCACGTTCGATCTGCTTCCATTCGCTCTCCGAGCAAATGCCGCGATGTCCATGCGCGCGGGCGTATTCGCCGTCGTGGATATATCCGCCGTGCAGGAGATCATTGACCTCGCAATGCGCAACGATCATCTTATCGAGCGCCTTTGCCCGTAGCATCGCTTGGCGCATCATCTCTTCCGATTGCACACCGCGCCCATCGTCGGAAAACGCGATCACATCTTCTGCCATTTCCTCAAGCGCCGCAAGCGCTTCGCCCTTTTGACCGACCGTGATCGCCCCGTAGGGGTAGACGTGGATGCACGCATCGCGCGCGATGCGCTCCCGCTGAACGGCAAGGTGCTCTGCGCTGTCAGGAACGGGGGAGAGATTCGGCATGGTGCACACGCTCGTATAGCCGCCCCGCGCCGCCGCACGGCTACCAGAAAGGATCGTCTCCTTATAAGAAAACCCTGGCTCTCTGAAGTGCACGTGCACGTCACAGAAACCAGGGAAAATGGTGAAATTAGGGGCGTTATAGAAAGAAAAATCTTCGGACAAAAGGAAATTGGAAACAATACGGCTCATAGTAGGATCGCACATCACAGAAGTCAGGATCTGCTTAGCCATTTCGTTGCCCTCCTCATATTTTCAAAAAATCTTGCCACGCGGCAAGATGCGCGATAAGCACCCGATCGGGCGCGCGGCATGCCGCATTTATCTCAGAGATAATACCATATTCTGCTATATTTTGTCAACTGGGATTTTATACAAACGCCATGCACAAAATCCCCGCATGGCAGGTCGAGTTGCTACGAAGTGTGAAGTTGCTAGTTATCCTGCGGTGAGTGGGGCGATTTTATTCGTAAAAATTCCTCTTGCTTTTTTCGACCATATGCGCTAATATAAAAGTGTCGAAAGACTAGGAAGAGATACCACCTACGGCGGACGGTGCTCCCTCGCGAAGGGAGGTGATAACCTATGGTTACATACGAAGGCTTGTTTGCTTTCTGCATGGTTATCCTTGCGGTTATCACGCTTGTTGTCAAGCTTACGCACGATAACAAGTGATGCAGTTTCTTTACATTTATTCATTGAATAAAAAAAGAAATTACTCCGTCCCATGCTTCCCCAAGCGCTGACGGAGTAATTTCTGTTACAAAGGGGGAGACACCGTTCGTCGGTATCTCTTCTGACTTTATGATAGCACACAGATGAAAAAATTGCAAGTGTATAATTCACCAAATGTATCGTAACGAGCACAGAAAAGAATGTTACGAATAAGTGATGCCTACCAAAGTAACGCAATATAAAAATCTATATTTTGTAGTAAAGCCAGCCGAAAACGGCTGGCTTTTCACTATTTTATCGCTTATCTTCTGCGCCATGTACCAGGGGCGAACAGCACGAGGATCGGGAAGATCTCAAGCCGCCCAAGCAACATATCCACGATCAGCACGAGCTTTCCGAGCACGCTAAAACCGCTGAAATTGCAGGTCGGACCAACGGCTTCCAGACCGGGACCGATGTTGTTGAAACAGCAAAGCACGGCGGAGAAATTTGTGCCTGTTGAAAAGCCGTCGAGCGAGAGGATCATAAAGCTTACAAAAAGAATGATCATATACGCCGCAAGGTAGGCGTTGGTGTTGTCGATCACCTTTTCGTCCACGATGGCGTCGCCATTTCGGATCACCTGCACCTTGCGGGGGTTGACGACCTGCGCGATGTTACGGCGCATACTCTTAAACAGTAGCAATAGCCGCGCAATTTTCAGACCGCCACCAGTCGAACCTGCGCACGCACCCACGACCATCAGGCACAGCAGAACGGTCTTGGAAAAGCTCGGCCATAGGTCGAAATCCGTCGTTGCAAAGCCAGAGGTCGAAATGATGCTCGCCACCTGAAATGCCGCATGGCGGATGGATTCTGCAAGGGTCGTGTACATTCGGCGGATGTCGAGCGTGATGAGCAGGATACTCCCCAGAACGATGCCGATGAAAAGCCGCAGTTCTTCGTCGCGGAAAACGCTCCGAAATTGTCGCATGAGTAGCAGATAATAGCAGCTGAAATTCACGGAGAAGAGCAGCATGAATACCGTCGTCACATTTTGAATGTAGGGGCTGTAGGATGCCATGGAATCATTTTTGATACCAAAGCCACCTGTGCCCGCTGTGCCGAATGCAGTACAGAGCGCATCTAGGATCGGCATACCGCCTGCAAGCAGGAAAACAAGGTCAATGATCGTCAGCACGATGTAGAGAATGTAGAGGATGCCAGCCGTCTGTCGCATTTTCGGCACGAGCTTGCCGACGTTCGGACCGGGGCTTTCTGCGCGCAGGAGATGCATGGTAAATCCCTTGCCCTTTTCCCCTGTAAAGGCGAGCAGAAATACCAGAACGCCCATGCCACCGACCCAATGGCTGAAGCTTCGCCAGTACAGAATTCCCTTGGAAAGCGTCTCGACCTCGGGCAGAATGGATGCGCCTGTCGTTGTAAAGCCCGATACGATCTCGAAAAATGCGTCGATATACAGCGGGATCTCGCGAGAAATGTAGAAAGGCAGACAGCCCACAAGACTGAGCACGACCCAGCTCATGCCGACGCACACCAGTCCGTCCTTTGCATAAAACGCGCTTGGCGCGCCCTTGCAGATCAGTCGGAGAATGCCTGCGATCCCTGCGGCAATGCCGATGGAAGCGACAAAGCCTGTGACTGCCGCGCTGTCGTGATAGCCGATGCTGATGGCGAGCGCGGGGAGCATGAACAGCGCTTCGATGAGCAGGATCTGCGAAATGAAGCGCCCCATCATTTTGTAGTTCATAGCGCCGCCCTCTTATGCAAAAATGTCGTTGATGCGCTGTACCGATCCGCGCGCACTTGTCACGACGATGATCGTGTCGCCTTTTTGGAACATCGAATCGCCGTTTGCGATCTCGGTCTTTGAGCCGTGCGTGATGCTTGCGATCAGCACATTTGCCTTCGGTTTCAGATTTTTCAGCGCAATTCCGCAGTTGGCGGTATGCTCATCCACGAGGAATTCCAGGGCTTCGACCTGCCGATCGGCGATCATGTGCACCGAAACTGCGGCACCTGTCTGATTCTGCATCGCGCGGACATAGCGCACGATGTTGCTCACGACCAGATCTTTCGGGCAAACCACGCTGCCAAGCGAGAGCCGATCGATCACGCTGCGATTGCCCGCATGGCCGAGCTTCGTGATCACCTGCGGCATGCCCGCACCGCTTGCGTAGAGGGAAACGATCATATTTACCTCGTCCTCGCCTGTGAGCGTGACGAGGGCATCAAACTGCTCCAAATGCTGACTGTCGAGCACTTCGAGGTCACTGCTGTCACCGTGGATCACCGTCGTGTTTGGAAGCAGTGCGCAAAGTTCCTGACAGCGCGCTAGATCTCGCTCGACGATGGTCACGGAAATACCGCTTTTTTCGAGCGCGTTTGCAAGGTAGTAGCTCACGCGTCCACCACCGCACAGCAGGACATTGCGCACGCGACGTGTGAGGATGCCAAGGCTTTTCAGAAGTGCTGTCAAGTCTTTCGTTGGCGCAGTTACAAAAATGCGGTCGCCCTCTTGGAATGTAAAATCGCCGCTGTTCGGGACGACGGTGCTCCCACCGCGCTGGACGGCGCACACGAGGATGCGGCATTTGACGATGCTGTGCAGATCCGCAAGACGCACCCCGCGTAGCTTGCTCTGCGCATCGATGCGCAGTTCCACGATCTCCGTCCGTCCGCGCGCAAACACGTCGCGGCGCAGAAAACCGGGGTATTTTAGCAATCGCTCGATCTCGACCGATGCCTGCTTTTCGGGATTGATGACCATGGAAAGGCCGAAAATATCGCGCAGGTCGTAGATCTGACCGCTGTATTCTGGGTTGCGGATACGGGCGATGGTATGGATCTTCGGATTCATGCCATGTGCCGTCGTACAGCACAGGAGATTGACCTCGTCTGCATTCGTTGCCGCGATCAGAAGATCTGCCTCCATCACGCCAGCCTGCCGCAGGACATCCATATTTGCGCAGTTACCAAGAACCGCGATCACGTCATAGCGCTCCATGCTCGTCTCGAGCACGCTGCTGCTTGCATCAATGATCGTCACATTGTAGCCGTCCGAGGAAAGTTGCTGCGCAAGCGTCGAGCCGACTTTACCGTCACCAGCAATGATGATGTTCATAAGCTGCCTCCATTTCTCCGTTATGTAGGGTTTCATAATGAAAATCGCTTTTTTGTGATATACTGTAAAATAACTGCTTTGCATTTCATTATATCACGCTTTCTAAAAATGGCAAGAGGCATCTGCCGTTCGTGCGTGGGAAGCGCCTGCGGGAGCGCGAAAAAAAGTCTGCGGGATGGAATGCTCCGTCCCGCAGGTGTATATTATATCCATTATATCATAGATGCCCAAAAAGTCTACATGATTTTTGTGAAATCGCATCACGAATCTCAACCTTTTTGCGAAAATAATATTGTAGAATCCTACAATTCTTGCATTTTCGTAAATTTCCAGCAAAAAAAGCTTGAAATGTCGTGAGATTTGCGTTATAACTATGTCGTCAAAATTTTTTGAATTCCATCCAGCACTTTACTGGACGGGGAAATGAGGTCTTACTATGGAAAGAAAAGTTGGCACGATCTCCCGTGGCATTCGCTGCCCCATTATCCGTCAGGGTGACGATCTTGCGCAGATCGTTGTGACAAGCGTTCTTGAAGCAGCCGAGAGCGAGGGCTATGCGATCCGCGACCGTGATATCGTTGCAGTTACCGAGTCCGTCGTTGCGCGTGCACAGGGCAATTATGCATCTGTCGATGCGATCGCCAAGGACGTTCGGGAAAAGCTCGGCGGTGAAACGATCGGTGTGATTTTCCCCATCCTCTCCCGTAACCGTTTTGCGATCTGCCTGCGCGGCATTGCGCGCGGCGCGAAGAAGATCGTCCTTATGCTCAGCTATCCCTCCGATGAGGTGGGCAATGAGCTCGTCTCTATCGATAAGCTCGACGAGGCAAAGGTCAATCCCTATTCCGATATCCTCACCCTTGAGCGCTACCGTGCACTCTTTGGCGAGAATCTGCATCCGTTCACGCTGGTCGATTACGTGCAGTATTATTCTGACCTTATCCGCGCGGAGGGTTGCGATGTTGAGGTCGTTTTTGCAAACGATCCCCGCGTGATCCTTGATTATACCAAAAATGTCCTCACCTGCGATGTGCACACCCGTGCACGCTCCAAGCGTCTGCTTTGGGGTGCGGGTGCAGAGCGCGTGTGCGGTCTGGATGATATCCTCACCAGCTCCATCGATGGCAATGGCTACAACGAGAAGTACGGTCTGCTCGGCTCGAATAAGTCCACCGAGGACACCGTGAAGCTCTTCCCCCGCGAGTGCACAGGCCTTGTCAAGGATATCCAGTCGATGCTGCTCGAAAAGACGGGCAAGCACGTCGAAGTGATGGTTTACGGCGATGGCGCATTCAAAGATCCCGTTGGCAAGATCTGGGAGCTTGCAGACCCCGTTGTTTCTCCTGCCTATACCGCAGGCCTTGAGGGCACGCCCAACGAGCTCAAGCTCAAGTACCTTGCAGATAACGACTATGCAGACCTCTCTGGTGAGGCGCTGAAGCATGCGATCGAGGGCGCGATCCGTCAGAAGGACAGCAACCTCATGGGCTCTATGGCTTCTCAGGGCACGACACCCCGCCGCCTGACCGACCTGATCGGCTCGCTCTGCGACCTTACCTCTGGTTCTGGCGATAAGGGCACGCCCATCATCCACATTCAGGGCTATTTCGACAACTACACCAACTGATACAGCGAAGAAGATCCCCCCTGATGGCTTGCCATCAGGGGGATTTTTTATAGATTTTCCTTGATTTTTGTAATGATTTCCTGATATTCTTCGTCGGAAAGGTAGGTTTTCGCAGGATTCATGGCGAAAACGCTTCCCCATTCAAATTCGCTGTCGTATTTTGGCACAAGGTGGAAGTGCAGGTGACATCCACCGTCGCCGTAAGCACCGTAATTGACCTTGTCGGGGTGGAATGCTTTGTGGATGGCGCGCGAGGCGCGAGCGACATCGGCAAAAAATGCATCCCGCTCCGCATCCGAGATGTCTACGAGCTCAGAAACGTGATCTTTATATGCGACGATCACACGTCCGCGGTGGCTCTGCTCTTTGAATAAAATAAGCTGGCTGACGGAAAGGTCACAGATCTTGATTCCAAAACCTGCGAGAATGTCGCCACCCATGCAGTAGGCACAGTTGCAGTCTTTCATGTTTTTCCTCTTTTCAAAAGAATTCGACACGGTCTACCATGTCACTTTCATCATAGCACAAGCGGGGAGCGCGGTCAAGTATGCAGGAAAAATGGCTTCCCTTATTACGAAAAGTGTGCTATAATGGAAAAATAGATAGAAAAAGAGAAAAAAGGAGAAGCTTATGGCATATTTACTCACGGCGGTCTTGTCGTATCTTGTCGGAAGCATCAGCATGGCGTATATCCTTGCACGGGCGAAAAACATCGATTTGAAGAAAAATGGCTCGGGAAATCTCGGCGCATCCAATGCGACCATCCTGCTCGGATGGCGCGTGGGCGTGACGGTTGCGGTGCACGATGTGCTAAAAGCGCTACTTTGTGTCGTAGTTGCGCGAATTTTGATGCCAGAAGATGAATATATCGGCGCGATCGCGGGCGTTTCCTGCGTTTTGGGACATATTTTCCCATTTTATCTGCGCTTTCGCGGCGGGAAGGGATTTGCTTCCTTTGTTGGTATGACCATTGCGCTCAACTGGAAAGTGGCGCTGGCGGTGGTGATCCTTGCACTCATCGTGACAGTCGTGACGGACTATATCGCCATTGCGACGATCACGACCTCGCTCGCCGTGCCCATCGGCATGGGGATCGCAACGCAGAACGCTATTTTGCCGCTGATTTTGCTGATCGCAACGGCTGTGATGATCGTGAAGCACCGCGATAACTACGTGCGCATAAAAAACGGAACAGAAAAAGGCCTGCGCGGAACGATCCGCGGCGAGGGACGGTTATAAAAACAGGGCTGCATCCGCAGCCCTGTTTTTTGACGATTTTCGACGTGCAATTTTGCGCATTTTTGTGAAAAAACGATGTTTTTTCAGTCCATTTTTGACCGCTTGTTGCTGTGGAAGATGCAACGGCGGGGGGTGCGGACTTCGGGCTGAAGCCCGAGCTCGGCGATGCGCTTGTGAAGCCATGTGCCGCGCAGGTAGACGATGAGAAAAACGATGGACGCGAACAGCCAACTGATCGGGTAGACGACCGTGACCATATTCACGGTATGGTACTGCGGGACGAGCAGGGCGATCCAGAGAATGCGCACAAGGCAAACACAGGAGCACATGATGACGGTCGGGGCGATGGCATAGCCTGTGCCACGCATCGTGCCCGCGAAGATCTCGATGGGCATGAACAGAACATTAAAGACCATGATGCTCACCATCATCTGTGCGCCGATGCGGATGACTTCGCTATCGGGGGTGTAGATGCCGAGGATGATATTGCGCCCGAGGATGAGCACAGCGCTGAGCGCGCCGACGACGGCGATGCTCATGACCATGGCGACGCGGACGCATTTGCGAATGCGGTCGTATTTTTGCGCGCCGAAGTTCTGACCGACAAAGGTGGTGACGGATACACCGAATGCGCCTGAGATCATCCATGTGATCGCGTCGGATTTTACGTAGGCAGTCCATGCGGCGATGGTGGAATCGCCAAAGGAATTGATGCCTGCCTGAACGATCAGGTTGCTCAGGTCAAACATGACATACTGTAGCCCCGCGGGGATGCCGAGGGCGAGGATGCGGCTGAGCATACTGCGCTCGAAGCGAAGCGAATGGAATTCGAGGTGTGTCTCGTCTTTGCGCATACGCAGGGCGGTCAGCACGAGCAGGGCGCTGACGAACTGCGAGAGCACCGTCGCAATGCCGACACCTGCAATGCCCATGTGAAGATAGACGACAAAAACGTAGTCAAGAAGGATGTTCGTAAAGCAGGCGGCAATGAGAAAGTACATCGGGCGCTTGGAGTCGCCCATAGCGCGCAGAAGCCCTGCGCCCATATTATAAAGGAGCGATGCGATACTGCCCGAAAAATAGATGCGGGTGTATACGATCGCATCCTCGATGCTCGTATCGGGTGCGCCTGTGATGTGCAGAAGCCACGGCGAAAGCGTCACGCCGAGGACGGTCACGATCAGACCGAGGACGAAAGCAAGGCTGATGCCCGTGTGGATGGCATCACGACTGCTGCGGGTATCTCCTGCGCCGCAGGTCTGCGAGAGGATGACCGATGCGCCCGTGGATACGCCGATGAAGAAATTGCCCACAAGATTGATGATCGATGACGATGCGCCGACGGCGGCAAGCGCATGGGTGCTGACATAGCGACCGACGATGATGGTATCAACGGTATTATATAGCTGCTGGAAAAAAGAACCGAGCAGAATGGGAAAGAAAAAGATCAAAAGCTGCTTCCAGATCACGCCTTGCGTGATATTGCGGGAGGATGTGTCCATAGATTACCTCTTTTTATCGTAAAAAATGGGGCGGCATAAGCCGCCCCGAAGATGCGTGAGAATTACTTTGCGAGGGAGATGGAGGTGATGTGGGTGTTGACGCCTTCGTACCAGTACAGGAAGCCCTCGACATCGACCACATCGCCGACATTCAGCGTGCCAACGGTGGTGTAGACAGCGGACTCGGCATCGGTGAGGTAGAACTCAACGCAGAAGCTGTAGCTTGCGCCATTGTAGCTGAGGGTCACGTAGATGTCGTCACCGGGAACGCCGTTCTTGTACTCGATCGCTTCCACGGTCATGCCCTTGAAAGCGGCGAGCTCGTTCTGATGCTTGATCAGATCTTCTGTGCCGAGCAGGCTGGTCGCATCAAAAGCGGTTGCAGTCCAAGTGCCGTCGGTGACGAACTCAAACGTTGCGTCCATCACTTCCACTTCGCCTGCCCACTCGCCCTTGTGACCCGTAACGCGGATCTTGGTGCCAGTGGTGAGCTTTGCTGCGTCCTCTTCGGAGCAAGCCATGTCGTACAGGAAGTATGCGCCATCGGGATCTTGTGCATAGACGGTGACCTTATTGTCCCACCAGGACTGATGTCCCTGAACGTAGCACTCGATCACGACTTCGGAATCAATGGGAGCTGCGATGTACTCGGCGTAGGTCATAACGCCTTCGGATTTGGCGGCAGGATCGAATTCGTTGCCACCGCAGGCAGCGAAGCAAAGGACCATGCTTGCAGCCAGAAGCATTGCGATCAGTTTCTTCATTTTTCATTTCTCCTTTTCGGATGGTTTGTGCTGGTGCACATGGGAATATTATACTACATTAAAATGAGAAATCAATATCTTTGTACGGAATCATTTGTAAAAAAATACGAAAGTTTTGCTTCTTTTTCGGTGAAAACGACGGGCGGAATTTACTTCGTTCGCCGCTCACGACGGTAGGAAAGGAGCAGGTACACCGCAATGCCGAGCCATGTGAGCGCGAGGACGCTCAGCAGTGCGATGGAAGCGGGCGGGAGCGCGCCGAGCGCGTCCTTCTCATTCGTCACCATGCCCGCCTGATCGAGATGGTAAAGGCTGGATGCTTCCTCGTAGAGCGCGTCAAGATAGGCAGAATCGACCTGCTCACCGCGACGCGGAGCTTTGGTCGCGGATTCGATCAGGTAGCCCGCGGCATCGCGCAGGGCGGCTGAGCCGTTGAAAACTGGCGTGACAAAGGTATTGTCGATGTTGTCGAGCAAAAACTGCGTTGCATCGAGCTTGACCCAGTAGTAAAGCTCGTTATCCTCACCACTACGGGAGAGATAATCCTGATATTCGTCGCTTTCGCGCGCTTTTTGCGTGACGGGGATATAGCCCTCGGTCTGCGCGTAGGCGATCTGCACATCATTCGTCAGCAAAAACTGGGCAAAGAGCCACGAGGCAAGCACTTCCTGCGGGTCTTCTTTATTGAAGACGCAAACGGATGGGCCTTGGGAGATCATGAGTGGGTTTTCAGGATCGTACTGGGGGATCGCCATGACTTCAATGTCAAAATCCACGAGCTTATCCTCTGCAATGTCCACAAGCGGTGCGTCGGGACCCATCCATGTTGCACCTGCGGTCGAGTCGATGGCGAAGATGCATTGCCCTGCGTTGAGGAAGTTTGCGGGATAGCTCGAGATCTTAAAGGTGGAAAATGCGCCTGTTTCTGCGTGCGCGGCAACGGTCGTGAGGATCTCGGTCGTCGCGTCGTTAAAAAGGAGCACGTCACCTTCGTCGGTGGAATAGGGGGCATCCTGCTGGCGGAGCATGGAGATCATCATGTTGTCGGTGGATTTGTAGAGGAATGGGATGAGCGTCTTTTGCCCATTAACGAGGTAATTGCCATCGCTATCCATCGCCATGGCGGCCTCGGAAACTTCCCAGACAAAATCCCATGTGAGCGTATCGGGGAGCGTATAGCCGAGCTTTTCGACCATGGTGCGGTTGACATAGCAGACCTCGCTCGAACGCATATAGGGGACGGCGTAGGGTCTGCCGTTGAGATAGCACTCGGAAAGGAACTGTGGGATCAGCTCATCAAGCGTCGGACCGTCGAAGCGGATCTCTGAGCCACCAAGGCCGTACTTTTCGTCGGTGAATAGCTCGTCGAGCGGGACGACGCTATTCGTGCCAGTAAGATAAGTAGCGATGTGGTCGGGGTAGGTGATGCAGACATTCGGGGTGGTAGAGGTCTGGATGTTGGTGATGACATCGTTATAAAGCCTGCCGTAGTCGGTGTAGAGGCGAAGATCAACGGTGATATTGGGATAGAGCGCCTGAAAATCGGCGATCGCCTGCTGATAAATGGCGACTTGCGTGAGGTTGGTGTCGTTTTTTGCCCAGAATGTGATCTCGTAATCGCGCGAGAGGTCGAATTCTTCGGGAATGACGAACGCATCCATGCCTTTCGTGCCATGGCAAGCGGAAAAAAGCGAGAGACACAGCAGGAGCACGAGGGCGAGAGAAAGCAGTTTTTTCATCCTTTGAGCCCTCCTCTTGCAACGCCAGACATGATCTTTTTGCGGAAAATGAGGAAAAGCACGATCAGCGGGACGGAGATCACGACGACAGAAGCCATCATGGCGGGGATATTCTCTCTGCCGAAGCCGTTTTCGCGAATTTCCTGAATACCGCCAGAAACGAGATAGTAGTTCGCGTCGTCCGTGATGAGGCGCGGCCAGACATAGCTGTTCCAGCACTCGATCACTTTGAGGATGGTGACGGTGACGACCGTGGGGCGGCAGATGGGGAGCATCACTTTCCACAGATAGCGCAGGTCTGACGTGCCATCGACCTTGGCGGCGTAGTAAAGCTCGTCGGGCACTTGCGCAAAATTCTCTTTGAGCAGGTAGATGTAAAATACGGATGTGACCGAGGGGAGAATGAGGCCTGTGAACGTGTTGCGCAGGTCAAGATCGGTGATCGTGACATAGTTTGTGATGACGACAAGCTCGCTCGGGATCATCATCAGCGAGAGAAACGCTGTGAACACGAGGTCTTTGCCACGGAAATTCAGCCGCGCGAATGCAAATGCTGCCAAAACGGTGACGATCAGCATGATCGCCGTGGTCACGACCGTGAAAAAGACGGTGTTGGAAAAGTAGCGCGCAAGGGGGACGGCGGTGAAGGCGCTTTTGTAATTCTCCAGCGTGGGCGAGAGGGTGTAGAGCTTGGGGATCCACTCGGAGTTATAGGCGCTATAGGATTTGACAGAAGTCAGCAGCATCCAGTAAAAGGGGAAGAGCACTGCAAGCGCCCAGATGGCGAGGATGCAGTAGATGAGGATACTCGATACCCGCTTTCGGATGCGGGCACTGTGCTCGATTTTTTCAAAGTCCATGGCGACACCTCAAACGTAGTGCACGTGCTTGCGGCTCACGAGCAGATTGATGCAGGTGATGGTAAGCACGATGATGAAAAGCAGGATCGCGGCGGCAGAGGCATACGACGGATAGCCACCCGTACTGCCGTAGAGCATATCGTAGACATAGCCGACGATGGTATTCATGCCAGCGGCGTTCAGATCTGTGCCGAAAAGGGCGACTGCGTCGGAATATGCCTTGAATGCGCCGATGAAGCCTGTGATGATCAGGTAGAAAACAGTGGGGGAGATCATGGGGAGCGTGATGCGGGTGAAGATGCGCATACGGGATGTACCATCGACGCGCGCGGCGTTATAATAGGTCTGATCGACGGAGGCAAGCGCGCTCGTGAGGATCAGAATTTTGAAAGGCATGACGACCCAGATCGTGTAAAAGCAGAGGACGAACATCTTCGCCCAGTATGGTCCGTCGATGAAGTCAATGGGGGAAACGCCGAAAAAGCCCAAAATAAGGTTGGCAAAGCCGTCGGAATAGGGCGTTTTCTTAAAGAGGATCATAAACACCAGTCCGACTGCAAGCGTATTTGTGACATAGGGCAGGAAATAGATGGTCTGGAATACCTGCCGAAGCGGCTTGATGGAGCTCAGCAGTGCCGAAATGGCAAGCGAGAGGAGCGTGGAGAGGGGAACGGTGATGATGACGAGCAGGAACGTATTTTTCAGCGCTTGCAGAAAATAGGGATCGTGCAGGACATAGGAATAGTTATATAGTCCAATGCCGAAATGGGTCTGCGAAGCGGAATTGAAGCCCTCTTCAAAGGAATAGATGAACACGTCGATCAGCGGATAGACGAGGAATACGCCCAGAAAGGCGAGCGCGGGCAGCAGATAAAGCCAGCCTTTGCGGTTATTATGTTCCATGGCGGCCTCCTTAAAAGCGGATGCGTGCGCCTGTGGCGGGGTCAAATAGGTAGACTTTGCTTCGCTTGAGGTGGAAGCGGGCGGTATCTGCGGTGGTCGGGAGGGTATCGGGATCGACGATGGCGCGGAAGCGCTCGCCTGCGCAGTTCGGATGCGCGCAGAGCATACTTACGTCGCGCCCCATGACCTCGACGCGCGAGAGCGCGCAGGTGAGTGCGCCGTCGGCGGCGGGGAGGAAACCCTCGGGACGAATGGCGGCGGTCACGTCGCCGTCGGGGACGGAAAGACCAGTAAGAACGGCTTCTGTGCCGACCATGAGCGTGCCTGCCTTGACGGTGGCAGAAAATACGCTGATGGGGGGCGTGCCGAGGAATTTTGCGACGAAGAGGTTCGTCGGATCGTCGTAGACGGTCTGCGGTGCGCCGATCTGCTGCACGACACCATCGCGCATGACGACGATGAGGTCGGAGATGGACATCGCTTCTTCCTGATCGTGCGTGACGAAGATGGTGGTGATGCCTGTCGCGCGCTGGATGCGACGGATCTCCTCGCGCGTTTGCAGGCGCAGGCGGGCATCGAGGTTGGAAAGCGGTTCGTCGAGCAGGAGAATGCGGGGCATTTTCACAAGGGCGCGGGCGATCGCCACGCGCTGCTGCTGACCGCCCGAGAGCTCGGAGGGCTTCCTGTCCATGAGCGTGTCGATCTGAACGAGGCGGGCGATCTCGAGCGCCTTTGCATCCATCTGCTCGCGGGTGAGCTTGTCTTTACCACGCAGGTTCTCGAGGGGGAATGTGATATTGCGGCGCACGGTGAGGTGCGGATAGAGGGCATAGTTCTGGAAAACGAGCCCGACCCCGCGATTTTCGGCGGGAAGTGCGGTCACGTCGTCGTCACCGAAGAAAATGCGTCCCGAGGTGGGGGTGAGCAGACCTGAGAGGAGATTCAGCGTCGTCGATTTGCCACAGCCAGACGGACCGAGCAGACCGATGAGTTTGCCATCGGGGATCTCAAAGGTGAAATCGTTCACGGCGATCACGTCGGGGAGCTTTTTATTGCGATTGGGGAATCGTTTGGTCAGATTTTCGAGTTTGACTTTCATGGTATCCCATCCTAATCATTGGTTGATACCATCTATTATATTCTCTGAGATCACGTTTTGCAAGGTATAAATTGACAGGGATGGGCGGTTCGAGTATAATAAAGGAAATTTTTATGAGGAGATGCACCATGGAGCTGATCGAAATCAAGGATTTTTCCGCGCCTGAGCTAGATGTGTACGCGCGATTGACGGAAGCGCAGCTATTGAATCGCTTTGAGCCGAAGAAAGGAATGTTCATCGCAGAAAGCCCGAAAGTGATCATGCGGGCGCTGGATGCGGGGTGCGAACCTGTTTCGCTCCTTGTCGAGCGCAACCACATCAATGACGAGGCGGCGGAGGCGATCGCGCGGTGCGGGAATGTGCCTGTATTTACGGCATCGCTCGAGGTGCTCACGCAACTTACGGGCTTTCAGCTCACGCGGGGAATGCTGTGCGCGATGCGTCGCCCGCCGATACGGTCACTCGAAGAGACGCTTGCGGGGGCTCGCCGCGTGACGGTGCTCGACAGCGTGATGAATCCGACGAACGTCGGTGCGATCTTCCGCTCAGCGGCGGCGCTGGGGATGGATGCGGTACTGCTCACGCAAGGGTGCACGAACCCGCTCTATCGGCGCTCGGCGCGGGTGAGCATGGGAACGGTGTTCCAAGTGCCGTGGACGTATCTGGGCGAGAACTGGATGCAGGAGATCAAAGACCTCGGGTATCGGACGGTCGCGATGGCACTCAGGGATGATTCGTATGCCATTGACGACCCTGCACTTCGCGCGGTGGATAAGCTTGCAGTCGTGCTCGGCACAGAAGGGGACGGACTGCCGCAGGAGACGATCGATGCGTGCGATTTTACCGTGAAGATCCCCATGTATCACGGCGTGGACAGCCTGAATGTGGCGGCGGCAAGCGCCGTGGCGTTCTGGGAATTGCGGAAAAGAGAGTGAAAAAATCGGTAGAAAGCACTTCGTTAGCGTGTTTTCTACCGATTTTTGATATTTATGGATTATTGAGCGCTAATAATGGCTTCTGCGAGCATTTTCTCAATTCTTGCAGTTACTTCGAGATAATAGACAAGTTCTGCATCGTTTAGTTCGGTCTGATCGATCTTGTCCATGCTTTCGATCATTTCGCTGTATTCGGTCAGCATACTTGCGTATTTCGTGAGCAAAGTAAGATTTGTTGGGTCTTTTTGGTATTTCTCCATAAATTCACAGTATTCTTTGAAGAAATCCTCATAGTTATCCATCATTTCCTTGAATTCGGGGCGGATGGCATTGGATGTTTGTGTATTTTCTTTGCTAACGGTCGTCTCTACTGGCTCAGATGCTTCTGTGGTTGCTTTTGTCGTTTTTGTTTCTTTCGTTGTATTAGTGCTTTCGGAATAGGAGATGGTCTGCTTCTCTGCGCGCTGTTCATCATGCTTCATGGAGCTGATCACTGCGAGCACTGTGATTGCTGTAAAAGCGAGGATCGCAACGACAAGAACGATAACGATCGCCTTTATGATAGGGTGACCATGTTTTTGCTTTGCACCGCAATGTGGGCATCTTTTCGCACTTTTTGCGATCTGCTGACCGCAGGTAGGACAATACTGAAGATCGATTTGCATAACGTTCCCTCCATAGGTTGATTTAGCAAGTTACTGCATTTGATTATCCAACATAATAAGGATTTGGTTTGAACAGAAGCGTGATGCAGTCGATCAGCCAGCCGATACCGAAAAGACCGAATGTGAACAGGTAGAGAATGCCCAAACCGATTTTTCCCTCGTAGAATTTATGCGCGCCGACGCATCCGAGGAAGAAACAGAGCAGAAGTGCTACCCATTTGTTCTTGGTGCGAATTCCTAACATGGCGGGGTTGACGGTATTGGTGTTCGTGTTTGCGTTGGTGTTTGTGTTGTTGATGACGATGTTGGGCTGTTCGGCTTTTTTGATCTCCTCGACCTGACAGCCACAATGGGTGCAGATCACGGCTTCGCTCGGGATCTGCGCGCCGCAATGCTTGCAGTATTTCATGTTTTGCGGTGCGATGGTCGGTGTGGTCTGTTCTGTATTTTCCATAGTTCTCCCTCTTTCGTTTGATGTTAACCGATATTGGTTAATATGATTATACACCGCATTCGGTTATCATGTCAAGTACAAATGAGGTGTTTGATGTGATTTCATACGAAAAATTATGGGAAACGATGAAGAAAAAAGGCGTATCGCAGTATGCTTTGATCAAAAAATACGGCATTAGTCCAGCACAGATCACGCGACTAAAGCGAAATGAAAGCGTGAGCACCCACACCATCGAGATTTTTTGCCGAATCCTTGCGTGCGATGTCGGCGATATCATGCATTACGTGCCTGATGAGGAGTAGAAGCGACGCTTGAGGAAATAAAAAACGGAGCAGGATGGTTCGTCCTGCTCCTGTTGATTTAGTTATCATTCAGACCGAATTTGATGGATTGTAGTTTCTTCTTGAATAGTTGTTCTCGTGCGAGAACATCGTGCTTATCCTGCTTTAACGGAAGAACTTCCAGAATGGAATACTGAAAATGGT
>CAZVJJ010000014.1:0-36119 GCA_964627295.1 uncultured Oscillospiraceae bacterium | reverse complement strand
TCATATTAAAAACTTCAATCCCTTTGGATTTAAGTTTTTAATTGAATATCAGTATAAAAACAAAAAACGAAAGGCGTGCAACACAATGAAAAAAACAAACGTTATCCTTGCTTCCCTCTTGATTTGTCTCTCTTTATTGAGCACAAACCCTGCGGTATGTGCATCGGGCGCAGGCGAGCCATTTCCCAGTGAAAATGCGGTAAGCCCCGCCGCCTACGCCCCAAGTTCAGATGAAGCTACCGATCAAAATCCAGATCAAAATATTCCTTTACCTCTTTTCGGATGATCTGCACATTATTCTCATCCCCAACAGCTTTGCCAAAATAGTACGTTTGGTAATATAAGTCTTTGCTTTTGGCATCATCGCCAAGGAAATGGTACGATTCTGCCATGACGCTCAGCAATCCTCCTAAGGAAGAATAATATCCATAGTCAAGGCATATCTTTCTTCCCGCTTCCGCAATTTCGATCGCGCGTTCGTACTGCCCGATCGCCAGCATCTCTCTGGCATAGTTGAACGATACCATACTTAAATGCGCACGCGTTGGAGAGATATTATGGAAGTGCTTGTGGATATACTTGTAGAGCTGATCGTAGATCCTGATCGCATCCATATGCCTGTCTTCGTATACATAAGTCAGGGCAAGTTGATTGATTATTTTGATCTCATCCGTGGTATATAATCCCCTCTCGATTTCGTTCAAATCGAAAGCGGGGGATGTAAGGTGGATCGCATCGAGAAGTATCGCTTTTTGTTCCTCGTAGGTATATGCGCCATTCTCTTTGCCGAGGATCACTCTGGAACGCAGGATCAACTGGCGGCTTATCATATCATCCTTGTCCGCCAAATCATCCAGTTCTTCATGGAGCTGCAAGGCTTTCTCTCGGATCGCAGGTTTCTCATCTGCGCATGCGTGCGAGAATCTGACATTCAATGCCGTAATTTGGCTGTGGAGAGATTCGATCTCCAATTCATGCTTGCTAAGGAGCGCAACGTACCGATCTGCGGGCATATCCAATCGCTCTAAAAGGGCAGTAATTCGATTTCGCGAGGGCGTTTGCCGTCCGTTCTCCAGTCGGGAGATCGTGATGGGTTCACAAATACCCTCGCAAAGTTGTTCTTGGGTCAATCCCATCTTTAGACGGCGCTGTTTGATCGCCTCACCTAAAAAAATCTCTTGCATTTTTCCAATCTCCTCTCCGAATGCTTCTTTTGGATTATACAATAATTGTCTTTTTTTGTCCAGCGTTTATTGGTTATCGTTTTGTGTTAGTAGATAATAACACAAAACGATATTCTTTTTTCGATCTAAGGATGGTATGATTCATGCATAGCAAATAAAGGAGTGAATTGTATGTGGTATTATATAAAAAAACATAAAGCATGGTGTTTACTTACCTGTATTCTTTATATTCTATTTACTTTCGTGAGCACACTTGGTACTGTGATCCTGGTAGACGTTTTTCAGAGCATAATCGACCTGAATTTTACGCATTTTGTCTTTTGGCTCACAGCAGAGGCACTCGCTCTTGCTGCAACCGCTGTTATCGGTGGTGTTTGCACTTGGGCGCAAAGCAAAACAAACTGGTCGCTGAATAATGACATCCGTCGAGACATGGTCGCCACGCTCCTGAGTAAAAATCACCGCGAGTTTCATGAGAAGCAAAGCGGTGAATATATTTCGTGGTTAACAAACGATGTGAAATATATCGAGGGATGGGGATGGGAGAGCTTATTTGATTTGGTCGGCACTATTTTCAAAGTTGCCTTTAGTGCGTTTGCGCTTGCAAAAATGCATTGGTCGCTCCTGCTTGTAGCGGCATTGGCTGCCTGTTTGATCATCACCTCTCCACAACTGTTCAAGAAAAAGCAAGAAGCACTCAGCGAAGCCTTGTCAGCAGGTCAATCGCAGGCTACCAGTCAGCTAAAAGACCTGCTCCTCGGCTTTGATATCTTCCGTTCGTTCGGAATGACCAAGCGATTCGTAGAGGGCGCTCAAGCTGTCAGCGATCAAATTGAATTGCCCAAACACAGGCACACCTATATTGGCACATGGTATTACAAAGCGATTACGGGTGTCAATATATTGTGTCAAATATCCGTCATGCTACTGATCGGTTTTCTGTCTGTAAAAGGGGCTATTAGTCAAGCATCTCTCATGGCGGGCACCAGCCTGTGTGGGTCGATCTATAATGGATTGGCAGGAATCGGGCAACTTCGCTTAGCGATCCTAAGCACAAAACCATACTTTGAGAAAATAACCGTTCATGCAGACGCAAGCGACCGATCTTCCAACGCTGAATCGCTCCCATTTCGCGATGCGATCCGCATAGAGGAGCTGGGTTTTTCCTACGGCGAAAATACGATCTTAGAAAATACAAGCTTGCGCTTTGAAAAGGGCGGAAAATACGCGATCGTCGGTCCTTCGGGCTGTGGCAAATCGACGCTTCTGAAGCTTCTGCTCGGCTGGCTTCCAGAATACTCTGGGGCAATTTATTTTGATGAAACGAATGCAAAAGAACTCACTTCAGACCAGTTGCAACAACAGATGAGCTATATTGAGCAAGATGTTTTCCTCTTCAATACGACGATTCGGGATAACATCACATTGGGTGAGGACTTTTCCGATGAATTGATGGAACAGGCGATCAAAGGCAGTGCTTTGGACAGAGACCTTGCGAATATGCCATTGGGCTTGGATACCGTTGTTGGTGAGGATGGCAGCAAACTTTCTGGTGGTCAGAAGCAACGTGTCGCGATTGCGCGTGCCCTCATTCACAAGCGCTCCATTCTGTTGGTAGACGAGGGTACGTCTGCGCTTGATAAGCAAAATGCCGACATCGTGGAAGAGAGCTTGCTGAATAATCCCGACCTGACTTTGATCCTAGTGAGCCACCATTTGTCGCCTGAACGAAAAGCACAATTCACGAAAGTCATTGAACTTACCCCAGCGACTGTTCACTAATGGTCGTATGCGCACATCTCGTTACCAGTCGGGCGTGAGGTGATCGCGCAGGGGGCATGTGGCGAAGATCTCGGAGACGATTGCGCGGTATTCGGCGAGGTCTGTCGTTTTGCGCAGGCGTTTTCCGAGCTTTTCTGCGCCGTCAAAAAGGCACAGCAGGTAGCGCCAATTCTCTTTCATGCGGAACATGGCATTGCGTGCGCTCCCAAAGGCATCGATATAACCCGCGAGCAGGGCATCGAGGAACGCCGCGAGCTTCTGTGCATCCGCCCGCTCATGCGCAAGCATGGACGGATCACCGATCAAGCCGCGCCCGAGCATGAGCGCATCGAATTGCGGAAAGCGCGCATGAAACGCCGCAATGTCCGCGCGGGAATTGAGATTGCCATTGTAGCAGATAGGGTTTTTGCTCGTTTCGAGCACATAGGGAAGCCATTCGGTGCGCACGGGGACTGCATAGAAATCCTTGCGCACGCGCGGATGGATGATGAGGGTATGGAGCGGATAGCGGTCAAACACGCGCATGAGCGCTTCGATCTCCTCAGGCTCTGAAATGCCAAGGCGCGTCTTTACGGAAATGGGAATGGGAGAAGATGCGAAAACGGTGTCAAAAAAGCGATCAAGGGCATCGATATCGGCAAGCATCCCCGCCCCTTTCCCCTTGGCAACGACCGTACCGCTCGGGCAACCGAGATTCAAATTGATCTCACCATACCCGCGGTCGCGGCAGACCTGCGCCGCCCAGATAAAATCCTCCGCATTTTTGGTCAGTACCTGCGGAACGGCGCAAAACGGCTGAGAATCCGCAAACGGAAGCTCCCGCTGTTCGCGCGGGGTGAGGGTGCGGTGCATCGTTGGGGAGAAAAAGGGCATATAATAGCTGTCCACGCCACCAAAATAGGCGCTGTGAAGCGCGCGATAGACGCGATCTGTCACCCCCTCGAGCGGGGCGAAATAATAGTTCATAAAAAATCCCTCTCTGTCAAAAAGCCGTCCCGATCATGGGACGGCTTTTGCTGATTTTTTCAAGTTGGATATCCGTATCAGATCTCCGAAATGACGGGCAGGATCATGGGATTGCGCTTCGTGGTCTTATACAGGTACCCACTCAAGTCATTTTTGATCGCAGACTTGATCGATGTCCAGTCGCGCACCTTCTTGCGCTGGCAACGCTCGATGGCTTCCATGGCGACCTCGCGGAGATCGTCCATAAGTTCCTCAGATTCCTTGACATAGATGAAGCCACGCGTGATGATATCGGGACCTGTGAGCACCGAGCCGTCCTCGCTGCTGAGATTGACACAGACGACGACCATGCCATCCTCCGCAAGGTGCTTGCGGTCGCGCAGGACAACTGCGCCAACATCGCCCACGCCAGAGCCATCGACGAATACCTTGCCCGACGGAACTGTGCCGTTTTCCTTGCAGGTCTTGCCCGTAAGCTCAAATACCGTGCCGATCTGGCCGATATGGATATTGCGCGGATTCATGCCCATGGACTGCGCGAGCTTTGCATGGATCTGCAAATGGCGCTGTTCGCCATGGAGCGGCAGGAAGAATTTCGGACGAACGAGCCCGTGGATGATCTTCAACTCCTCGCGGCAGGCGTGACCTGATACGTGCAGGCCCTCGCTCTTTTCGTAGACGACATCTGCACCCTTGCGGTAGAGCTCGTTGATGATCTTGCTGACCGCTTTCTCATTGCCAGGGATCGCGGAAGCGGAGATGATGACGCGGTCGCCCGCGACGATGTCGATCTGCTTATGCGTATTGAACGCCATGCGGTAAAGCGCGGACATATTCTCGCCCTGTGAGCCTGTGGAGACGATCACGACCTTGTTCTTCGGCAGGCTCTTGATCGCGCCAAGCTCGACGATCGTGCCCGGCTTGACCTTGAGATAGCCAAGCTCCTGCGCGACTTTGAGCATATTTTCCATACTGCGCCCTGTGACGGCGACCTTGCGCCCATGGCGCTGTGCCGTCGCGATGATGGACTGGATGCGGTGCATATTCGATGCAAAGGTCGTAACGATGATGCGGCTGTCGCAATTCTTGAACTGACGCTCGAGGCTGTCGGCGACTTTTGTTTCGCTGGGGGTATAGCCCTCGCGCTCGACATTCGTCGAATCCGCCATGAGGGCAAGCACGCCGTGATTGCCGAGGTCGCCCAAGCGGGCAAGATCCATCATGCCGTCAGATGCCGTCGGGTCGATCTTGAAGTCGCCTGTAAAGATCACCGTGCCGACAGGGGTCTTGATCGCGAATGCGACTGCATCGGCAATGGAATGGTTGACATGGATGAATTCGACGGTGAAGCAACCTGCCTTAACGACATCACCGGGCTTGTGGGTAATGAGCTTGACGGAATCGGCAAGGCGGTGCTCCTCGAGCTTGAGCTTGATAAGTCCGTTGGTCATGGCTGTGCCGTGGATGGGGCAGTTGACCTGCTGCATCGCATAGGGGATCGAGCCGATGTGATCCTCGTGGCCATGGGTGATGAACATACCGCGCAGCTTCTTCTGATTTGCTACAAGATAGGAAAAATCGGGGATCACAAGATCCACGCCGTACATATCTTCCTCGGGGAAGCCGACACCGCAATCGACAACGATCATATCTTTGCCATACTCCAGCACGGTGCAGTTCTTGCCGATCTCATCGAGACCACCGAGGGGAATGATTTTCAGTTTTTCTGCCAAAAGTGTGAACTCCTTTCAAATTCTGGCGCTTTCGCGCATCACAAGTAAGCAACCGTCTCCTGCAAATCCAGCCCTGTATCGCCTTCTTATCGGGAAACGCCTGCCAAATATACGGTTTTTGTCTTTGCCTGAGTCTGCCCACTCAGCGCTTTCGCCGATAGTATACCACATTGCGCCCAAAAAGTATACATTTATTTTTTGTATGTGCGTTTTCTTGTTCAAAAATTCTGAAATGGGAGTTGCGCAGAGGGCGTAAATTTGCTATAATAGCGGGTATAGTATGGGTATCGTGGCATCTGTGCCATAGAAATGGGAGGCAGGGACTATGAAAACGAAGATCAAGCGCTTCTTACAGCCGGGGACGGGCATTTACCTTGGCATCATGGCGGTATTCTGCCTTGCGACGCTGCTTGCGCGGGAATACTGGCTCGCGCTCGGCGAAGCGGGTGTGACGCTGCTTGCTTTCGCGATCAGCATGGTCTACCGCAATACCCGCCACCGTGAACTGCGGCGGTTTCTGCGCGCACTTCCCGAGACGCTCGAATCCACAGGAAAGGGCGAAAGTCCCTTCCCCTCGGTGCTCGTGCGCTTGAGCGATGGCGCGATCTTGTGGACGAATGAGAAATTCGTGAAGATCGTCGATTTTTCTGACTCGTTCAAAGAGCGTCACCTCGATGAATTTATCACAGGGTTCTCGACAGATTGGCTCGTGAGCGGCAAAACGGAATGCCCTTATGATGTGACGATCGGCACGCGCCGCTATCGCATCCACGGCAATGCGCTTCGCACCGATGCTTCTTACGAAGTGCCCCTCGGCATCCTCTACTTCAGCGACCTGACGGAGCTATATCAGGTGCGGGATGAATATATCCGCTCGCGCCCCGTCGTTTCCATCATTCTGATCGACAATTATGAGGAGCTGACCAAAAATCTGACAGAAAGCGGCATTTCTACGCTCAATGCAAGCCTGAACGACGCGATCACCAAATGGTGCGAAGAATACCACGGACTGCTTCGCAAGCTCGAGCGCAACCGCTTCCTCTTTATTTTTGAAAAGCGCGATCTTGCGCGTGCCGCTGAGACAAAATTCTCGCTTCTTGAAGATGTGCACGCCATCACGAACCCCGCAGGACTTCCTGCATCCATCTCGTTCGGTTTGGGCGTGGACGGCGCGAATTTTGAAGAGGGGTATGATTTCGCGGCGCTTGGCATCGAAATGGCGCTCAGCCGCGGTGGCGATCAGGCGGTCATCAAAGATCGCTTCAACTTCAATTTCTATGGTGGACGCAACAAAGAATCCGACTACCGCAGTAAAGTGCGCTCGCGCGTGACGGCGAACTCCATCATGGAGCTCATCGCGCAGAGCGGGCAGGTCTTTATCATGGGGCATAAGAATGCCGACCTTGACGCTGTGGGCGCGGCAATGGGCATCGCCTGCCTTTGCCGCAAAAAGGGCAAAAAACCGCATATCGTGATCGATCTTGAAAACAATGCCGCTGAAAAGCTCATTGCACAGATCCGCGAAGTGCCCGAATACAAGGATGTGTTCATTTCGGGGCAGGATGCGCTTTTGATGTCCGATAACCGCAGTATCCTCGTGGTGGTGGATACGAACCGACCCGATCAGGTCGAGTGCAAGCCACTCCTCGAGGCGATCTCCAAGGTGTGCGTGATCGACCATCACCGCCGTGCGGCGGACTATATCAATCCCGTTGTCGTGAATCTGCATGAGCCGTATGCATCGAGCGCATCGGAACTTGTGACGGAGCTACTGCAATACGCGGTGGATAGCACGGATGTGCTCCCCATCGAAGCAAAATCGCTGCTTGCGGGCATCTGCCTTGACACCAAGAGCTTCAACATCCGCACGGGCGAGCGCACCTTTGAAGCCGCCGCCGTTCTGCGCCGCCTCGGTGCAGACACCGTGGATGTGAAAATGCTACTGCAAAACGATTTTCAGGACACGATGGCAAAATACCAGATCATTAAATCCGCGCGGCTTTACCGTGGCCAGATCGCCATTGCGGCGATGAACACGGGCACGACGCGCGTGCTTGCCGCGCAGGCGGCGGATGAGCTACTGAACATTTCGGGCATCACCGCATCGTTCGTGCTCTATCCAGACGACGATCAGATCATCATCTCCGCGCGCAGCATCGGAGATGTGAATGTGCAGATCATCCTTGAGCCGCTCGGTGGCGGTGGCAATACCGCGACCGCAGGCGCGCAGGTCAAAAATGCAAGCGTCAAGGAAGTGCTCGACAGGCTCGTTGCTTCGATCGACCGCTTCTGCGAGGCGTGATCCCCCGCGGGGCTTTCCCGCAGACATATCTATCAGTTAAGGAGAAACGAAAATGAAAGTGATTCTATTACAGGACGTTAAGGGCAAGGGCAAAAAGGGACAGATGCTGGAGGTTTCCGACGGCTACGCAAGAAACTATATGCTCCCCCGCAAGATCGCCATTGAAGCGACCCCCGATGCCGTAAACACGATGAAAATGAACGACAAGGCAACGCAGGAGCGCATTGCCAAAGAAAAAGCCGAGGCGCTTGCGACCGCAAAGACGATTCGCGAAATGACCGTCACCGTGACGGCAAAGGGTGGCGGAAATGGACGGCTGTTCGGCTCGATCACGAATGCTGAGATCGCCGATGCGCTTGCAAAGCAGGGCATCAAGCTCGACAAGCGCAAGATCGTGATGAACGAAACGATCAAAAACGTTGGCACGTACACCGTTACCTGCAAGCTTGGCTACGAGATCACCGCACCGCTGAGCGTGAAGATCGTCGAAGCATAAATCGCTTTTCCATCCAGTTATAGAAAGGAGAGAGGAACATGGATGAAGAACTTTTGTCCCGACAGCCGCCGCAGTCGCTGGAAGCGGAGCAGTCCGTTCTCGGCTCTATCCTCATTGACAGCCGCTGTATCACGGATGTTGTGGGTGTGGTAAAGCCCGAGGATTTCTTCCTGCCTGCCAACCGTGAGATCTTTGAGACGATCTACACAATGTTCAATTTCTCCCAGACCATCGACCCCGTTACGGTGCTCGATAAGATGAAAGAGCTGGGATACTATCACGACAATTCGCGTGACTACATTCTTCAGCTCATGGAGATCACCCCAACAGCGGCAAATGTTCAGCGCTACGCGAACATCGTCCGCGAAAAAGCGATGCTCCGCGGGCTTGGGCAGGCGGCTGTGGACATCAGCGAAATGGTCAGCGAGGGCGTTGGCACGCCTGCGGAAATGCTCGAATCTGCGGAGAAGAAGATCTATGCACTGCGAAAGGGCGAAAACGGCGACAGCCTTGAGCGCATTTCGACCGTGCTACACCGCGTTTTTGACCACCTTTCCGAGCTGAGCGAATCCGATTCGGCGATCCCCGGTCTTTCGTCGGGACTGCACGATCTGGATATGAAGATCAATGGTCTGAATAAATCTGACCTATTGCTCGTCGCCGCGCGTCCTGCCATGGGTAAATCCGCGTTCGCGCTGAACATCGGGCTCAATGTTGCAAAAAAATACAAGAAAACTGTCGCCATTTTTAACCTCGAAATGTCCCGCGAGCAGCTCGTTATGCGTCTGCTCGCAAGCGAAAGCTTCATCGATCTGAAAAAGCTCGCCACGGGTAAGCTTACGGACGAAGAATGGACAAAACTCACCATGGCGGCGGATGCGCTGAGCCAGACGGACATCCGCATTGATGACAATCCCTCCGTCACCGTCGCTGAGATCAATGCGAAACTGCGCCGACTGGACAATCTTGGACTTGTCATCATCGACTACCTCCAGCTCATGCAGGGCTCTGGCTACGGCAAAGCAAGCGATAACCGCGTGCAGGTCGTCGGCGATATCTCGCGTTCGCTCAAAATCATGGCAAAGGAACTCAATATCCCCGTCATCTGCCTGTCTCAGCTGAGCCGTGCGGTCGAAAGCCGCACCGACAAGCGCCCCATCATGTCTGACCTGCGTGAATCGGGTGCGATCGAGCAGGACGCGGACTCGATCATGTTCCTTTACCGCGACGAATATTACAACGAAAACACCGAAGATAAGGGCATCGCGGAGTGCATCGTGTCGAAGAACCGCCACGGCGAGACGGGCACGGTCAAACTCCAATGGGTCGCCCAATATCAGACCTTTGCCGATCGGGAGTGGAAGCATGCTGAATAAGCTACTTGCATTTTCGCGGGAGTATGATATGATTACTCCCAGTGACCATATTATCTGCGCCGTTTCAGGCGGGGCGGATTCCATCGCGCTCCTGTTTGCGCTGTATCTCCTGCGTGACAAGCTTGGTATCACCCTCTCTGCGGCGCATTTTAACCACCATCTGCGCGGGGCAGAATCTGACCGTGACGAACGATTCGTGCGCGATTTCTGCGCGCATTACGACATCCCGCTTGCTGTCGGCAGTGCGAATGTCGTCAGCGGGGAAAAGGGGCTAGAAGCCGCGGCGCGCGATGCACGCTATGCCTTCCTCCGCTCGCTAAGTGGTAAGATCGCCACGGCGCACACCGCCGACGACAATGCCGAGACGCTCGTGATGCATCTGATCCGCGGGACGGGTCTGAAAGGGCTCGGTGGCATCACCCCTGTGAGCGGAAACGTGATCCGTCCGATGCTTGCCATCACGCGGGCAGAGGTGGAAGATTTTCTTTCCGAATGGGGGCTATCGCACATCGAGGACAGCTCGAATGCGGGCGATGCGTTCCTGCGCAACCGCGTCAGGCATCAGATCATGCCGCTGTTGCGGAACGAAAATCCAAGCATTGCGGAAAATATGAGCGCGATGGCGCTCCGCTTGCGCTTAGATGAGGAATTCATCGCGCAAAGTGCCGAGGCAGAAGTGATTTCCGTCCCCACTCTGCGCGCGATGCACATTTCTCAGCGCGCAAGGGCGCTGGAGCAGCTACTCAAAGCGCACGGTGTGCGTGAGCCAGAGGCGGCGCACATCCGACTTGCAGAAAAGCTCGTTTTTTCAGACAATCCGTCGGCGCAGGCAAGTTTTCCCTGCGGGGTCACGCTCACGCGATGCTATGATACCCTCACCGTGCTTGCACCGTCTGCACCGCTCTCCCCTATCCCGCTCCCTGAGCAGGGATGCATCGAATTTGGGGATTATGTGATCACGTGCGCGCCTGCGCAGGAGATCATCAACACGCCCGACACATTCACCATCGCGCCGAGCGGCACGCTGTGCGTGCGAACACGCCTATCTGGCGATGCCATGCGCCTGCATGGCGGCACAAAGACGCTCAAAAAGCTATTTATCGACCGAAAGATCCCCGCAGCGACGCGCGCTTGCATCCCCGTGATCGCGGATGCAGATGGGGTCGCCGCAGTTTATCCCATTGGCGTTCATCTGGACAGGGCGGCGCTTACGCTCCCCGCGCTCCAGATCCATATAGAAAAAAAGGAATGACGGAGGAAGACGTTATGGAAAAAGACATTCAGCGCGTGCTCCTGAGCGAGCAGCAGATCAAGGACAAGATCGATGAGCTTGGCCGTGTCCTCTCTGAGGAATATGCGGGCAAAGACCCTGTCGTGGTGGGCGTTTTGAAAGGCGTTGTCGTATTCTATGCGGATATGCTTCGCAAGCTCACCGTGCCGTGCCAGACGGACTTTATGTGGATCAGCTCGTACAGCGGCACGACCTCTACAGGCACGATGCAGGTCAAGCGCGACATCAGCACCGATATCAAGGATCGCCATGTGCTCATTCTGGAAGACATTTACGACACAGGCAGCTCCCTCGACTTCACCTACAAGCATCTTCTGAGCAAAGAGCCTGCATCGCTGAAGATCTGCACGCTTCTGGATAAGCCCGAGCGCCGCAAAGAGGGCATCACACTCAAGCCCGACTACGTCGGGTTTACCATCCCGAATGAATTCGTTGTGGGCTACGGACTGGATTTCAATGAGCACTACCGCAATCTGCCGTACATCGGCGTGCTCAAGCCCGAAGCCTACGAAAAATAAGGAGTATTCCCAAATTGAAAAAACGCAATATTATCACCGTTGCCATCTACCTTCTGCTGCTGATCTCGTTCCTGTCGCTGCTGACAAGCGTCTTTGGCTGGGGTGAGGCGACACTTCCCTACTCTACCGTTGTCAAGCTCATCAAGCACGAGCAAGTTAGGAGCTTTACCGTGCGCGATGGTACGATCACGATGGAGCTATACGCGCCCTACAATGGAGAAACGACCGTCACGGGTGAGCTTGCCGATGTGGCGCTTTTCCGCGAGGAAATGCAGAGCTATCTTTCTCAGCAGTCCGCATCGGGCGTGCTGGAGAGCTACCATTTCGCCGCACAGAAGACGATGACCGCATACGACCTCATTCTGCCGCTCCTCATCGTCGGCATTTTGCTGATCCTCGTGTGGGGGCTACTTGTCGGGCGGGCAAATAACGGAAATCCGCTCCAAAACTTCGGAAGAGCGCGCACCGTGCTCGGTGTGCCCAACGGAAAAGCGGTCACGTTTGCCGATGTGGCTGGCGCTGACGAGGAAAAGCAGGAGCTTCAGGAGGTCGTGGATTTCCTGAAAGACCCCCAAAAATACACCGACATCGGTGCGCGCATCCCGCGCGGCATTCTGCTTGTCGGCCCTCCTGGCACGGGCAAGACGCTCTTGGCGCGCGCCGTGGCTGGGGAAGCGAATGTGCAATTTCTATCCATCTCCGGCTCGGATTTTGTGGAAATGTATGTCGGCGTGGGCGCAAGCCGTGTGCGCGACCTGTTCGATCAGGCAAAAAAGATGGCACCTGCCATCATCTTTATCGACGAGATCGATGCCGTCGGTCGCAAGCGTGGTTCGGGACTGGGCGGCGGTCACGACGAAAAGGAGCAGACGCTCAACCAGATGCTCGTGGAGATGGACGGCTTTGACCGCGCAGAGGGCGTGATCGTCCTTGCCGCGACGAATCGCCCCGACATCCTCGACCCCGCGCTCCTGCGCCCCGGTCGCTTTGACCGCCAGATCCAAGTCGGTCGTCCCGATGTCAAGGGACGCGAAGAGATCCTAAAGGTGCACGCAAAGGGCAAGCGCCTTGATGAATCGGTCGATCTGAAGCTCATTGCCCGCACGACGGCGGGCTTTACGGGCGCTGATCTGAGCAATCTTCTCAACGAAGCGGCGATCCTTGCCGCGCGCAATAACCGCCCCGCGCTGGATATGGACGATCTGAACGAGGCAATGATGAAGATCACCATGGGCCCTGAAAAGCGAAGTCACGTGCTCCAGCGCAAGGATCTCAAATGCACCGCCATTCACGAGGCGGGGCACGCTGTGGCGATGTACCATCTTCCCACGCAGGAAAATGTACTGCACATCTCCATCGTGCCGCGCGGAAGCTCGCTTGGTGCGACGTGGTACTTTCCGAAAGACGATTCTGCGAACATGACCCGCAATGAGATGTATGAGCAGATCGTGAGCCTGCTCGGCGGGCGCGTTGCGGAAGCGCTGCTGCTTGGAGACATCTCCGTGGGCGCATCGAATGACATCGACCGCGCGACGAAGCTTGCAAAGGACATGGTCGCGCGCTACGGTATGTGCGAAAAATTGGGAACGGTATCGTATCTGGACGGTGGCGAGGTGTTCATCGGGCGCGACTACCAGACGACGAAGAGCTATTCTGAGAAAGTCGCGGGCACGATCGACGACGAGGTAAAATCCCTCATCGACCGCGCGTATGCCGACTGCGAGCGCATTCTGAAAGACAATGCGGAAAAACTCACCCTCGTTTCCGAGTATCTGCTTGCAAACGAGCACATGACAGGAAAGCAGTTCCGCAGTTGCATGGAAAACGGAACGATCGAAAGCGACGAGCAGACTTCCCTGTTTGACGCATTCGAGGATGCACAAAAGGCCGAATAAAGAAGCTGCCGAGGGATCACCTCGGCAGCTTTTTCGTATGTTGCGAAATATCAATTTTTGCTATGGAACATGGCATCGATATCGTATACGTAGACATCGTAAGCGGTATCTTTGTGCGTGCAGGCATAGATCACAAAGTAGCCATTCTCTGTCCAATCGGTACACCAGGCTTTTTCGATGTCAGCAGGATCTACATTCGTGATCACAAGCTCGACGAATTCCATCAAATCAAGGTCGCAAAACAGGTATTTTGCGCAGTCTTCCTCACTTTTGTAGAAGCAAAAGCGACGTCCGTCTTCACTGCAATTCATAACGCTTGTGCTAAACTCCCAGCCCTCTGGCATTGCGATGGCGGTGTCGGTCTGGGTCACATAGTCGAAGATATGCCCCACGTCCTCGTCGTCCTCATAGAGTGCAAAGGTGGAATACGCTTCTGCACTTCGGCGCAAGTCGGCAAATTCGGAGGCGGTTTGCATGGCTGTATCGATGAACCAGAAGTCATTCTTGCTGTTCCAGCAGACGATATCGTCCCCCACAATGCTAAACCAAGCAAGGTGCTCACCTACAAGCGCATCAAGTGAAAATACAATGTCCTGCGCCAGATCTACATAACAGTAATCGTCGCTACTTCCGCCTTTTATCACGAAACTATCGCTATTCAAAAATGTTATATCATAAACACGATGTAAACATGCGAACTCACGATTCTCTTCCGAAAGTGGCGCATAGCAATCGGTAAGATCACCCGTGTTGAGATCAAGGCACATCAGATGGAAGCGATCAACACCCGTGCTGTACTCCTGAATGGATACGAGGCATTTCCCATCGCCAAGGTCATACAGAGGATAACGTATTTCCGTATAGTCCTCAGGATTTGGCGCATAGGTAAAGAGCAAGTGTCCCTGATGCACGGCATACTCAAAATCGATCCGATAGGTATTGCCATAGAGGGAATAGGTGCGGGAAAATGTGGTACGCGGAAGCTCGGTAATCTGCCCATTCTGGACGGCATAGGCGCGGTAATGACTTCCCGACTTCATTTCCACTTCATCCGCGCAGATGAGAAATGCGCCATCCGCGTATCGGTAATCGTCAAGATCAGGGGTATGGATATATTGCGTGTACTGCTCCTGAGGAATGCTCTCCACGGACACACGATAAAGCGAGGAAAAGGTCGTATCATCGGTGGAAATCGAATCGATAAATCGGTAAAGGGGAAGAACAACACCCTGCGTGAGGGCTTCGGTGGTCGCTTCGGTCGTTGTCTCCGTCGTCACGGCGGTGCTCTCCGCTTCCGATGGGCTTGTGGATGCCGTTGTATGCTCCATATCGTCCGTGGAAAGCGGAGCGCCCTCCTGCACACATCCCGCAAGGAGCAAAAGGATCAAGAGGCAAGCGAGGAACATATTTCTTTTTCGGAACATAAAATCACAACCTTTCCAATATTTGTTCCAGTTTATCTTTTTACATTTGGTCATCAAAGGCAAATTTTTCATTCCTTTTCCAGTATTAGCATACCACGCCGACATCTGTATTTCAAGGATAGGACAGCAAACTTAAATAAACCTTAATAATAATCGGTAAATGCCACAATTCGAGCAGTTTTTCCTTTTGCAAAGTCCACAAAACACGCCCTCGCTCTCTGCGTGCTTGGAATCCTCATGTAGGTACACCCGTCCTCGGGTGTACACTCTCTGCACCCACATCCATATCCGTTGGGTTGTGGTATAGGGAATCATGAGAGCAACAGGCATTTAATCTTGAACATCTTTTATGAATATAATTACTGTGTCACATATTCCTTTTCAAGGAAGCATAAACAAAATCACCCGCATCAGTTCTATCACTGGATGCGGGTGATTTTAGAATTTACATATTAAAGAGCGTTTTTCTTTCGTAAGTAATCTAAATATTGTTTCTTACTTCAATAATACCATAAGCCACGTAACGAGAAATATAAAGAACATTCAACAGAATCTTGTAGCTAATACAATCTTCTTGGTTATTTCAAAGGACAGCCTCATCCACCAAAATGTATTCATTGACATTCTCAACAATATTTCCAGTAACCGTGTTTCTTCAATTTAGACACATCGTTTCGTTATAATAATTAAACCTTGTGGTAAATGGAATAAGAAAGATATCGAGTTGGCACAACATAGGTTGCATTATAATAAGATGTGTGATCTGAAATATCGCCTGTGACCGCCTGCGTTACATAACATTTTTTCGCATAGAACTTAACGCGGAATTCTGTACTGTTGTAACTACTGCTTTCACTCGGACCAGTATACTGGTGATATTTTTCGACTTCGTAGGAAACCTTACTCGTGGATGTAATCTTTCCCGTAACATCGTTATAAGTTGTACCCGTCTCTAAAGACAGCGAAAAAGAGGAATTAAACTTTTGGGTCAATGTATAAACCTCTCCTCGTGCTACGCTTGCAATAAATACATCTTTTGCGACATACTCAGAACCATACCGCCAAGATGTTTCGATAGTTAAAACTAAATCATACCATTTCCACCGCGACTGAGCATTTTCAGGATTGGCAATAGAACCATCACTATTCAAATACAATAGTTCTTCAATACTATCCTCAACGCATGTATTCTCAATCAGCCCAATTTCATTGATTTCGATTACATCACCGTTATTCAGCTCGTTTTCACTAACAATATCATAAATATCTCCATATGTGACGATGCCAAGCATTTCGTCAGGAATCAAAACCCGAATCGAACTATTATCGTCAGTTTTCAAATTGAGCATGTTAGTATAAAGTGCGTCAGAACTGTATGTATCAGCAATTTCATCAATTTTCATTACCTGTTCATCTGCTGTCGCAACCATTGCGGTCAGAGCAACGCAAGACATTAACAAAGAAAATAGGCAGATTACAGATACAAATCTTTTTATGTTCTTCATAAGAAATCCTCCTTATTCTATTTGTCATTTCGATATGCTTCGTATCCACAAATAACTAATCCACATACCAAACCAATCAACGAAACAACGAATGGTAGCAACATGTCATTTCCTAGTAGTGAGGCAAGCATTCCTGTAATGTCGTTATATGAACTATATGGATTGATGATAAATGCATTTAGAAAGCACAACACCAAGAGTATAAAGCTTATTGTCGTAATAAGCAGACCAAAAGCAAATTTTTTCATGGATTAATTTCACCTCCTACCAAAATGAAACACAGTTATGCTATTAACACTTCGTGGTACATTGGACTCACCGCCTTAATACAGAGATTGAGAGTTCTTTGGAATTCTCTCATAAATAAGTACAACATTTTACTACCATCAGGCACAAAATCCCATTTTATCGATTCAACATATCAATGCATACTGAATCATTTTTTTCAGGCTGATTTTTGTGGTGGCAAGCTCACACAAACTGCCGACAGCTGAAAACACTGCGATGTTGACATTATCGTTACCTCGGCACTTTCTTATGGATAAATACTCTTTATCAAGCTTTTTGAAAATTTTAATCAAAGATTGTTGGTGTAACTGACACTGTAATTGGATTTTTTGTGTAACCACCAGATTCAACAGATGAACTTGCCGTAAGGGTAAGCCCAAATAATCCAATATCCGTATAATGGAATGCATCAGATGTAGGACGCTTTCTGCATGATTCGCCCGTTGTAAGACTATACGCACTATATATCACTTCTCTGTTGGATAGTGTTCGTCCATTAGCCTCCCAACCACCACTTATCTCATGGATTTCATTATTTGTTCCCAAATGATCGATCCAAATAAGCGTTAGCCAAGCAAAAACATTATCTTCTTCGTTTGTGCCCGGTTCAATTTTTTCCGTAGCCGTAAGTGCATACATTGTTCCCGCCTCTCCAGAGCGACTATTGCTCGACACCTTGCCAAGGCACTCGACTGTATAAGTAACATTCTCTCCGCCTGATACTGTTATGTTTTTTAAGACTTCATCACTCACATTACTGTCAATTATGCCTTTTTCTGCATTCTGAATTGATTGTTCAAGATCATAATTTGATAACAGAATTTCCTCATCGAGGGTGGCTGGACTTGCGCTTGCTTGAAATGGGATAGCAAATACAAGACTAGCCAGAAGAACAGCGCATAATAACCTCTTTACATACATGATTGACCATTCCTTTCTCTTTGTCTTGTAAACATATCATGTTTACCCGCTTTTGTTACTTTCCGTACAATATGTAAAGGTACAGTTTAACGCCCAAAATAATTATGAACTACCCTGTACCGATACAACAATTAACACACATTTGAAATCGTTGTGTCGCAAACAATCAACTCTTGAATGTCAGATATATCGATTGGAGTTTCAAACAGTGCACTATAAGAAGCGTCTAGCGACAAGGCTTTCATATCCCCGTGTTGTCTAAGTGAATTATTATTTACTGTAACCATTTCACCTGATTTAAGCACCAGAGACACGGTAAATTCCCTAAAATACGGTTCTTCTCCCTCTCCGTCCAAATACATATTAGGAACGTTCATATCGATATGGATACCAACTGGGGAAATGAGAATCGTTTCGATCTGGTAGGATATTCCATCGGTATCGACCACGGAAAACGGTTCTATTTCGACTTTCTTGGAAGTATCTTCGTAGCGCAGGGTAAATTGCAGATCCCATGTGCCTTCTTGCACAGTCCGCAGGAGCGTTCCGTCCGTAGGGTCTTTTACAACCAAATCAGAAAAGGAAATGCTAGCTTTTCGATTCCACATCAAATCGTCAGTTCCTGTCCATTTTTCTATGATAGACAGCTTTGTTTTATCCTCGCTGAAAACACGCGAATAGGACGCTCCACCATTTCTGTGCAACGAATTAGAATAGGTAGAAAACGCAAGATCATCTTCTAGCACTTCTCCATTTTGCTTTGTGAGCGAATAAACGATCGCGAGGTTGTATTTGTCCCCGATGACTGCTTCTGCCGTGAGGACGTAATCCCCGACGGTCGTCGATGCGCCGATGGGCTGGCCGATCTTGTTGACGATGTCCGTTTGCGCATAGCCATAGAGCGGGGCAAAGAGATTGCTGATATAGCCATTGTCCACCTCGGCGTAAACCGTGAGCGTGAGCATCGCCATGATGAGGCACGCCGCCACGAGTGGCTTCCAGCGCAGGCGAAAATGCACGATCTTGCGCTTCGGTTCGGAAATCGCCGCCTCGGCGACCAGTTCCTCGCTCAGATCATTCATTGCAAGTAAAAGTTCCTCGCTGTTCACAAGTAAATTTCCTCCTTTTCAAGGAATTGTTTCAGGCTTTTCCGCATTCGGAAAAGCAAGGATGTAACTTTGTTCTCATTCATCTGGTAGGCGCGGGCAAGGTCACGGATCGAGTGCAGATACCAGTATCTGCCAAGGAAGATCGCGCGCTCCGTTTGCTCACGCCCTCGCAGGAACGTCTCGATCGCATGGACAAGCACGATGCGCTCCGCAATGCACTCAACGCCGATCGGGTCGGGAATGCATTCCTCCAGCTCTGACAGCGCGATCTCCACGCTTCCAGCGCCTCTTCTTTGCGCTCTTTTTCGCTTGTAGCGATTGAGCGATAGATTCCGTGTGATCTTACCGAGGTAGGTGCAGAGATCCTGCGGTGCTTGCGGTGGGATAGACCCCCATGCATTCATCCACGTATCGTTGAGGCACTCTTCCGCGTCCTCGCGATCGCTCAGAATGTTAAATGCGATCGCATAGCAGTAGCCACCGTAGGCTCTGGCTGTCTCGCGGATGGCATTCTCGTTCCGCTCCCAGTATAGATCAATGATCTCTCTATCTTTCATTACACGCTCCTTCCAAATCACATAGAAGATCTTCTACTTATATACACAACAAAAATGCGCGAATATTGCATTCAAAATTTTTATTTTTCAAAAAAAGCAGGACGGCGCACCGTCCTGCTTTGCATTTTCGGTTAAGCAAGCTCCAGCGTGCCGAGCTTGATATCGGAATAGCTTACCTGCATGGGGTGCGCTTCGGTCGCGCTGTCGATGAGGGCATTGCCCTGCTCGGTGATGATGTCGGAGCGGGTGTACTCTGCCCACTTATAATCGTCGCGAACGAAATACATGATGTGGTAGCCGAATTCCGACTTGACGATGCCGTGATCGCCCGTCTGGCGGGTCGCATCGAAGCACCAGTTTTCAAAGGATTCGACCATCTCGCCCTCAGCGATGTCGGTGATGAGACCGCCGTCGGAACTGCTGCCGTCTGCGGAATGCTCCATAGCAAGCTCAGCGAAGCTATCCTCGGTCGCGTCGCCCGCGAGCCATGCATCATAGATCTCCTGCGCCTTGGCTTCGGCAGTTGCCCACGCCTCGTCAGAGAATGTTTCGGTGCGGATGGTGGAAGAATCTGCGCCGTCGGGCATGATGAGGATATGGCGCACATCGACGAGCTTATATTCCTTCGTCAAGCCATTCTCTGCATACTCTGCCTCATGCAAGGCGAAATAATTCTCGATCTCCTCATCGGTCGGGTCGATCGCATCGATCTTGCTCTGGTAGTAGCTGTAGCCGAGGTAGTAGACCTCTTGGAACTTGAGGTAATTTTCAAGCGTTGCGCACGAGCCGAGGTTATCTTTGATGAATGCGTCCGCGCTCTCATAGCCAGCCGAAACGGCATCCTCTTCGATATCGGTGGGAAGCGTATCGAGATATTCGCGATACTCGGCGGGAAGCTCGTAGCCCTCCTGCTCCGCTTCGAGCGCGAGGGACTTGTAAAGCTGCCATGCATTGAGCGATTCCTCGATGAAATACTGCTGCCATGTCATATTCTCTGCATAGGCGCTCATCTGGGTATCCAGCGGCTGGGTATAGTCGAAAAGTCCCGAATAGAACAGATAATAGAAATTATCCGTATTGAGGAACTGGCTGACCATGAGCGCATAGTAGACCTGAAGCTCCGCATTCGTAAGCTCCGCGCCATCCATCGTGGCGATCACGGTATCTGCCGCGGCAAGCACCTCGTCATCGGATGCGGTATAGCTGCCTTTGCAAGTGGCATCGTCGGGGTTACCGTCTTCGGGGACGGTGGGCGCTTCGGTCGCGACCGTCTCTTCCGATGTGCTGGGGGAAGTCGTCGCGTCCGCGTCGCCACTAGATGCATCGTAGCTCGTACCGCCGACGATCAGCGCGATCAAAAGGGCAAGCAGGACAACGCACGCGCCAATGGTGATGGCAAGCTTGCCCGTGGTGGGCTTCACGCCCTCGGTCTTCTCGGGTGCAGAAGCATTCTCTGCGGGCGCTTCCTGCGCTTCAGGTTCAGCGACCTGCGTTTCGGGTGCTGTCACAGGGGCAGCATCTTCGATCTCGGTGCTCGGTGCGTTCTCCGTGCCACAGTTGGGGCAAAGGGTAACGCCCTCTTCAAGCTCCGTGTTGCAATGTTTACAATTCATAGGGTATCCTCTTTCTCCGTATCAACGGTTATTAACGATCCGTAACAGTTTACCATGCTTTGCAGGGAAATGCAAGCCATAGCACAAATTGTTTACAATCTTGGGACAAAATTTCTGTGCCTTTTTCGGAGTTTCTCTTGCAAAAGCGCATAAAAAATGGTATCATTTATTGTTGATACAGTATCCATCGGAGGAAGGCACCATGAACACAAAAACAACTGTGATCTCTCAGGACGAACTGCAGGCGCAGTTTGCCTATTGTGATAAAATCGCATCGTACTGGCGCGAGGCAGGTCGCACGCCGAGCGCATATGTTGAAACATACGGCTGTCAGCAAAATGAAGCCGATTCTGAAAAACTGCGTGGGTATCTGACGCAGAGCGGCTACCGCATCGTCGGCGAAGCCGAGGGCGCGGACGTGGTCATTATGAACACCTGCGCCATTCGCGAGCACGCAGAGCAGCGCGTATTCGGCAATCTCGGTGCGCTCACGCACACGAAGCGCCGCCACAGCGCGCAGAAGATCTTCCTGTGCGGCTGTATGGCGGGTGAGCCGAAGGTATCCGAGCAGATCAAAAAGAGCTTCCCGCACGTGGATGGCGTTTTCTCGACACATCACCTCTGGCAATTCCCCGAGATCCTCTACCGCGTGCTCACGGGCAAAAAGCGCCAGTTTTATGTAGAAGATGAGGCTGGTTCGATCGCAGAGGGCATCCCGCAGGTGCGCGACAGCGCGCTCAAGGCATGGGTATCGATCATGTACGGATGCAACAATTTCTGCACTTACTGCATCGTGCCCTATGTGCGCGGGCGCGAGCGCAGTCGAAAAATGGAAGATATCCTCGCAGAATGCCGCTGTGTGATCGCAAACGGCGCAAAAGAGATCACCCTGCTCGGGCAAAACGTCAATTCTTACGGCAAGGATCTGGGTAGTGGGACGGATTTTGCAGACCTGCTTGCCGCCATCGCTGAGCTTCCTGGGGATTTTATCATCCGCTTCATGACGAGCCATCCGCGCGACGCAAGCGAAAAGCTATTTGACACCATGGCGCGCTATCCGAAAATCGCAAAACAGCTCCACCTGCCGTTCCAGTCGGGCTCTTCGCGCGTGCTCAAGGCGATGAACCGCCACTATGACCGCGAGACATACCTGAAAAAGGTCGCGTATGCAAAATCGGTCATGCCCGATCTTGTGCTTACATCCGATGTGATCGTCGGCTTCCCGTCGGAGACGGAGGAAGAATTTGAGGAGACGATCTCGCTCATCGAGCAGGTGCACTACGACAGCCTGTTTACCTTTATTTTCTCCCCGCGCACGGGCACGCCCGCTGCATCCATGGACGATCCCACGCCAAAGGAAGAGAAAAACCGTCGCTTTGACCGCCTCTGCGCGGTGCAAAACGCCATTTCCATCGGCATTCACGAGGCGTACATCGGCAAAACCATGCGCTGTCTTGTGGACGGACGCGACGGCGACCAACTCACCGCGCGCACCGAGGGCGGACGTCTGGTGCGCTTTGCGGGCGAGGATGTGCTCATCGGTACATTCCAGAACATCACCATCCTTGGTGCAACGACATGGAGCTTGACTGGCGAGCTCACAAAGTAAGGAGTGGGGCATATGGCTACCAAAGAAAAAGAACTCACCCCCATGCAGAAGCAGTACCATGAGATCAAAGAGAAAAATCAGGACTGCATTCTCTTCTTCCGACTGGGCGATTTCTACGAAATGTTTGACGAGGATGCCGTCCTCGCCGCGCGCGAGCTCGACCTGACGCTCACCACGCGCGACCGCGGCAAGCCCAAAGAAGAGCAGACACCCATGTGCGGCGTGCCATACCATAGCGTTGATGCCTATATCGCGCGCCTTGTGCAAAAGGGCTACAAGGTCGCCATCTGCGAGCAGATGCAAGACCCCGCGCTGTGCAAGGGGCTTGTCGAGCGCGACATCACACGCATCGTCACCCCCGGCACCGTGACGGAGAGCTGTATGCTCGACGAAAATAAGAACAACTATATGGGTTGCATCTTTGGCGAGGGTGGAAAATTCGGTCTGGCATTTTGCGATGTTTCGACAGGTGCATTTTTTGCAACGACCTGTCAGGATGCGCAGAGCGTTGCTTCCGAACTCGGTCGGTTTTCGCCGAGCGAGGTGCTCCGCTTCGGGCAGGATACCGACTGTGACGCGCTCAACGATGTGCTTTTTCGTCGCCTGAGCTGCTGTGTGGACGAGGGAAAAGCAGAGCTATTTTCCTATGCGCGCGCGGAGCAGGTGCTTGAAACGCATTTTTCCCAGAGCGTTGCCGCGCTCGGCATCGGCGGTATGTCCGCCGCCATCACGGCAAGCGGTGCGCTCCTTGAAACGCTCCTGACGCTGCAAAAAAATGACCTTGCCCATATCCGCGAGTTACAGTACTACACATCAGGGCGCTTTATGGAGCTTGATCTCGATGCACGGCGCAATCTGGAACTGACCGAGACCATGCGCTCGAAAGAGAAAAAGGGCACACTTTTGTGGGTGCTCGACAAAACACACACCCCCATGGGTGGCAGAATGCTCCGAAGCTGGCTCGAAAAGCCACTTCTTGACCCTGCTGAGATCACCCGCCGCCACAGCGCGGTGGAGGAACTTGTAGAAAGCCCGATCGTGCGCGGGGAACTGGAACAGGCGCTCCGCGACGTGACCGATCTTGAACGCGTGATCACGCGCATCGTCACGGGCACGGTCAACTGCCGCGATCTATTGGGGCTTGCGCGCGGTCTGCGCGCGCTTCCGCTCGTAAAAGAGCAACTTCTCAAATGCAATGCACCGCTCCTGCAAAAGCTCAATGATGCCATCGATCCGCTCACCGACTGCGCTGACGAGATCGAGCACACGATCGTAGACGAGCCGCCGCTGACCATTCGGGAGGGTGGCATCATTCGCAAAGGTGCAAACGCCGAGGCTGACCGTCTGCGCGACATTATGGACGGTGGCTCGGGCACGATCGCCGCGATCGAAGCATCCGAGCGCGAACACACGGGCATCCGCACGCTGAAAGTCGGGTTTAACCGCGTATTCGGCTATTATATTGAAGTATCGAAATCTTTCATCGACCAAGTGCCCGCATCGTATGTGCGCAAGCAGACACTTGCCAACTGCGAGCGCTACATCACGCAGGAACTAAAAGAGCTTGAAAATCAGGTGCTGACTGCAAAAGATCGCCTGACAGCGCTCGAATACCAGATCTTCACCGCGCTTCGTGAGCGCCTTGCCGCGCAAGCCGCGCGGGTACAGCTCACCGCATCCGCCGTTGCCGCCGCAGATGCACTTTGCAGCCTTGCGACCGTTGCGGTACAGCGCGGCTACTGCCGCCCCGAGATCACGCTCGGGCGCGAGATCTCCATCACCGACGGCCGTCACCCCGTTGTGGAAGCGGTGCTCAAAGATACGCTTTTCGTGCCGAACGACACGCATCTGGGGGCTGAAGATAATCAGGTCGCCATTATCACAGGTCCGAACATGGCTGGTAAATCGACTTATATGCGCCAAGTCGCGCTCATTGTGCTGATGGCGCAGATGGGTTCGTTCGTTCCCGCGCGCAGCGCAACGATCGGGCTTGTTGATCGCGTGTTCACGCGCATCGGCGCAAGCGACGATCTGGCATCGGGGCAGTCCACATTTATGGTCGAAATGGCAGAAGTTGCGTCGATCCTGAAATATGCGACCTCGCGCTCGCTTTTGATCCTTGATGAGATCGGGCGCGGTACGTCCACATACGACGGAATGGCGATTGCACGCGCGGTGCTCGAATACGCCGCAAGTCCCAAGCGTCTCGGCGCAAAAACGCTCTTTGCTACGCACTATCACGAACTTTCGACGATGGAAGAAAAGCTCCCTAACGTTAAAAATTACAACATTGCCGTGAAAAAGCGCGGGGAGCAGATGATCTTCCTGCGAAAGATCGTTGCAGGTGCGACGGACGACAGCTACGGCATCGAGGTCGCAAAGCTCGCGGGCATCCCCGCAAGCGTGATCTCCCGCGCGAGGGACATCCTTGCAGAACTAGAGAACGAGGGCGCAAAACCCGCCGCCCCCAAGCCGAGTGCTGAGCCTGATGACCAAATTTCGATGCTCGACATCCGTTCACAGCAGGTGTGCGCGGAGCTTGAAAAGATCAGCGTGGAAACGCTCACCCCCATCGAAGCCATGAATGAGCTGTATCGGCTCAAGAAAATGCTGAACTGATATGAAAAAACGAAAAAATCTATACATTTCTATGAACCGCGGTGAAAAGCTCCTCGGCTGGACTTATCTTGCCTTTGAGCTTTTGCTGCTGCCGACATTGCTACAGGCATTGAATCAATGCCTTGCATCGCCCATGTCGTCGGGCACGCTGAATTTTACGTACTATTTGATCAATTTTCTTGCGATCATTTGCATTTTTCGCCGTTTTCTGCGGGATTCTCTCGTAGCCGCATGGTGCGATATCTGGAATTTCATTCAGGCGGTGGTGCTGGGAACTGTCGCGTATTTTGCTTGCAGTAAGGTGCTCAGCCTCGCCATGGCATATTTTGTGCCGAATTTTCAGAACATCAACGATGCATCCATCGTCGCCATGCTCTCTACCGACCGCGTGCTCATGCGCATCGGGGTCGTTCTGCTCGTGCCGCTGGCGGAAGAAACGCTCTACCGTGGGCTGATCTTCCGTGGGCTCTGGCAGACCTCAAAAGTTGCCGCATATCTTGTGTCCATGGCGGCATTTGCGGCGCTACACGTGATGGGCTATATCGGAAGCGAATCCATCACGACGCTTATCCTCTGCTTTCTTCAGTATCTGCCCGCTGGGCTTTGCCTTGCGTGGACATACACAAAAGCCGACAATCTCTTTGCACCCATCGTGGTGCACGCCATCGTCAACGCTGTTGCGATCGGTCTTGTGAGGTGATCAAATGCCAAAAGTGATACAACTACCCACGCATATTGCGAATCTGATCGCCGCAGGCGAAGTTGTCGAGCGTCCTGCGAGCGTCGTTAAAGAACTGCTCGAAAATGCCGTGGATGCGGGCGCATCCAAAATCGCCGTTGAGATCCGCGACGGTGGCATGACTTTCCTGCGCGTGACGGACAATGGTTGCGGCATGGCCGCCGAGGACGCACGCACCGCATTTTTGCGCCATGCCACATCGAAACTCCGCACAGCGGACGACCTTGCCGCCATCGGCACGATGGGCTTCCGCGGTGAGGCGCTTGCCGCGATCGCATCCGTCAGCCGCATCGATCTGATGACAAAGACGGCGGGCGCGCTCTCGGGCACGAGCCTGCACTTAGAAGCGGGCGAGATCACCGACGACAGCGAAGTCGGCTGTCCCGACGGTACGACCATCATTATCCGTGATCTCTTTTTCAACACGCCCGCACGCATGAAATTTATGAAATCCGACACCGTTGAGGGTTCGCGCGTCACCGCCGCCGTGCAGATGCAGGCGCTTGCACATCCAAATGTTGCCATTTCGCTTGTGCGCGATGGCAAGCAGGTGCTCTCCACCCCCGGAAATGGTGGTCTGCAAGCGGCACTTTACTGCGTCTACGGGCGCGAATGCGCGCAAATGATCCCCGTGGAAAGCCGCTGGGATGCCTATTCGCTCACAGGCTTCGTTTCTAAGCCCACCGATTCCCGCCCGAGCCGCAGTTTGCAGACTTTTTTCGTCAACGGTCGCCCCGTGCGCTCCAAACTGCTCATCGCCGCGCTCGAAGATGCTTACCGCAATCAGATCATGGTCGGAAAATTCCCTGCGTGCGTACTGCATCTGATGCTACCAGCCAATGCCGTGGATGTGAATGTGCACCCTGCCAAGACAGAGGTCAAATTTCTAAACGAAAAGACCGTATTCGACTGCGTGCACTATGGTGTGCTCGGCGCGCTCAACAAAACGCCTGACCGCCCAGAGGTGCATTTTCAAACGAAGCCTACGGTGCAAATGCCGCAGGCGCAGACTGTGCCAAAATCTACCCCTGTTCCCACGGCAAAGCCCGCCGCCCCAAAGCAGGATAGCTTCTTCCGCACGATGACCCCCGCAGAATTCAAGACATTCTCTACCGCTGTTCAGAATGCGCCACAACCGAAAAAAGAAGCCGCCGTTGCGGCTGTCGAAAAGCTTGCGCATCCTGCAAATATGCCGCTTCGCGAATATGTGATGCTCCCGACGAAGCAGGAAGCCCCGAAACCCGCCCCTCAGCCGAACAAGCAGGAAACTCCGACCGAGCAGACAGCGCCCATGCCGAAAATGCAGGAAGTGTCGCCTGCGCCACCTGTAGAAGAAGAGCAGGTCGCGCTTCCCATGCCTGAACAAGTGCCATGGCGCATGGTCGGCGAGCTCTACCGCTCGTATATCATCGTCGAGCAGGGGGATGATGCATATCTCATCGACAAGCACGCGGCGCACGAGCGCATTCTCTTTGAGAAGCTCAAGCGTGATCAGGAAAAGATCAGCGCGCAAGCGCTCATCTCCCCCATCCCTGTGCATTTAAGCCCCGCCGCCGCGGCGGCGCTCCTCGACAATCGCGAAATGCTCGATGCGCTCGGCTTCGAGATCGAGGAATTCGGTGAAAATACCATTCTTTTGCGCCAGATCCCGATGGATCTCAGCCCCGATGAGGCCGCTGATACCGCAGAAACGATGGCTTCTGACCTACTTTCGGGCAAAAAGGGTTCGCCCGATACCGTCCGTGACGAAATTCTGCACACCGTCGCGTGCAAAGCCGCCATCAAGGCGGGCTGGGTCACGAGCGATACAGAACTCGAAGCGCTCGTAAAGACGGTAATGGAAGACGAAAGCCTGAAATACTGCCCGCACGGTCGCCCTATCTGCATAAGTTTGAGCAAAAAACAGCTCGAAAAGCAATTCAAGCGGAGCTGACCGCACGGCATAGGAAGGAGATCGCATGAAATACGCTCCCTCTCCCCTTGCGCGCAAGATCATCCTGCTTACGGTGATTTTCGGTATTGCATCTGCACTTTCTTCTTGCACATATCTCGCAACGAAAAATGGGCTTCTTCTTTCCTTAGCCATTACGTTTTGCACCTGCTTTTACCATTTTGCCATGCGTCTGCTTGTCGGCATTGCCGTACCAACGATCCACGCGACCGACGCTTGGTGGTTTCAGCCGCATTCGTTTGAAGAAACGCTTTATAAAGTACTGCGTGTGCGCTATTGGAAGCGGTATATCCCGACCTATGATCCGAAAAGCTTCTCTCTCGCAGATACCTCCATACAGGCGATCCTACAAAATAGCTGTCACGCTGAGATCGTGCACGAGATCATCGTGTTTTTTAGCTTTCTTCCCGTTTTTGCGATCGACCGTTTCGGCGCGGCGGGCGTATTCTGGAGCACATCGATCCTCTCGGCGCTCATGGACAGTCTGTTTGTCATCCTTCAGCGCTACAACCGCCCGCGGCTGATCCGCATTTTGAAAAAGGAGCGCAAAAAACATGGATAACATCATTTGCATCGCAGGACCAACGGCATCGGGAAAGACCGCACTGGCTGTCGCGCTTGCCAAAGAACTCGGCGGCGAGGTCGTTTCATGCGATTCCATGCAGGTCTACCGCCACATGGATATCGGAACGGCAAAACCGAGCATCGCCGAGCGCGAGGGGATCGTGCACCATATGCTCGACGTTGCCGAGCCTGATGAAGATTTTTCCGTCAGTCGCTACTGCACGATGGCAAGTCCCATCGTTGATGACATCCTTGCGCGTGGCAAATGCGCCATCATTGCAGGTGGCACAGGGCTATATATGGACAGTCTCATTCGCGGAAACGCGTTCGCTCCGTTCCCCTCCACAGGCGTGCGGGAACAGCTCGAGCAGCAAGCCGATGCCGAGGGGCTCGATGCCATGCGCGAGCGCCTGCGCGCGATCGACCCTGAAAGCGCGGAGCGCGTGCACGACCGCAAGCGCATTCTGCGCGCGCTCGAAGTATACCTTGAAACAGGCGAGACGATCACCGCGCACAACCGCCGCACACAGGCGATCCCGCCGAAATACACACCGCTTTGGCTCGGGCTGGATTTTTCCGAGCGGAGCGAACTATATAGCCGCATCGACCAGCGCGTGAGCATCATGCTCGAGCAGGGACTGATCGAAGAGATCGAAACGCTTCTTGCTTCTGGCATTTCCGAGAAAGCGACTGCCATGCAGGCGATCGGCTACAAAGAATTCATCGATGCCCTCAATGGACGCTGTAGCATCGCGCAGGCGGCAGATCAGGTGCGCCAGTCCTCGCGCCGCTATGCCAAGCGCCAGCTGACATGGTTCCGCCGCAACGCCGAGATGCACTGGCTCACGCGCGAGCGCGGTGAGGGCGCAGAAAAAATTCTTACACGCGCACGACAAATTGCGCAAGAAATCGACAAATGAAACATGCTAGTATATGTGCATCCTCAAATCAACAGAAAGAAGGTCGTACATATGCAGGAAAATACGAATTTACAGGAAGCCATTTTGAAAGAATGCCGCCACGACAAAGTACCCGTGACGCTATTTTTGATGAACGGCTTCCAGCTCCGTGGGATCATCACAGGCTTTGACAGCTTTGTGGTGGTGCTGGTGTCCGATGGCAAGCAGCAAATGATCTACAAGCACGCCATCTCGACACTCGCTCCCATCAAGCCGCTGAAAGCTGCTAGCGTTAGCGCATAAGCTTAAGAGGGCGACGGAGTTTCCGCCGCCCTCTTTATCATTATAAACAAAGAAATGGAGAACAGATATGTCCATTGCCGAAAACATCGCGCGCATCCGCGCCGATATGGCACGCGCCGCAGTTGCGGCGGGACGCGACCCAAAAGACATCCTTCTTTGCGCCGCGACCAAAATGAACGATAGCGACGCTGTGCGCGAAGCGATCCGCGCAGGCGTGGACTGCTGCGGCGAAAACCGCGTGCAGGAGCTGACGCAAAAGCTCGGCGAGGATGCCTATGCAGGTGCGCCTGTGCATTTCATCGGGCACCTGCAAACGAATAAAGTCAAGCAGGTGGTCGGGAAAGTCGCGCTCATTCAGAGCGTCGATTCTGAGCATCTGCTCGCCGCGATCGACCGCGAAGCGAGAAAACAGGGCATCGAGCAGGCGATCCTGCTCGAGATCAACATCGCCAAGGAGGAAAGCAAGTCGGGCTTTGCCATCGATGAAATTCTCCCGTTACTGGAAAAAATTGGAAAATATCCGAACATTCGTGTAAAAGGACTGATGGTGATCCCCCCGATTAGTCAAAAAGACGGAGAAAATCGTAAATTTTTTCAAAAAATCTGCAACCTTTCTGTTGACATAAACGAAAAAAAATACGATAATGTAACGGTAGATATTATGTCTATGGGTATGTCTGGTGACTATGCGGATGCGATCGCGTGCGGAAGCACGATGATCCGCGTTGGCACCGCCATCTTTGGCCCGCGGGACTACACCAATGTTCATCTTGCATGATGTGAATATACAGGAGGATATATAGAAATGAGCTTTTGGGACAACGTAAAGAAATTCGCACAGCCCTACGCAGACGACGACTACGATGATTACGACGAGGACGACGAATACCTCGACGATTACGACGAGCCCGCAGAGGCAACTCGCCGTGCCCCCCGCCGTAGCCCTGCACCCGCACCCGCTGAGACGGACGACGACGATTACGGCTTCACGCCCCTGACCGCCGCATCCACCGCAAGCGTTCCCGCTTCCAGCGCACCGGCTTCCCCCGTTGCAAGCACGGGCTTTGCTGGCTCGGTTCTCGGCAGCACCAACAGCAGAAGCAACAACATGAGCAAGCAGGAAGTCGTCCTGTTCCGCCCGAGCACCTTCAACGACACGTCCAAGGCAGCAGAAGATCTGCGCAACAACAAGGCCGTTATCGTCAACATGGAAAATGTGGACAAGGCAATGGCACGCCGCGTTGTGGATTTCCTTTCTGGCTGTGTGTTTGCCCTTGAGGGCACGGTTCGCAAGATCGCACAGTCTGCTTACCTGTTCTGCCCGAGAAATATGGATGTCGTTGGCGATCTTGAGACCATTCAGGCTGAGGTCGAAAGCTACATCTAATAATATCAGGAGAGGATTCTTATGTTTACACCGCAGCAAATTGACCAGATCGCATTTAACCGTGTGACCTTTGGTGGATATGATATGCAGCAGGTCGATGATTTCCTCGAGCCGCTCACCGAAGACTATGTGACGCTTTACAAGGAAAACGCCCTGCTCAAGAGCAAGATGCGCGTTCTCGTTGGCAAGCTCGAGGAATACCGCAAGAACGAGGCAGCGATGAAAGATGCCATCGTCAATGCACAGCGCACCTGCGACAAGATGGTTCGCGAAGCAGAGGAGAAATGCGCACGTATGCTCTCCGAGGCAAGCGAGACCGCTAATGCAAATGTTCAGAACTCTGACGCGCTCCTCGCTGCTGAGGATGCCCGCGTTGAGGAAGCACGCAAGGCCGCTTCTGCCAAAATCGACGAGATCGAGGCGCAGATGCGCTCCTGCATTCAGGCGCTTGAGCGCATCAAGACCGCAAACGCCCCCGCTGAGAAGCCTGTAGCGAAGCCCGCTGTAGCTGAAAACAGCGACGACGTGGCAAGCGCGATCTCCCAGAGCCTCGAGGCGCTGGTCGGCACGACCGAGGATGCACATCCCAAGGCTGAGCCCAAGCACCCGACGAACGACACCACGACGGGTAAGTTTGCGAACCTGAACCTGCAGTTCGGCCGCAACTACGATCCCCACCACAAGTAATTCCCTTAATTATACGTCAACGCTATGACGGGGACGCGCGGATAGTGACACCGCTTTCAGAGAGCTGCCGTTTTGGTGCGAGGCAGTAAGCAGGATGCCATCCGTATCACCCCAGAGCAACGCACCGAATGCCCGCAAGGGTACTAGACTGCGTCGGGTCTGCGCCCGTTACAGCGCATACGAGTGCCGAAGTGATTCGGAACAAGAGTGGTACCGCAGAGGTAAAATGCGCCTTTGTCTCTTATGATAGGGACAAAGGCGCTTATTTTTTGTAATATTATTCCAAATGGAGGTCAAAACGGATGGAATATAAAAACACGATCATCACCCCAAAAACCGACTTTCCTATGAAAGCGGGGCTTCCCGCACGCGAGCCCGCCATGCTCGAGCGCTGGGAGGAAATGGATCTTTACAACGAAATGCTCAAAAAGAACGCTGGCAAGCCGCGCTTTGTCGTGCACGACGGTCCTCCGTTCAGCAATGGCTATATCCACATGGGTCACGCGCTCAACAAGACCCTCAAGGACTTCATCACCCGCAGTCACGCCATGATGGGCTACTACACCCCCTATGTCCCTGGTTGGGACAACCACGGTCTGCCTATCGAGCGTGCGATCGAGAACTCTAAGAAGAAACTCAACCGCAATATGTCCGTGCCCGAATTCCGCAAGGCGTGCGAAGAATTTGCTGAGGACTTCATCCAGAAGCAGATGGGCGGTTTCAAGCGCCTTGGTGTCGTCGCCGACTGGGAGCACCCCTACCGCACGATGGACAAGCACTTTGAAGCGCAGGAAGTCAAGGTCTTTGGCAGAATGTTCGACAAAGGCTATATCTACAAGGGTCTCAAGCCTGTCACGTGGTGTCCGTTCTGCGCTACGGCAGTTGCCGAGGCAGATATCGAGTATCAGGATGACCCCTGCACCTCGGTCTACGTGAAGTTCCCCATGAAGGACGATCTGGGCAAGCTTGCCGAGTTTGACAAGAGCAAGATGTTCTTCGTCATCTGGACGACGACCATCTGGACGCTCCCCGGCAATATGGGCATCTGCCTGCATCCGCGTGACAGCTACGTGCTCGTCAAGGCAGACAACGGCGAGACCTATATCATGGCAGAGGCACTCATGGACAAGACCATGAAGATGGGCGGCTTTGAAAACTACGAAGTCCTCGCAAGCTACCCCGGTGCATTCTTTGAGAATATGCTGGCGCAGCATCCGTTCATTGACAAGACTTCCCGCCTTGTCAATGCGGAATATGTCACCATGGATTCTGGTACAGGCTGTGTCCACACCGCCCCCGGCTTCGGCGCGGACGACTATCAGACCTGCATGCGCTACGGCATGGATCTGGTCGTCCCTGTGGATGACTACGGCCGCCACACCGACTATGCAGGCAAGTATGCTGGCATGAAGACCGAGGAGAGCAACCCTGTCATCATGGCAGACATGCAGGAAAGCGGTATGCTCTTCGCATTTGAGCACATCGTCCACTCCTATCCCCACCACGACCGCTGCAAGAAGCCCGTTATCTTCCGCGCAACGCCGCAGTGGTTCTGCTCTGTGGAATCGTTCAAGGATCAGGCGATCAAGGCGATCGAAAACGTCGCATGGTATCCCGCATGGGGCGAAGATCGCATGGTGAGCATGATCCGTGAGCGCGCCGACTGGTGCATCTCCCGTCAGCGTCGCTGGGGTCTGCCGATCCCCGTGTTCTACTGCAAGGACTGTGGCAAGCCCGTCTCCACCCCTGGATCCATCGCCAAGCTCTCGGCGCTCTTCGATGAGCACGGCTCGAATATCTGGTTCGAGAAAGAGGCAATGGAGCTCGTACCCGACGGCTTTACCTGCCCGCATTGCGGTGGCAAGGAATTCGACAAAGAGAAAGATACCCTCGACTGCTGGTTCGACTCTGGCTCGACGCACTTTGCATCGCTCATGCACCGCACGCCCGAGCTCTGGCCTGCCGATGTCTATCTTGAGGGCGCTGATCAGTACCGTGGCTGGTTCCAGTCGTCGCTGCTGACCTCTGTCGGCGCACTCGATCAGGGCGCTCCGTTCAAGCAGGTGCTTACCCACGGCTGGACCGTTGACGGACAGGGTCGCGCAATGCACAAATCCCTCGGCAACGGTGTCGATCCTGCCGACCTTATCAAGGATTTCGGCGCAGATATCATCCGCCTCTGGGCGGCATCGAGCGACTATCACGCCGATGTGCGCTGCTCCAAGGAGATCTTTAAGCAGATCGCGCAGAACTACCTCAAGTTCCGCAACACCGCGCGCTACTGCCTCGGCAACCTCGCCGATTTCGACCCGAACTGCGATATGCTCCCCGCTGAGCAGCTCGAGGAACTCGACAAGTGGGCACTGACGAAGCTCAACGCACTCGTCAAGGCATGCCGCAAGGCGTATAACAACTACGAATTCCATCTCGTAAGCCACGCGATCAACGATTTCTGCGTTGTGGAGCTCTCGTCGTTCTACCTCGACATTCTGAAAGATCGCCTGTACTGTGAAGAGGCTTCTGGCGCGCGTCGCCGCTCTGCGCAGACGGCGCTGTATCTGATCGTCGATACGATGGCAAAGCTCTTCGCGCCCATCCTCGCATTCACCTGCGACGAGATCTGGCAGTCTATGCCCCACCTCGATTCCGATGACGCACGCAACATCCTGCTCAACGAAATGCCCGAAAATCTGGATGCATACGCGCTGGATGATGCCGCCATGGACAAGTGGGCTGTGATCGTGAAGCTCCGTCAGGATGTCAACGGCATTCTGGAAAAGGCACGCGCTGACAAGCGCATCGGCAAGGCACTCGAGGCGCACGTCACCCTCGCTACTGACAATGCCGCGCTCAAGGCCGCCTGCGACGGTGTGAACCTCGCTGAGGTGTGCATCGTGTCTGCTGTCGATTGGAGCGAGGCAGAGGACGGCGCGGAAGTCGGCACAGGTGTGAACTATCCCGAGCTCACCATCGGTGTCTCCGAAGCAAAGGGCGAGAAGTGCCCCCGCTGCTGGATGCACTCGACGCAGGCAAATGGCGAGGGTCTTTGCCCTCGTTGCGCCGCCGTGATCGCGAACATGGACATCGAATTCTGATTTCGCTATAAAAAAGCGCGTGCAGGTTTTCTGCACGCGCCTTTTTATTTCTCCGTCGCATCCCAGAACTGGCGAAATGCCGTTGGGAGCGCCGCATTTTTTCGGATCTCGTCGCTCGTCATCCACGTAAATCCCCCATCGCAGGTGGCGACTTCCAGATAGATGCCACGCATATGCCATGTGATATGGGTGAAAATATGCTTTTTCTCCACCTCGCGCAAAATTTCGCGGGGTGCAAGCGAAAATGCTTCCACTTTTTCAAGCGCCTGCGCGGTCGAAAGCTTCCCCTCGCAGTTTGGGAACTGCCAAAGTCCCGCAAGCAAGCCCTCCTTAGGGCGCTTTTCCAGCGCATAGCGCTCCCCACAGCGCAGGATGAATACCGTCCTGTCCTCTTCGCGCCGCTCGCGCTTCGGAAGCTTCACAGGAAGCGTTTCTGCCGTGCCGTGGCGATACGATGCGCAAAAGTGGGCGCATGGACAATGCTCGCAATCGGGCTTTCTGTTCGGACCGCACACGGTCGCGCCAAGCTCCATAAGTGCCTGCGTAAAATCCGATGCTTCATCGGGATAAATCTGCGCAAGTGCCTGCGTCACCGCCTGCTTGTGCGAGGCAAGATCGATGGGCGTTGCGTCATCGCAAACGCGCGCGATCACGCGCAGGACATTCCCATCCACCGCAGGCGTTTTCTCATCAAAGGCAATGGACGCGATCGCGCCCGCTGTATACGCGCCGATCCCAGGGAGCGCGAGGATGTCACTATAAGCGCGCGGAAATTCGCCACCATAGCGCGCTACGATGATCTGTGCCGCCTTTTTTAGGTTGCGCACACGGCTGTAATAGCCAAGTCCCTCCCAGAGCTTGTGAAGCAGCTCATCATCGCACGCGGCAAGCGCCTGCACCGTCGGGAGCGCATCAAGAAAGCGCGCATAGTACCCGCGCACCGCCTCGACCCGCGTCTGCTGAAGCATGATCTCGGAGATCCAGACATGGTACGCGTCGCGATCTTCCCGCCATGGGAGCGCACGGTGTCCGCTTGCGTACCAAGGCAGGAGCGCCGCAGGGAGCTTTTCAATTATCATGGCATCGAGCATAAGACCCCTCCTGTTTTCCCGCTATTTTACTATGGGAAAACGCAAAAAGTCAACCCCTCCCCTGCTATCTGAAGCGCGAAAAAATTTTTTCATTTTTTTGAAAAAAAGACTTGCATTTTTCCGAAAGGTGTGATATTATACTTTGGCGCTAAGGAAGCGCTATGCGGCGATAGCTCAGTTGGATAGAGTGACTGACTACGAATCAGTAGGTCGGG
>CAZVJJ010000013.1:0-38167 GCA_964627295.1 uncultured Oscillospiraceae bacterium | reverse complement strand
ATCCATGTTGTCCGTTTGAATTTGTTTCTGCGGTTCAAGTTTCATTCTTTCCGAAAAGCTCATCATAACGCCTCCAATTCTTTTCTCAACTTCTTCAACTGTGCATTCATTACCATTTGCCGATTAAGCCGCTTTTCCTTGCTGATTTCGCTTTTTAATGCAACGATCTGCCTTGGGCAACTTTAATTATTTCGGAATAGAAATACGATAAAACGGACTCATTCTTCATCAGCAGGAACTGCCTCGCAAATATCTCCAATATCGCAATTTAGATAATTGCAGATGCGAAGCAGAATAGAGAGCGCAACTTCTTCGCCCTTATTCAGTTTGCTCATCGTGCCTGTGGAAATATTGCACTCTTGTCGAAGCGTTGACTTTGTGATATCCCTTTGAATAAGTAAAATCCATAATTTCTTATAACTGATTTTCATGAAAGCACCTCATATTCGCATCTTGGAATTGTGGTTGTACCTAATCATTATAAATTATAGCGTAAAACCTCAGCTTTTTCAATCGGTTGTCGAGGACTTTTGCATTAAAGTTGCAACTTCTCGATATTATCAGCAATAAAAAGAACCCGAATGGTTAGTGAAACGATCATTCAGGTTTTGCTTTATATCATCTATGCGTTTGCCTCGTTTTAGTTTTACTTGATAATATCATCCTCATAATTACGATGATGGTCAACAGTTGAGTATGCTAATTACGCTCTTGGTTACCAAAAATCCCCCAACCGCATTCGCAGTTGGGGGGTTCATATCGCAAACGATGCCAGCGTCGCATTCCAGCGGATTTTCGTCATTTTTCCGCAATGCGTGGACGTAATCTCGCCGATTGTCCGCCACAGGGCGTATCCTTTTGCTTCAACCGTCATTCATAATGTGCGCCACGAGGCGGAGATTGTGTTCAACGAGGATATTTCTCGCCTCGAGGTCGCCCTGTGCGACGCGTTCGAGGTAGATGCGTTCCTCCTCGGCTGTGAGGGGCTTGAGGAAGCTCCCTGTGGATAGTTGCAACGAATACAGCAGCGTGCTCAGCATCAGCCACGCAGCAGCGATCATACCGACCACCTCCGTTTTCAGCCTATTCACCACCCCTCGTCCATTTTCCACCCGCTTTTGTGCCAAAACCAAGTCACATAAAAAGCAACTCCCCCTGCCTAACGACAGGGGGGCGTTGTCAAATATTGATCTGCTTTGAAAATCGCATCGGGGCTCTTGTTTGGAACAATACAAATTCAATCCTCACTCAAAACAATGATATTACAATCCGATGTGAGTTCTATTTTCTGTTCGAGAGGGAGATTAAAGTAGCTTTGTTTTTCGGCATCCATATATCCCAACAAAATATAACCATAGGAAAGCGCAATTTGGCGCAATTCTAGGATGCTATGCATACCACAAATATGCAAATCGGAGGCATTTTTCAAGTATAGCTCATTTCCCTCGTTATCCAAAATATCACGAAAGACTTCGATCAGCTCGGGATACTCGGCAAGCTGTGCCAAAAACAGGGACGCCATACTAGATGCGACAAGAAAATCGGTATGATCGCCACCATTCACTAGCTTTTGATTCTGCTCCTTGCACATTTCAACAGTTATATTGAACTGCATTTTATACCGCAACCGAACATCTCGGAAATTTAGCAGTAGAAACATTGTTTCCATGTCTGCATCTTCTGGTGTTTTGTTATGATCGCTTAGAATTACAATGTGTTCTGATTTTTTTGCCAACTTTCTAACGGCATCTTCGCACTTAGGTGTTTCGGCATAATAGCACAGCTCCAAATTTCTTTGGCTAGCAATCCCCTGACATTGTATAAGTAACCCTGTATTTTTCACCAATTCTGGCAAATGTGCACACACAACATTATTAGGAAGCTCCCGTAGAATGATAGGTAACGTATCATTATACCCCACCACAAGTACATCTGTTTTCCGCGGTACAGTCTTTGATAATGTATGATCATATGCAGATATATTTGACTGATCTAACAACACCGCAGAGTTTTTCGATTCAGAAAAGACGATCAATTTGTCATCCTCCTGAATCAAAAAGTCCGATGGCGGGTTCAAAATTGCATGGTCATCTCTGTAAACACCAGCAGGAACAGCCCTATCCAGACGGGTCATAGCCTGAGCAAACGTATTTTTTGCCAATTCTGGACATGAAATAAGATGAAATTCAGAGCCCTCAAAGTTAAACACTTCGCGAAATGTTTCGGATAGCCCCGTCTGCGTGCAAGAATGTGCTATTATTTTCGCAAGGATCTCATTAGTCTTGATAACTGAAATATTGTGGGTGTCCGCCAAGGTTTTGGGGAAATTATAGTTTTTGGTTGCTAAAATCGCATTTATGCGCACATCAGTAATATGTTCATCCTGCAACAACTTTGATACAGCTAATATGGTTTTAATAACCCTTGCATCGTCACCGGGGCTAACAATAACTGTTCTGCAAGTTGTAATCGCACACTTACGCAACATGACAGGGTCTGTAATATCCACAGTACGATAAATGATGCGAACATTCTTCGGAATGGATAAATTATCCTGTATCAATCCCTCTGCCATTTCCCGTTCCAAATCTGCTCCCACAACGATGCACATCGGTGCATCCTCTGCATCAAGGATCAACTGATTCAAAAGGGTGTATTCCCCAGATCGAAAGCCAAGCACAACCACGTGCCCGTTTTCAAGGACAACCGAATTCCCTCGTTTGAACTCAACTATTTTTTCTTCGATCGTGCTTGTAATAATACCAATTAAAACACTGGTAAACAACATACCTGCAATAGCATTTATCGACATTAAAGCCAAATAGCCTAAACTTCCATCTTCAGAATAGGGCATCCACGCATTGATTATAGTTGCAACGCTGTCCCAAAACACGCCAGTATGGTCACTTTCCCCATCGAATCCCATCAATACCACCAAGCAAGCAATTAACACCGCAAGGGCAACGGATGCTAGAATCAAAAAACGAATAAAACCCAGCGAGCCATTTGCGATGCGATCGTCAAACCAGTAGTCAAATCTCTCCTTTAAGGAATAAGAAGTTCGATTCTTTTTCATACAGTATCCACCTTTTTATATATCTTCAAGTTACATACTTTACGAAAGACTAACTTCAAGCGGGTGTATCAGCACCCGCTTTTTTTGCCGTATAAGACGCTAAAAGCACAGAGAAGCAATATTACAACGCTTATAGTATATCACTTTCAAGAAAGAATATCAATAGTCTGTGGAGAATTGAGGATAATATTTATAGACTATTATCCAAGTGGGGGGGATACTATGAGTGAAATAGCAAAATTCGTCGGGCAGCGTATCCGTAATTATAGAACGCAACAGAAATTGAGTCAGGAGAAACTTGCGGAGTTGTCTGGATGCCATCCGACTTACATCGGGCAATTAGAGCGTGGCGAGAAAAATGCCACGCTGGAAAGCATTGAGAAAATCGCATCCGCATTAGACATCCCACTTTCTAAACTGTTTGAAAAACTGGACGATGCAAACGCTTGTGACAGCATTCCGTTGAAATGCTATGAGTTTTTCTCTACAAAAAGCAAAGTCGAGCAGGAACAGCTTTATCGCCTTTTGATGGCGATCGATAAATACAAAAGTGAATAAGCATGGGGATAACGAAAGACCGCAATGGTTGGGGCGCTGACAGCCTTACCATTGCGGTCTTTGATATTGATATTACAATTATGTTTTTTCGCAGAAAATGCCCTTGGCAAGTCTTGCATCCTGTTGCTTATTTCAGGCATTTGGAAACGACCTTTTTTCAAATTGGGGTAAACACAAATTTCTGCATCAAACCATCGACGACTGCGTGGACGGTCACGGTGCCCTGTGCGCCATGGTCGGCGCTTGTCTGGATCTCAGCGCCGTGCAGGATACTGCGCACATATTCCTCGGGGTCGTCACAGGTGACCTCCTCGAAGAAAACGTCGCGCATCTGGTTATTACGGCATAAGTTTTTGATCTCGCGCACCATTTCGTATTCTGCCATGGCATCAATCCTCGTAGATCGTTTCGAGTTTGGCATCCTTCATCGTCCAGTTGCGCGTGTAATAGAACACGTTATCGCGCGCGGGGCTCAAATCGCTCGCCACGCCACGCTCGGCATAGATCGCATTGCCTGCAAAGAGGATGGGGATGACGCGACCGTCCTCAGCAACGGATTTGAGGAGATTGCGGTAATTTCCCGTGTTTTCCAGCGCATCGAGGCAGAGCTCATACAGGTCATTGTTCGAGATGCCGTTATAGCTCATATTTGCCCACGGACCAAAGAAGCCAGAAAGATCCATATTGGGCGAAAGCTTCGTCTGACCGAGGTAAAGGTCATATTCGCCCTGCTTGACGCGGTCGATATAGGTGCTCGTAGAGACTTCGACCGTTTCCATCGGCAATCCGAGGGCAGTGAACGTTTCCGCGATATAGCGCGCGGTTCGCAGGCGCTGGGTATCGTCCTTATTGACGAGCAGTCGCACTTTTTCCGTGATCACGCCGAACGACGACACTTTATCGACAAATTTCATGGAATCATAGGCATAATTCGACGCAAGCGACATGCTGTAATACGGCGACGAGGGGGATGCCATGAGCGTCGCAGGCTTTGCATAGCCATTGTAGTAGCGCTCCGAGATGCCCTCGCGGTCGATGCCATAGGTCAAAAGCTTGCGCTGCTCAGGCTCGAGGAAAATCTGATCCTTGCTGTAAAGCACATTGCAGGCAAGATAGAGAAGCGTTCCATTGTCCGTTTCCCACAGCTCGAAGTCACCGCGAAAATCGGCGTAATCATCTGCATAAGGGTCGGTACAGACGAGGCTGATATCTGCAAACTCAAAATCATCGCGGATCTGCGAGGTAGAAGTCGCAGGTTCGAGGGTGATGGAGTCCGCCGTCGCGGGCACGCTGGCATTGCACCACCAGTTGAGGTTGCGGCGAAGCGACGCGCCCGAAAGCCCCTGATTGAAGATATACGGACCACTGCCAATGGGGTACTCATCATCCACCTGCGATGCCTTTAAGATGGGGATATCGAGCAGGATGGGAAGCTCCTGCATTTCGGTATCGAGCGTGATCTCCACGCCGCCATCTTCCGACTGCTCCACACTGCGGATATGCAGGAAGCGTCCCTTATAATACTTATTTTCCTTTGCCGCCTTATACGTCGCGACGACATCATTTGCCGTGACTGCCGTGCCATCGGAGAACGTTGCGCTCGTGAGGTAAAACGTCCAAACCTTTCCGCTTGCGGAAACACGGTAATTCTGGCAAAGCATGGGGCTTGCCTCATTCGACGAGCTGACGCAGAACAGCCCCTGATAGATCAGGGAGAAGAGGACACGGTTCGTATAGTCGTTGCTCTTGAGCGGATTCATGGAGCGCTCAGCATAATAGGCAAGCGTGAGCCGCTGTGGCTCGACTTCGACCGTCGGGTTGACAGAATCGGGGTCCTGCCCCTCCATCACAAGGGCATTGCCCGTGGGGATGTAGACATCATCCTCCTGCTGTGCACAGCCACAAAACAGGCACGTGGTGAGTGCCACGCAAAGGATTCCAGATACGAGCCGCTTCATACGCGTCCCTCCTTACACACGATCACTGCGCCCTGACTTCCCCGCTCGCCGTGCGTATAGCGATGCGACCAGAAGCGGTCGTGCTCGCACACCGTGCACGCCGTGCTTTGCTCGATCTGCAAAACACCTGCGCGGCGCAGGAAAAGGGCATTGATCTCTTTTAGGTTTACATAATACTTATCATCCACAGCGCGGATATGCTCTTCCGCTTCCGCACCACACGCCGCGCGCACCGCATCGGGAACATCACGGTTCGTCTCGAAGCAACACGCGCCGATATTCGGTCCGATCGCCGCGCGGATATCGCTTGCCTTACAGCCGAATTCCCGCACCATGGCTTCGACGGTTTTCGCCGCGATGCCCGCGACCGTTCCGCGCCAGCCTGCGTGCGCCGCACCGACCGTCCCTGTCACAGGGTCGTAAAACAGGATCGGGGTGCAATCGGCGGTAAAGATCACAAGCGCCACCCCCGCATCGCAAGTGATGAGCGCATCGCACTCTGGGTAGGCATGGTGGTTAAGCCCCGCACAGTCCGCGCGCGTGACCGCGCGGACGATATCCGAATGCGTCTGATGCGCAAGGACGGTGCAATTCACATCGTACCCGAGCGCGCGGGCGAGGATGGCATGGTTGTGCGCCACATTTTCCGCACTGTCTCCACGGTGCATCGCAATGTTCAGGCTGTCAAATATGCCCTCGCTCACACCGCCAAGGCGCGTGGTGAACGCATGGGGGACAGGGATGCCATCCGCCGTCAGGTATTCAAGTTTTCCGATTTTTTTCGCTGTTACCATATGTTTTCCATTTTGCTTTTGGCGCGTTACTCCGCCATTTTATCCTTTTGCATACAGCATTTTTTGTACTTTTTACCGCTTCCACAGGGGCAGGGATCGTTCGGACCGACCTTCTTTTCCTTGCGAACGGGCGCTTTCTTGACCGTCGTTTCGCCTGCGGCGCTCGTGCCCGTCTCCTTGGCGACCTTCTCGCGCTTGACTTCCTCGCGCGGTTTGAGTTGAACAAGGAACATACGGCGAATGGTCTCCTCGCGGATGGCGGTGATCATGGCTTCAAACATCTCGAAGCCCTCTTCCTTATAGGCGATGACAGGATCATGCTGACCATAGGCACGCAGACCAATGCCCTGCTTGAGGTCGTCCATCGCATCAATGTTATCCATCCAGTATTCGTCCACGACGCGCAACATCACGACGCGTTCCAGCTCCCGCATGACATTCGCGCCGTAGGATGCTTCCTTTGCCTCGTAGGTGCGCTCAGCGATGGCATACACGGCATCGGCAAGCGCTTCGCCGTTCATGCCCAGAAGTTCCGATGCACGCGCGGCAAGCGTGCCCTTGGCAAAGTAGATGCCCTCCATGTTCATCGCAAGCTGGCTAAGCGCGACATCGTCTGCACTTCCGCTCGCGCTGAGCGCGGTGGTGACATTCGTCTCGACGAGCGAGCGAAGCATTTGCAGCATATTCTCGCGCAGATTTTCACCGTCGAGCACTTTCTGGCGCTGTGCATAGACGACTTCGCGCTGGGTATTCATAACATTATCGTACTCGAGCACGTTCTTTCTCGCGCGGAAATTGCGCGATTCGACGCTCTTCTGCGCATTTTCGACCGCATTGGAGAGGATCTTTGCATCGATGGGCGTATCCTCGTCCAGTCCGAGCGAATCCATCATGCCCATCACGCGATCGGTCGCAAACAGGCGCATGAGATCATCCTGCAAACTCAGATAGAAGCGGCTCTCACCAGGGTCGCCCTGTCTGCCCGCACGGCCACGAAGCTGATTGTCGATACGGCGCGATTCATGGCGCTCCGTACCGATGATGAAAAGTCCGCCCGCATTGCGCACTTTCTCCGCCTCGTCGGCGATCTCCTGCTTATGGGTTTTCAAGAGTGCTTCATACTTTTCACGGATGGCGAGGATCTCGGGATCGTCCGTTTCCGCATAAGAATCTGCCTCGCGCAGAAGTTCCTCGGGATAGTCCATCTTCCGAAGCTCGTTCTTTGCCAAAAATTCCGCATTGCCGCCGAGCACGATATCCGTACCACGGCCTGCCATATTCGTCGCGATCGTGACCGCGCCGAACTTACCCGCCTGCGCAACGATCTGCGCCTCCTGCTCATGGAACTTCGCATTGAGCACGCTGTGAGGGATGCCCTCGCGCTTGAGAAGTTTGCTCAGAAGCTCGCTCTTTTCGATTGAGATCGTGCCGACGAGAACGGGCTGTCCTTTCTCGTGGCAGAGCTTGACCTGCTCGATGATGGCGCGGAATTTGCCCATTTCGGTCTTATAGACGACATCATGGTGATCGACGCGCGCAACAGGGCGGTTCGTAGGGATCTCCACGACATCGAGGGCATAGATCGTGCCGAATTCCTCCTGCTCTGTCAGCGCCGTGCCCGTCATGCCCGAGAGCTTGTCGTACAAGCGGAAGAAATTCTGGAATGTGATGGTCGCAAGGGTCTTGCTTTCGCTTGCGACATTCACGCCCTCTTTGGCTTCGATCGCCTGATGCAAGCCCTCGTTATAGCGTCTGCCATACATCAGTCTGCCCGTGAATTCGTCCACGATGATGATCTCGCCATCCTTGACGACGTAATCGATATCCTTTTTCATCAATCCACGCGCTTTCATCGCCTGATTGAGGTGATGCGAAAGCGTCGCATTTTCACTATCGGCAAGGTTTTCCACGCCAAAATACTTCTCTGCCTTGGCAATGCCCGATGCCGTGAGCGAAACGGTGCGCGATTTCTCGTCAACAAAGTAGTCGCAATCGAGATCGTCGTGCACTTCCTTGTCCTCAGTCTTGGCAAAGACCTGACGGCGCAGGGTGGACACGAAATAATCTGCCATTTCGTACAGCTTCGACGAATCCTCGCCCTTACCAGAAATGATCAGCGGCGTTCTTGCCTCGTCGATCAATATGGAGTCCACCTCGTCCACGATGGCAAAGGCGTGCCCGCGCTGTACAAGCTCGGATTTATAAAGCGCCATATTGTCGCGCAGGTAGTCAAAGCCGAGCTCGTTGTTCGTACAGTAGGTGATATCTGCCGCATACGCTTCGCGGCGCTCTGCGCCCGAAAGTCCGGGCACGATCAGACCGACCGTGAGCCCCATGTAGCGGTAGACCTTGCCCATCCACTCCGAGTCGCGCTTGGCAAGATAGTCGTTGACCGTCACGACGTGCACACCGCGCCCTGTGAGGGCATTGAGATAGCACGGCAGGATGGCGACGAGGGTCTTTCCCTCACCTGTTTTCATTTCGGCAATGCGTCCCTGATGCAGAACGATGCCACCGATGAGCTGAACAGGATACGGCTTCATGCCGAGCACGCGCCACGCCGCTTCGCGGATGGCAGCAAATGCCTCGGGCAGAAGATCATCGAGCGTCTCGCCCTGCGCAAGGCGCGCACGGAATTCTTCCGTTTTCCCTTTGAGCGCTTCGTCAGAAAGCGATGCAAATTGCGCTTCGAGCGCCAGAATTTTATCGACTGTGGGGCGGATCTTCTTGATCTCACGCTCCGAACGCGTCCCAAACAGCTTCGTAATCAGTCCCATAAATGTTTTCTTCCCTTCCAAAATGGCTATAACAAACCAGTTTATCCCATTATAGCACACCTGTAAAGCAAATAAAAGTCAAATTTGTGAATTCTCATACTGATTTCCGAAACATTGCATATTTCGGAAGCAGTCGCGATATCCATACCCGCCCATCACGGCATATTGCAAAAAACCGACCGCCACGAGGGCAGTCGGTTTGCATTTAGACATTAGACAAGCGTCTGAAGTTCCTTTGCGATGGGACAGCTATTTTCGTATGGGCACGTTCCGAAGCAGCAATCCACCTCGGTCAGCGCTCCATTTTCTGTGACGGCTGTGACCATGCGCGCCGCATCGAGCTGCTTACAGTAGCCCGAAAGGAAATGCTCCTGTTCCATGCTCATCCCTCCACGATGCAGAAACCGCGCGGCGCGAGGGTGAGCCAGTCGGGCGCAACGGTCTGCAAATTATAGCCAAGGATCACGCGCCCTGCGGGGATATCCTGCGGGTCTCCGCTACGGTTGCAGTAGATCTTTACGGACTTGCCATCATAGGTGCGTGTGAATCCGATATGCTTATCCCCTGCCTCGAAAAATTCGATATCGCCGAGGCGCAGTACCTCGTGATCACGGCGCAGTCTGCCAAGACGCTTGAAATGGTTGCGCATTTCAAGATCCTCGCGTCCCCACGGATAGGTGCGGCGGTTGAATGGGTCTTTGTAGCCCTCCATGCACGCCTCGTCGCCATAGTAGATACTGGGGCTTCCAGGAAGCGTGAATTGCAAAAATGCCGCCATCATCAATCTCTCCCGCGCCACATCCATCTGATTTCGGCTCAGGCGGCGCTGTGCTTTCTCTTCGCGTGAGCCGTTAAAATCGTCCACGAGCGCCGTAAGGATGCGCGGAGTATCGTGCGTGCTGAGCAGATTCATATTGCACGCCACGACTTCGGGCGGGTAATTCTCCACGATCGACATGACCGTTTCTCTCAGCGCCCAACCGCTGTCGCGTCCACGCACGAAATCGATGATCGCCGTGCGGAACGGATAGTTCATCACGCTATCGAGCTCTGCACCCGTAAAATAGCGGCGGCGCTGTCCGTAAGCGACCTTGTTGGAAGCATCCTCCCACACCTCGCCCATCACGAGCGCATCGGGCTTGATCTGCTTGACGCGGTCGTACAGAAGCTTCAGAAATTCGTCAGGAAGCTCATCGGCAACGTCCAGGCGGAATCCGTCTGCGCCCAGATGAAGCCAATGCGCCACAACGCTGTCTTCATCCCTGATGATGTAATCGATAAAGGCGCTGTCCGTCTTATTGACCGTCGGGAGGGTATCGAAGCTCCACCACGAATGGTAATTGTTCGGATGCTCATAGAACGTATACCAGCTATAATACGGCGACTGCTTCGACTGATACGCGCCGACGCTCGGGAATGCATTTTCGCGGTTAAAATACAGACTGTTCGAGCCCGTGTGCGAGTATACGCCATCTAAGATCACGCGGATGCCGCGCGCGTGCGCCGCTTCACACATACGGGTAAAATCTGCCGTCGTGCCAAGCATTGGATCGGGCGTTTTGTAGTCGCCTGTATCGTAGCGGTGGCTCGAGAAGCTCTTAGAAATGGGGTTGAGGTAGAGGATGGTCGTGCCAAGGGAGGCAATATAGTCCATTTTTTCCGTGATACCGCGAAAATTACCACCGTAAAAATCGTTATTGAGCACCGTTCCCTCTGGGGTCGGCTGCCATGCGACCTCCTCATACCAGTCCTTGTGCAGGACATACGGCTCAAGTTTTCCTGTAAGGTCCGTTCTGCCAGCCGCGCAGAAGCGGTCAGGGAACACCTGATAGATCACCGCGCCCTTTGCCCAGTCGGGCGTATGGAAATCGGCGGGAATACAGCTAAGCTGCCAAAGGTCGCCCGCTTCCATATTCGTATCATCGCCCTGCTTAAACAGGCGGAAGCCGCCCGTGCGCGTTTCGATATAGAAATAGTAATAATATAGACCCACATAGGGGATCGTAAAGCGGCACTGATAGATCTCATACGCGCCGCGCTTCATTTTGAATTCAAATGGGAAATCCTGCGCGTGTGCACCGTTTTCAAACTGAAAAATGCATTTGACTGCGGTCGTCTGCACCGATGCAGGGATGTGGATGTTGAGGGTACATTTCTCGTTCGGTTTAAGTGTGCCGAACGGCGTCTTGAACTGGGACTGCTTGCTGTTATAGAGAATGCGCATACCGTAGCTCCGATCATTTCTTTTGTATGCTCCCAGTATACACGATATTTCAAAAAATAGAAAGAGGAAAACGAAAATTTTTCCTCTTTATGGTGGAAAAACGCCCGAAGCGCATCGCTTCGGGCGTTTTCCGCATAAGGGTTTGGAAAGAAGAGAGGTAGAAAAGAGGATCTACGGAGTCGAAAGGAAGCGGCTCACGGCTTCCGCAACCTTTCTGTTATTAAGATACGTTTTGATTTTGAATAGCAAATAAACCAAATGAAAATAAAATTCGACAAAATTGTGAACGCTTTACGCCATTGGGAAGCTCAGCGTCACCTTAAACAGGTCGCCATCGACTAGGAGCTGAAGCGTGCCCTTTTGGAGCTCCATCAGGCTCTGGGCGATATTCAGTCCCAGACCGCTTCCCTCGGTGTTTCGCGCCGAATCGCCACGCACGAATCGCTCAAGAAGCTCGTCGGCATTGACATTGAGCGGATCGCGCGAAATATTCTTCAGCGAAATGATCACTCTGCCGTCCAGTTGCATCAGATCGATATACAGCCGCGTGCCCGCGAGGGCATATTTCACCGCATTGCCAAGCAGATTGCTCAGCACGCGCCACACGAGCCGTCCATCGGCACGCATCAGCACATCCCCCTCGGGGCTGTGGAACACGGGCGTGAGCTCCGCGCGCTCGAGCTTGTCGGCAAATTCGCCAAGTGCCTGATTGATCGCCTCGACGGCGCTCACATCGGTGATATCGACGGCAAGATTTCCTGTGCTTGCCTTGCTCATTTCCATCAGATCTTCAATGAGTTTTTTCAGTCGCTGGGACTGACGCGCCAGCACTTCCAGATACTGCTCCTGCTCCTGCTCGGAGTGGGGCTTGTCGAGCAGATCGACATAGTTGATAATGGACGTGAGCGGGGTCTTGATATCGTGGGAGACGTTCGTAATGAGCTCCGTTTTCATGCGCTCGGCTTTCATCTGCTTCTGCGCCGCAACGATGGCAACTTCCGAAAGGGCATTGAGCGCTTCAGAAAATTCACCAAATGCACCCACAAGGTGCTTGCCGTCCACCTTGGTATCGAGATTTCCCTTGCTCATGCGCTTCACGCCCGCAAAGAGCACGCCAAACGAGCGCGCACCGTAGAGCACGATCGCCACGCACGCCGCAAGGCAAAGTAGCACGAGCACGGTATTTGTCTCGAAGAATGCGATCACGGCAATGAGCATGAGCACAAGAAGCACTGCGCCCGCCACGAGCCATTGCCACATAAGCGGCAGGAGTGCATAGAGCCGTCCGAGCCAGCCACCAAGCCAGCGTCCGAGGCGAATGACGGGACTTGCTAGAAATGCGACGAATTTCTTCGTCCATGCGCACATGGCGCGCACGCACGCAGGAAAATGCGTCACCGCCCAGCAAAGCGCGTGCCATACTTTCCTGCAAATGCGCACCGCAAGGCGAAGCGCGCGGGCGATCACGGTATTTTTCCACCAGTAACCGTTGGGCGTTTTCACCTGCGCGCAGAGCGCGTAGAAGAAGCCAATGCACACGAGCGCGCAGAAATAGCCATCGAGCGCAAGGAGCGCAAGCATGACACGCAGCGACTGATCGAGCATCACTTCCGCGCAAAGCATCCCAAGCACTACGCAGAGCACGACGAGGCACGCATCACTTACAAAATACAGATCGAGCGGCAGGCGGTTCAATCCCTCGGCGTGCACCGTCTGCGAATCGGGCTTTCTGCTCGCCGCACAGCACAGGTACACCGCGGCGACCGCAAGCACCAGAAGCGATGCCGCAAGGATATAGGTCAGCTCGATGCGGATATTCCACACCATCTCCAGAAGCGTCCAACTTGCCTCATTCGGGAGCGCATCGGGGAGCAGGTAGAGCTGGAAGGTATACGGCGGGAGCGATGCCGTCTGCCAGCGAAGCTCGATCTCCTGATCGGTGGTGTAGTCGTAATAATAGGCGGTGTGGATCGTATCCTCTTGCTCATAGCGGTAGACCGCATATGCTTCTCCCTCACCGTCGGTGATCGCATACTCGATGCTATCGGCGTAGACATCTTCCGTTGTGTCCGTTTCAGGCGTGGTCGCTTCTGGGACGGTCGTCTCTTCTTCCGTCGTGGGCGGTTCGGTCTCCGAATAAGCCGTCGCATCGGTCGAAGCATCGTCCGTCTGCGTTGCGCGCGCATCGGAATTGGGATCGACGATCGTACCATCTCCATCGAGCGCGCCTGTGACCGCACGGCGGTAGCGAAGATCCGTCACGACGATGGAGTAAACCGATGCATCTTCCAGCTCCCCATCAAGGGTCGATTCCACGATCTCCCCGCGGTCATTGACGATTGAATAATAGTACGTTCCGTATACAAATGGGCAATAGTACCATTGATTGCCGAAAATGGTCTCCAGATACGTTTCAGGAAGATTTCCAAGATTCACGGATGCGTAGCGGTGGATCTGATTGACTGCAAATTCGCGCCGCAGGCTCTCCGACTGTTCTTCGCGAAGCGTATCGACATCTTTTTCGTACAGTCCCATGCTCGTGAGCCCAACGATCCCGCCCGCGCTTCCGACCGCCGCAAGGAGCGCCGCCGCCGCGAGGAAGATGGCAAGGAATTTGAAGACAATGTGATTTTTCATGCATTGCCCTCCATTTTATATCCCTGCCCCCACACGACTTTCAGATAGCGCGGTTCTGAGGGATTGATCTCGATCTTTTCGCGCAGATGGCGAATGTGCACCGCAACTGCGCCCTCGCTTCCGAGCGCCGCCTCCTGCCAGACCGCTTCATAGAGCGCCTTGGTCGAAAAGACTTTCCCTGGATTGCGCATGAGCAGATGCAAAATGGCATATTCCGTAGGCGTGAGCGCGACCGTCTCGCCCTCAACGCTGACCGTCTTTGCGCGATCATCGAGCGTCACACCACCGATGGTGATGCACCCCGCCGCCTCCGATTCCTGCCTGCTGCCCAGCTGTGCATAGCGCCGAAGCTGCGAACGCACGCGCGCAAGCACCTCTACAGGCACAAAAGGCTTCGTGATGTAGTCATCCGCACCGACATTCAGCCCGAGCACCTTGTCCTCGGTTTCTGATTTTGCCGTCAAGAGAATGATGGGCACATTGGAAAACGCGCGGATCTCTGCCGTCGCCGTGATGCCATCCATGATCGGCATCATCACATCGAGCAGAATCAGATGAATGTCGCCCGATCTCGCGATCTCGACCGCGTCCCGCCCCGTATAGGCGGTGAGCAGATTGTATCCCTCGGGCGCAAGATATATCTTCAGCGCATTGACAATGTCTGGCTGATCGTCGCAAATGAGAATATTATACATACCGTTCCCCTCCGATTCTTTCTTCATTGCTACCATTATACCACCGAATCATTTAAGAAGAAAGTATGGAATTTATTAAGTTGCGTTTAAGATGTACCGATCATACGGTTTTTTCGCCCGCCGATCATACTGTAGGGTGGGGGTACACCCCCACCGACCACGTTGCGACGACGGAAATGCTCGTTTTTCACACAGTTTACCGACGACCGCCAAAGGCTTCTCCTTGGGGAGAAGCTGTCACAAAAAATCTATTTGATTTTTTTGTGACTGATGTGGGGACAAACGTTGCATATTTCGGAAGCAGTTGCGGTATGCATACTGCGGTAGCCCCACATCCGTCACGGCTGTGCCGTGCCACCTTCTCCCCAAGGAGAAGGCTTTCCTCAATCATCGGCGGTTGGTGCAAAAAACCGACCGTGCGGATATCGCTACTGCGCCGGTGGGGGTATACCCCCACCCTACAGTCAAAATCAGCAAATTGCGCACAAAAAGGGTGCTACGTTTCGTAGCACCCTTGCGGAAAATATTCGCTTAGTACATACCGCCCTGTGCAGCAGCGGCAGCGGCGGCTGCATCGGCTGCGGGATCGGGCTTATCGACAACGAGGGACTCCGTCGTGAGGACACAGCCTGCGATGGATGCCGCGTTTTCGAGGCTGGAGCGCGTGACCTTGGTCGGATCGACGATGCCAGCGGCGATCATGTCGCAGTATTCCTCGGTGTAGGCATTGTAGCCATAGCCGACCTTACCAGAATTTCTGATTTTCTCATAGACGACCGAGCCATCCACGCCCGCATTTTCTGCGATTTGGCGGATCGGAGCCTGAAGTGCGGAAGCAATGATCTTCGCGCCCGTCTTCTCATCGCCATGCAGGGTCTCGATCAGCGCTTCAACTGCCGCGACAGCATTGACCTGTGCCGTGCCACCGCCTGCGACGATGCCCTCTTCCACAGCCGCACGAGCCGCATTGAGTGCATCCTCTACACGGAGCTTCTGCTCCTTCATAGCGACCTCAGTCTGTGCGCCGACCTTGATGACAGCAACGCCACCGCTGAGCTTCGCAAGGCGCTCCTGAAGCTTCTCGCGGTCATAGTCCGAAGTCGTGGTCGCGATCGCGGCACGGATCTGGTGCGCGCGAGCTGCAACAGCCTCTGCATCGCCATCGCCATCGACGATGGTCGTGGTGTCCTTGGTCACGATCACCTGATGTGCGCGACCGAGGTCATTGAGGGTAGCCTCGGACAGCTCCATGTTGAGCGTGCTCGAGATCACCGTGCCACCGGTAAGCACTGCGATATCCTGCAGCATCTCCTTGCGGCGGTCGCCGAAGCCAGGGGCTTTCACGCAGACAACGTTGAAATTGCCGCGCAGACGATTGAGCAGAAGCGTTGCCAGAGCGTCGCCCTCGACATCTTCTGCAATGATGATCATCTTCTTGCCAGCCTTGACGACGGGCTCGAGGATGGGCAGGATCTCCTGAATGGATGCGATCTTCTTATCGGTGATGAGCAGGTAAGCATCATCGAGGACAGCTTCCATCTTGTCGGTATCGGTGACCATGTAGGGGGAGATGTAGCCACGGTCGAACTGCATACCCTCAACAACGTCCAGACCCGTCTCAGCGGTCTTGGATTCCTCGATGGTGATAACGCCCTCGTTGCCGACTTTCTCCATTGCCTCCGCGATCAGCGCGCCGATGGACTCATCGCCAGAGGAAACCGCGCCGACACGTGCGATCGCAGCAGAATCGGAAACGGGAACAGAATTCTCCTGAATGGATGCAACTGCGGCAGCAACTGCCTTATCGATGCCCTTGCGCATGACCATGGGGTTTGCGCCCGCGGCCAGGTTCTTCAGACCCTCGCGGGTGATCGCCTGTGCGAGCACAGTTGCGGTAGTCGTGCCGTCGCCAGCGACATCGTTGGTCTTGGTAGCGACCTCACGGATGAGCTGTGCGCCCATGTTTTCAAATGCATCCTCGAGCTCAACTTCTTTCGCGATGGTCACGCCGTCATTGGTGATGAGGGGTGCACCATACTTCTTGCCGAGCACGACATTGCGACCCTTGGGGCCGAGAGTAACTTTAACGGTATTTGCCAGCTGATCAATGCCAGACTGCAACTTCTTGCGAGCTTCCTCGCCATAAACGATCATCTTTGCCATAATTTGTTTTCCTCCTTAGTCAACGATCTTCGCAAGCAGATCTTCCTGCTTGACGAACTTGTAGTCCACCTTGTCGAGCGTGACATCGGTGCCGACGAACTTGCTCACAACGACCTTGTCGCTCGGAGCGACATCGTGGCAATTCTCACCAACAGCGACGACCTCGTAGATCGAGGGCTTTTCCTTGTTTGCAGTTGCAAGGATGATGCCAGAAACGGTGGTCTCAGCAGCTTCGTGCTGCTTGAGAAGAATGTTGTCTCCCATGGGTTTGAGTTTCATGTTGATTTCCTCCATACGATTTGTATTTAGACGCGGGTATCAGCTTTCGCCTACCTGCCTTTATCTACGTTTTTAGCACTCCTTACTTTCGAGTGCTAATACATAATACCGCAACAAGGAAAAAAATGCAAGAGGCAAATGCGCCTTTTTCGTAAATAATTTGTTAAGAGTTTTCAAAAGCCGCTTTCACCCGCATTGACACCACTCCGAAAAAAGGATATACTATAAAAAAATGAAAGAGGTACACCGCCCATGAAAAAGAAACAATGGCTGTCCCTGCTTGAGATGCTCCTTGGTCCTTCTCTTCTGATCGTTCTGGGGCTGATCCTCGTGATCTCCCCCGATTCTGCCACCGTGCTTGTCGAAAAAATCATTGCATGGGCGCTGATCCTGCTGGGCACATCCCTTGCACTGAAAAATCTCCTGCAACCGCTCACCCGACGCGTTGGGCAGATCGTCCTCGCGGCAGTCGTGCTCGTTCTGGGGCTGTACGTGATCGCAAATCCGACGGTGATCTCGCGCAGTATCAGCACCGCGCTGGGACTTTTCATCTGCTTTCAGGCGATCGATCTGCGTGATCACGGAAAAAATATGTCCATGGGCTCGATCGTGGTGTGTATCCTCGGTCTGATCCTCGTTTTTGTGCCGATGACGCTTTCCAAAGTCCTCTTTGTGATCGTCGGCATCGTTTGCCTTGCCCTTGGCGTGATCGAGATCGTCGATCGTCTGATGCGTTGTGGTCGCCTGCCACGCGGGGATGGCGACGTGATCGACGTGGACAAGCTATGATCCTGCGCTCCGAACCCCTGTGCGGGCGTAGCGGACACGATGTCGGGCGTGCACTCCTCGCGCAGATCTACCGCGAAGCAACGGGCGAACCGATGCCGCCCATCTGCATCGGCGCACGCGGGAAACCGTATTTTCCCGACAGCGAATGGCATTTTTCCATCACACACACGAAAAACTGGGTATTCTGCGTCCTTTCGCGCGAGAATATCGGCATCGATGCCGAGGCGCTCGACCGCACAGTCGATCTGCGACTTGCAGAAAAGATCCTTTCCGCATCGGAATATGCGGAATTTTCCCGTGCGGCGGATAAGCGCCGCGCGCTTCTGCACTTCTGGGTGCTGAAAGAAGCCGCCGCGAAGTATAGCGGCGAGGGCTTGCGTGGCTACCCAAATCACACACATTTTTCCCTTTCCGATGCGCGTGTGCAGGAGCGCAATGGCTGTCTGCTCGCCATCTTCGAGGGGAATCCATAAAAAGGAGAACCCCCATGCTTTTTGATACCCACGCCCATATGGACGATCACGCATTTGATGCCGACCGCGAAACACTTCTCGCGACGCTGCCTGCATCGGGCATCGGTCTTGTGATGAACCCCGCGTGTAGCGCCGCTTCCAGTGTGCACGTGGACGCGCTCTCGAAAGCCTATCCCTATCTCTACGCCGCCGTTGGCTCTCATCCCGATGCCGCGGACGAGGTAAATGATGCCGTCCTTGCACAATACCGCGCCCTCTGTGCGCAGAATCCGAAAATCAAGGCGATCGGCGAGATCGGTCTTGACTATCATTACGAAGATATCCCGCGCGAGATCCAGCTTCGGGCATTCCGCGCGCAGATGCAACTTGCGCAGGAACTCGATCTGCCTGTGATCGTCCATGACCGCGACGCGCACGAGGATGCGATGACCGTCGTGCGGGAATTTCCCGATGTGAAGGGCGTTTTTCATTGCTATTCTGGCTCTGCTGAAATGGCGCGACAGCTCGTGTCGCTCGGCTGGTACATCGGCTTTACAGGTGTGCTCACATTCAAAAATGCACGCAAAGCGGTGGAAACTGCCGCCACGATCCCGCTTGACCGCATCGTGCTCGAGACTGACTGTCCCTATATGTCCCCCGAACCGCACCGTGGCAAGCGCAATGATCCGAGCAAGCTCTGCTTTATGGCGCAAAAGCTCGCCGATATCCGCGCGCTCCCGCTCGCTGAAATCGAGCAGATCACCTACGAAAACGGAAAACGCCTTTATCGCATGGATGTATAATGGCGCAGTAACGAAATCTGTGCGAACATTGCTCCTCGCATAATGTAAAATTTTTATGTTTCAAAAATCTTAATACGATACCATCTTCCCTTTTCCGTCACTATGTGCTATAATGCTTTATAGACCCTGAAACAACTTGGAAAGGATGTACAAAAATGAAACGACTGTTTGCCCTTCTTCTTGCTCTGTCAATGCTGATGCTCTGCGGTTGCGGGAATGAAAGCGATACCGACAGCACCACCGCGCCCGAATCGACGCAGAATACGACCCTTGCGCAGGTGGAGACCACAGAGGAGACGACCGAAGCTTCTGAAACGACTTCTGTGCCCGAGACAGATCCCGAAGAGGACACGACCGCTGCACCCCTCGTCTACCGCAACCCGCTCAACGGTCAGGTGCTTGACGAGCCCTATACTGGTCGCGTTTTCGCATATTCTATCAGCAATACCTCCGATGCTCTGCCCCACGTCGGCGCGATCTATGCTGACGTTCTGATGGAAATGTTCGTCAACAATTCCATCATCCGTTGCATCGGTCTTTACACCAACATTGCCGATGTCAATGCCATCGGCTCGACCCGCTCGACCCGTCCGATGTTCAACGACATCGCACAGCACTATGATGCCATCCTCTGCCATGCAGGTGGCTCGGATCAGGCACTTAGCGATGTCAGATCCCGTGGTGTTGATCATTTCAATGTTGAGTACAACAATGCTATCATAGCGGGTGCGTCCTACCGTGATAAAACATACGGGCGCGGTCATGTGCACAGCCTGTTTGGTGTCGGCTCTGGTCTCGTCGCATATTCCGAGCAATGTGGCTTCCGCCTCACCCAGCCCGAGGGTAAAACCTATGGTCTGACTTTCACCGAGGATGGTACGCCCGCAAATGGTGAGAGCGCCGAGAAAATCGACATCACCATCACCTACGACGGCATGTACAAGCTCACGACGATGCAGTACGACAGCGAACTTGGTCAGTATGTCTACTACCAGTACAAGCAGAAGATGCAGGATCAGATCACAGGTGCGGTCGAGTCCTTTGAAAATGTCGTCGTCATGTTCACCGATATCTGGATGGACGGAATTTACGAGTGCACTGAATTTACAAGTGGCGGCACGGGCTACTACGCCTGCGGCGGTAAGATCATCCCGATCAAGTGGAGTTGCGCAGGTGACGATCAGCCGTTCGAGTTCTTCACCGAGGACGGCGAACCCATCAGCTTCGGCGTGGGCAGAACCTACATCGCCATCACCGAAAACGGCTCAAACGTCGCTTGGTAATTGCATATTCAGGAGCTGTGTCCCATCGACAGTCTGTACTGCCCGACGCGTAAAAGCGTCGGGCAGTCGTTTTATGTAGCAGGATTTTTATATTTTCTGCGGGTATCCTGCTTTATTCAGTTCGTCTTTCATGGCGGGGCGGTTCTTATGTTGGATATACCAGTATGCGGCGAGGGCGTTTGCTTCTTCTTGACCGCGTGGATAGGCGTTCAGATTCTTCAAATAGGAAGCCACATTACGATACTGCGTGCGGTCGCAGGCTTTTGCCATCTCGCCTTTCAAAATCGCTACATAGAGTTTTAGCGTTCGCTCAGCATCCCACTTGCGGAGATCTTCTTCATAACGCAGGAAATTGCAAATGCTATAATATTGGCACAATTCTTTGAAAAGTTCGTTATACATTCCCTCCAGATGGTATAGCTCCATACGAGAAGGAGGATATTTTGCATTTCCCACGAGCATTTCAAATGTAGCATGCCACATCTCTGGCGGTGTGATATCTTTCAGCTTCGCTACATATTCTATTTCCCGACAGTTCAGCTTCAGCACGAGGTAACGAAGTTCGTTTTCGTATGCTTCCCGATCTTCGGACTTTTCCAAAAGTTGCAGAAGTGTCTGCGTATAACATTCGATCTGACGAGGAGTATTATTCTTTTGTTCCCGTCGCTCCCGAACCAATTCGATCGCCTTGGGCAGGTTTTCCTCCTGATACAGTTTCAGCAATGGGTGATAGGCGGTGGAATTATCCCGATGCTGTTCCCACCAAGCGATCACCTCGCCCTTGCTCGCACCCATCCGTTCCATCAAGTCCGCACGCAGGAACATCCCCGAGGTGGACAAGTTTTCATCCAGATAGTCCAGATTTTGCTGTTGAAGTTCTGGCGACCAGTTGAGCGAGATGATCATGTGTTCGAGGTCATCCGAATCATCGATCATTTGATCATCATTCAACAACGCGTGCATTTGCGCAAAAATCTCGCGTTCCTGTTGTGGATCGGCTAGAGAAAGTATTTTTTCCATAGCATCTTGACAGCTTTGCGATACAATAGATAGCCCTCCGCAAGAATCATCCATATCCTGACTCCACGCCGTGTCATACACGGTCAGCACAAGCTTTGCAGAAGCTACGACCTGTCCATCATTTAGTAATGCAGGCAAACTTTCTTCCAGATACTCTGCAATAGCACACATGCAGTCGTAAGCGCGATCATAATCGAGCCATCCGTAGTCGTCATATTCAGAAACGATCCTCTCCAGATCCTTTTCCCACAGGTCAGGATCGCTTCCTGCCCCAGAAACGATCCGCACGATACGATCTTGCAAAGCCTCGTTCTCTATCGCCAAAGAATGTACGAGTCCACGAAGTTGCGGCTCTCTCATTTGGCCAAGCGCAGTTTGCCACTCGATTCGTGTCTGCGTCGGTCTTTCTTCTAGCGACAGTAAAACAGCCGCCATGTGTTTGCAGTTTTCTCCATCGGCAGCATACGGGCAGTCGCAGTACATACTGCTCACCCTTTCTTCCGTCTTGTGGATCTCCACCTGATATAACTGCATTCCTCTGACCTTTGCTCTCACAAGAGAATCCGTTTCGTTCAGCTCCATCACGCGCCCGCTTTCTGCGTAGTCCATCCCCCGCTCCAAGATCCAAGGTTCGAACAGTTTTCTAAAATTTTTCATAGGCACGCTCCCCCGAAAATTTGTCTGTATTTATACTGATATTCAATTAAAAGCTTTGGTTAAAAATTTTAATCCAAAAGAGTTTAATTTGAAATCAGTATTCGTGTAACAAGTGAGATCATTCAGTAAGACTTTCTGTTAAGCATCGCTTTCAGCTTTGATTTGATCTATTGCATATAGCGGCAAGTTGATGAGCCAATCCTCTTTTTTGTAGTCCGCCATGGATGTGCGAATAGTAACTTCGGGAGAAAACCTTTCCTGATACGTTTTCAGACTTTTGGCTCTGAGATTTACTTCTGCTTTGACTTCGACAGGAACGATTTTCTCACCTGTATCAACAACAAAGTCAACTTCGCAAGAGCCCCTGTCGTTGGTATAGTAATAAATATCTAAGTCTTGGATCGTCTTTAACTGCTGACAAACATACTGTTCTGTAAGAGCCCCCTTGAACTCAACAAAGAGGTCGTTGCCGTCAAGTAGAGTACGCTGGCGAAGTCCCGCCATACAACCAAGGAGACCCACATCCAGCACAAACAGCTTAAATGACTTCAAATCCTCATAAGCCCGCAATGGGATACCCGCCGCATTGACACGGCTGACCTTATGAACAAGTCCGCAATCGCTCAGCCACATTATTGCAGTTTCGTAGTCTTTCGCACGAGCACCTTCACGAACAAGTCCGTAGATAAACTTCTTATTTTCTTTTGCGAGCTGAGAGGGAATGCTGTTCCACAGCATTCGGAGCCTCGGTACGATTTCATTGGGAGCGTGCTTGGAGAAATCCTGTTCATAAGCCGCAAGGATCCGCTTCTGAATTTCACGAACCTCATTAAAATCCTTATTCTCTGCAAAACTTTGCACCGCTTCGGGCATACCGCCAACAAAGTAATATTGCTTCAAAGCATCAATATAAATCTGCTTAAAGCTGGTGATCATCTGAAAATCTCGCTTATCAAGCAGTTCGGCAAATCGTTCTTTGTCGGTTGCCATCAAGAATTCTTTGAAAGAAAGTGGATACAGCTTTAGAAAATCCACTTTACCTACGGGAAAAGATGTGCCTTGGTGCAAAGCAATACCGAGCAAAGAACCCGCGCATACGATGTGATACTGCGGTGCATTTTCATAAAAATATTTGAGAGAAGCCAATGCTCTCGGAACTTCCTGCACCTCGTCAAAAATAAGCAACGCGTTGTCAGGGTCAATTTTGTGACCTACATACAGTTCCAAGCCCATAATCAAGCGCTCCGTATCCAGATCAGAAGCAAACAGCTCTGCCATTCTGGAGTTGGAGTCAAAATTGATATATACGGTATCCGCATATGCCTGTCTGCCAAACTCTTTCATCAGCCAAGTCTTACCAACCTGACGAGCACCTTCGATGATCAATGGTTTGCGGCGTTTGCTTTGTTTCCATTTCAATAGCCGTTCAATCGCAATTCGATACATACAAGCACCTCCATAATTATAACACAGATATAGTATAGCACGCGATTACGAAAAATACAACGAGTTTTTGTATTGCACTCACACTTTTTACGACGAACATTGCGTTTCGACTGCAAATTTTGCAAAAAGTAGACCCAGAACGCCTTAACGGCGGTCTGGGTCTGCTTATTGGCATTTTCAGAAAATGACGCTAGAAAATGACGCTAACGGTCGTTCCGACATTTGGGGTACTATCGATCATGAGTTGTGCGCCGTGGTATGTGGCGGCGTGTTTGACGATGGAAAGGCCGAGACCTGTGCCGCCTGAGCGTTTGGAGTGGCTCTTGTCCACGCGGTAGAATCGCTCAAACACGCGCGGAAGATGCTCGGGGGCGATGCCGATGCCAGTATCGCTCACGCGCAAGGTATTGTTCGCAACAAGCACGGTGACCGACCCATTGGGGCGGTTATAGCCGATGGCATTGTCGCAGAGATTGTACACGATCTCGTACAGAAGCCGCCGCACGCCCTGCACGGTGAACCCCTCGCCGCAGACGCTGAGCGTCACCTGCTTCTCGGCGGCGCTTGCTCGAAGCGTATCCGCGACTTCAAGGCAAAGCGCGCGCATATCTACCATCTCAGTCGGGAGGGAAACGCCCTCGTCGAGCTGAGACAGGCGGATGATATCCTCGATCAGGCACACAAGGCGCGATGCCTCTTTATGGATATTTTCGAGGAAGTGCTTCTCGTCCTCCTGCTTTACCAGTCCACTTTCCAGCAGTTCTGCGCTACCGATGATGCCTTGGAGCGGCGTTTTGAGCTCATGCGACACATTTGCCGTAAATTCTCTGCGAAGCTGTTCCGCACTTGCGCGCTCGGTCACGTCAAATGCGAGCACGACCGCGCCGATCACCTGCCCGTCGGATGCGATGCGGCTCAGATCAAACTGATAAGTGCATCCATTTCGCGTCTCGCGGGCGTAGCCACGCCCTTTGTCGAACGCATCGTTCACGGCATCGCGCATAGCGCTCGAACGGTCGAGCATCAGAATATTCCTGCCGACGCAATCCTCCTGCGCGCCGAAAAGCTGCTTTGCGGTGGGGTTGATGGAGAGGACGGTACCCTCCGCACTCAGAAGCAGAAGTCCCTCCTGCATATGATCGGTGATCTGGGTGAATTCATCCGTCTTGCGGCGGAGCTGTTCGAGCTGGGAAGCGATCTGATTGTGTTGCCTATGGATGCGCTGGAGCAGGGGTGAAAGTTCCTCGTAAACATCGTTTTTCAGCGGCTCTTCCAAATCAAGCGTATTGAGCGGCTCAACGATTTTCTTCGCCATGCGCTGTGCAAGGATCGCCGAAAGTGCGATCGCAAGCACCACGATGAGGAACACGGGCCAGAGCATTCCGAGCAACAGCGACCATGCCGAGCGCTGGCTCGCAGAAATGCGAAGCACCGTCCCATCAGAAAGGCGCACCGCTTCATAAAAGGTCTGCTCGGTGAGCGTGAGGGATGTGCGCACGGCGCTTCCCGCGCCCGTCTCGCGGGCATCGCGAATTTCCGCGCGGTCGGCGTGGTTTTCCATATCGGTGGCATCCACCTGCGTATCAAATAGCACCGTACCGTCGCTCGCGACCCATGTCAGTCGGAAGCGGTCGGCTTGCACATTTTCGAGGAATGCGTTCCCATATTGCTCCGTACCCGCAACTGCGAGGCTGAGCTCATCTTTTAGCTGCAAAAGCTGCGCGTGCGTGAAGTGACTGTATAGCACGCCCATCACCACACTCAGACTGCAAAGCAGGACGACCACGGCAACAAACACCGTGGAGCGAAAGATCTTACTTGTCATGTGCGCCCTCCAGACGGTAGCCGACATTTCGCACCGTTTCGATCAGATTGCCATAACTGCCGAGCTTTTGCCGAAGCGTGCGGATGTGCATATCGACCGTGCGCGTTTCGGCGGCATACTGCGTGTTCCACACCTTGTCAAGGAGCTGTTCGCGCGTGAACGCGACCCCCGGGTGCGAAAGGAAGAGTTTCAGAAGCTCATATTCCTTGTACGTAAGCACGAGCCGCTCGCCACTAACGGTGACAATATGCTGCTCGGTGTCCACGGTGAGATCGCCGAGGGTCAAAAGATTGCTGTTTTTCTTCGGCTGACAGCGGCGAAGCACAGCTTTGACGCGCGAGACCATTTCCATCATGCCAAAAGGCTTCACAAGATAGTCATCTGCGCCGAGATCAAGGCTCTGCACCTTATCAAATTCCGTCCCCTTGGCGGTCGCCATGATCACGGGGATGTCGCGAAAGCGTTCGCTGCTTTTCATGCGGGTAAGGAGCGTGATGCCATCAAGCTCAGGTAGCATCACATCCAGAAGCACAAGCTCGGGCTGTGCTTCCTGCAAGGCATTCCAAAACGAAAGCCCATCCTCAAATCCTCGCGCCTGCATCCCCGTGCTCGTCAAGACATACGTTTCAAGCTCCCGAATGCTGGGATCGTCTTCCACACACCAAATCATCACCGCACCTCCTTTTTCGTACATAGTAGCGCCTTTTTGCGCAAAAAGCAAGTATCATGTTATTGACAGCTTTTGTGCTCGCCCGTGACAGAAAATTCGACCCATTCGGCGATATTCGTGCAATGATCGCCGATGCGTTCAAAGTACTTTGCGATCATCATTAGATCAAGTGCATATTCGCCCTGCGTGCGGTCGTTTGCGATGCATGCGATCATGTCCCGCTTGATGCGTAGAAAATGTGCATCTACGATATCATCATCTGCCATGACTTTGTGTGCCAGCGAAAGATCCTGCTGGACATACGCATTCACCGCTTCGGTGAGCATGGTCTGCGTGGTGTGCGCCATTGCACGGATCTCTGGCAATTTCGCATCTGCCGATGCGCGCATATGCGGCACGAGATCGACGATATCTTCTGCCTGATCGCCGATGCGCTCCATATCCGTGATCATTTTCATTGCGGCGCTGATCTGGCGCAAGTCACGCGCAACGGGCTGCTGACGAAGCAGAAGCTTGAGGCAAATCGTTTCGATATTTCGCTCACTTTCATCGATCTGCGCACCGATCTGACGCACATGGTCGCCGAGCACAGCATCCCATTGCGTGAGCGATTGCGTGGCAAGGGCGATGATCTCCTCGCATGCACCGCCCATACGTGTCAGTTCACGGCGCAATTCTTCCAACTGTTCCCGAAAAATATCTCGCATATTATCCAAACCTCCCCGTAATATACTCCTCCGTTCGCGGATCGCGCGGATGGGAGAACAGAGCTTCCGTATCACCAAATTCCACAAGTTCCCCCATCAGGAAGAATGCGGTCTGGTCAGAAATGCGAAGTGCCTGCTGCATATTGTGCGTGACCATCACGATGGTGTAGCGCTCTTTGAGCGACACGGCGAGGTCTTCAATACGAGCGGTGGAAATGGGATCAAGCGCCGAGGTCGGCTCGTCCATCAGCAGAACTTCGGGCGCGACAGCAAGCGCTCGCGCGATGCACAGACGCTGTTGCTGACCGCCAGAGAGGCTGAGCGCGTTCTTTTTCAGCCGATCCTTCACCTCGTCCCAGATGGCGGCGTCGCGGAGCGCTTGCTCCACGATCTCGTCAAGCTGGATCCGATTTTTGATGCCATGCGTCCGCGGACCATAGGCAATGTTGTCATAAATGCTCATAGGAAAGGGATTTGGCTTCTGAAAGACCATGCCCACTTCTTTGCGCAGCTCGGTGACATCACGTTTGAAAATGTCCAGACCATAGTAGGTCACGCTTCCCGTGCACGTGACGCTCGGAACGAGGTCGTTCATGCGGTTGAGCGTCTTGAGAAACGTCGATTTTCCGCACCCCGATGGTCCGATCAGAGCAGTGATGGCGTGCTCGGGGATGGAAAGGTTGATATTTTTAAGTGCTTGCGTCTGTCCATACCAAAGATTCAGACCGCGCACATGGATGATCGGTTCATTCAAGCTTCATTCCTCCTTTGAAAATACCGTGTTACCGCGCTGGCAAGCAGAATGAGCGCAAGCGCGAGCAGCATCAAAATCGCCGCAATGGCGAATGCTATATCAAATTCCCCGCGTTCCTTGGCGTAGACATACAGCGCCACGCTCAGCGTCGCGCCTGAGCTCCGAAGCCCAGAGAAAAAGCTGTTTGCATTGTGTGCCAAGCCTGCTGTATACAAAAGTGCCGCAGATTCTCCGAGGATCCTGCCGACGGACAGGATACAGCCAGTTACCACACCGTCCACGCAGTTTGGCAATACGACGGTTCGGATCACGCGCCATTTGCCTGCACCCAGTCCGAATGCGCCCTCGCGATAGCTCTGCGGGACGGTCTTCAGGCTTTCCTGCGTGTTGCGCAGGATCGTTGACAGGTTCATGATCACAAGCGTGAGCGCACCAGAAAGCAGGGACGTGCCGAGGTTTTCTGAAAAAATCAGCATACCCACAAGACCGTATATGATCGAGGGGATGCCCGATAGCGTCTCTGCCGCATATTCGATGAGGGCAACGCACCGCTTGTTCGTGGCATATTCATTTAGATAAATTGCCGCGCCCACGCCGAGCGGGAGCACCAATGTGAGCGTTGCAAGGATGATATAGATAGTGTTCAGTATATCGGGGAGAATGCCGATGCTGTCGTTTATGTAGCTCGGGCTGGTGCTCAGCAGCTTCCAAGTGATGTAAGGAAAGCCTCGAACGATCACGTAGCAGATGAGAAACCCCGCGATGAGCGCTGTAAGCGTTGTGGCAAAATACATCCCACCGCGCGCCGTTCGGCAAAGAATATCTTTTTTCTTCACGACTTCTTCGCCCCCTTTAGGAAAAAGTTGAGCGCGCCGTTGATAAGCAGAATGAAGAGGAAAAGCACGAGCGCGATCGAAAATAGCGCTTGGCGCGGCAGTCCTGCTTCTGCGTATGCCATTTCGGATGCGACCGCTGTCGTCAAAAAGCGCACCGACTGGAACGGGCTGTCTGGCATATTCGCAACATTTCCCGCGACCATCATAACCGCCATTGCTTCTCCGATGGCGCGCCCGACACCGAGCACGATCGCGGCAGCAATGCCACTACGCGCGGCAGGGATGGTAACGAAAAACCATGTGTGCTCCACAGTTGCGCCGAGTGCAAGAGAACCCTCTTCGTACTCACGTGGCACAGCATCGAGCGCCGTGACAGACATTTTGATGATCGATGGCAAGATCATAACGGCAAGCACAATGATCGCGCTAAGAAGCCCCGACCCATCGGGAACATCAAATAGCTTGCCGATCGCAGGCACGAGCACGATCATGCCAACAAGACCGTAAACGACGGATGGGATGCTTGCAAGCATCGAAACCACCTGCTGTAAGAAATGCTTGACATTGCTCGGTGCAAGCTTGGATAGGTATAGCGCGGTAAGTGATCCAACGGGCACACCCAGCAAGATCGCACCTGCTGTGCCAAGAATGCTCGTTAGGATAAAAGGGAGAATGCCGTAGCGCGGTGTGGCGGCGGTGGGCATCCACGTCGTTCCAAAAAGGAAATTCCCTAGCCCGATCGTGCGGATGGCGGGAACGCCCGAAATCACAAGGTAGCCCGTGATCACCAGCACACATCCAACTGCCACAAATCCACATAGGAGGAATACCCTGCGGATGATGCGCTCAATAAATTTCTGATTCTTTTTCATATCGTTTTTCTATCGGAGAAGCCGCAGGGAGCATATCGCCCCCTGCGCGCTCCATCTTTAGCCATTTGCGGGGACAACGCCAGCGGATGCAATGATCTCGCTTGCTTCGGGGGACGTGATGTAGTCAAAAAATGCCTGCGCGCTTTCACTCAGGCTCGTGTCCGCTTTGGTCACAAGCACGAATGGGCGTTGGATCGCATATGTCGCATTTTTTACCGTTTCCTCGCTCGGAGCGACACCGCCGACCTTGAGTGCCTTGACGCTGTCTTTTACAGATGCGAGCGATGCGTAGCCGATCGCGGCGGGGTTTTGGCTGACGGTGGCGATCACATCTCCCGTCGCGCCAAGTTCCTGACGGTATTTGCACTTATCGGAAACGCCGACGATCTCTTCAAAACCACTGCGCGTGCCCGAGCTCGCTTCGCGACCGATGAGAACGATCTCGGCATCATTTCCACCAAGGGCTGACCAGTTGGTGATCTCGCCCGTGTAGATCGCGGCGATTTCTTCAAGCGTCAGATCGCTGATCGGGTTTTCGGGGTTTACGATCACAGCAATGCCGTCGTATGCAAGCACCGTTCCGACAAGTCCCTGCTCAATTTCGCTCTCCTTGAGGGCACGCGAGCTCAAGCCGATGTCACAGCGCCCCTCGGAGACGGCGGTGATCCCGCTGGTCGAACCAGTCGGATTGTAGGTGATGCGCACATCCGTTTTCGCTTCATAGGTCTCTTTCAGCGCGCCAATGACTTTTTCCATCGAGGTCGAACCGTCAGTCGATACGCTGTTCGCCCCCGCTTGCCCACCTGCGCATCCGTAAAGCGATACGCACATCAACATGGCAAGCAAAATCGCAATGCATTTTTTCATTTCTCAGTTTCTCCTTTTTGCTTTTATCGTGCACGTTTTCTCGATCCGTGCACATTTATCATAGCCCCCGCGTGTAAAATCCGAAAGCATCGCTTTGTAAAATCGTTGTCAAACTTGTGCATCCTATGTGGCAAAAATGAACCCCCGCAAAACCAGGTGGAATTCCTGTCTTGCGGGGGCTTTTTTCTGCAATTATTATAGCACAAAAATCGAAAAAAATCAATTCTTGTTCTTATCGAAATTCGGGGTATAGTGTATGGTGTTTGGAGGTGAGAAAATGAATGGATCATCCCTATCCGCGCTGGCGATTTCCGCCGCGAAGCAGGAAATTCGGCTTGCGGATGCGAAGAGCCATGCTTATGGGCTTTCGCTGAGCGAGGACGAGATCACCGAGCTTATCCATCTTCGCACAGAGGCGCTCAAAGCATCGGGGCGCGTAGAATTTGGCGGTGGGATTCTGCCGAAGCTCATTCGCGCCTTTTGCAGTTCCCCATACATCGATCAGTACAGCTACGCGGCAACGCTTGGCGAGCTTCAAGAAGCATTTTACTTCTTCAAAAATGAATCCGAGGATCGTTTTTCGGACGATGATCTGATCGAATTCATGCTTACCGTGTTCAACAGCACCGCCGCTGGCTCGACCGACCTGCTCTGCTCCATTTCGCTCGACGACCTCTGTCGCTGGGCGCGCAATGCGGGCGACGGCAATTTTCTTTATGAGGAGGACGACCTTTGCTAGAAAATATGCTTTCCGTGCCCATGAGCGCCGCCGAGCAGGAAGCCTTCGCGCTCAAACTCCACGCCATGCTTGCCGAGCAGGTCAGGCGCTATCACAAGCGCTACCACAAAATCGAAAGCACATCCATCCCAACGGAAACGGCGCAGGAGCTGATACACTCGCTCCTTTTCACGCTCCACGTCGCGGGTGGATATCGCCCGAATCTTCCACTCGAAGATCAGCTTCAAGCGGGTCAGGCGAAGCTTGATGCGGCGCTTGAGGCGGCGCGCGCCACGCACGCGCTCCTGCTCACCACCGCGCCCGCCTATCAGAGCGAATGGCGCTGGGATGCGCTGAACGCCCTCGGGCGCTACCTTTCGCGCTACGATACGGCGCTTTTTGCCCATGTTTCGCCCGAGCCGCCTGTCTATCCGCTCCTGATCTCCATTCCCGAGGCGCTCGAGGGGATATTCTGTGCGCAGCCATATCTCAGCGCGCTCTTTGCCGAGGAGCAGATCCTCGATGCGCTCACGGGCGCACAGGCGCTATTTGACCTTGCGCCGCCGCTTTACTGGGATGCCCCGCAATCGATCGCAGAACAGCCGCTATGCAATGCGCTTGCGAAAACGCTCCTGAATGCGCCCCTTGAACCGCTTGCGCTATCACACGCGGAGCGACACGCGCTTTTGGCGATTTTCGCAAATGGCGACGTGGCGCAACTGCTCCAGAGCGCGCTTTGCGCCCTTGCGGAGCGGCTCGGATTCACCGATGCCATGCGCGAATACGCGATCGGGGCAGTGCGTCTGCTCTCGGCGCATCTATCGGACGGCGCGACGATGGATGCGCTCAGCAGGTGCTTCTGGTGATCACTTTGGGATCGTGATGGTCAGGCGGATCTCCTGCTCCGTCTCCCGTCGCTCGGAAACGGCGGCAATCCCGCACGACTGGATGCGCGCAAGCGACTGCGTGAGCGTATTTAAGAATGCACCGACATTAGCGCGCGGCGCAGATGGGGCATCCCGCGCCGCCAGAAGCGAGGAGATGAAGCTCTCTGCCCGCGCGACGCTCATGCCCTGCCGTGAGATCGTTTCGATCGCGGCAAGCTTCTCTTCATCCGACCCAAGGCGCAGTAGCGCACGCGCATGGCGCTCGGTGAGCGCGGCGGCGCGGATGGCATCGAGCACCTGCTCGCTGTGGCGAAGCAGGCGAAGCTTATTGGCAATGGCGCTCTGGCTCTTGCCGAGGAGCTGTGCCGCTTGCTCTTGGCTCATCGACCAACTCTGCATGAGCGTTGAGATGCCGAACGCCTCCTCGATGAAATCGAGATCCTGCCGCTGTAGATTCTCGATCATGGCTGCCATGCCCGATTCGCGCTCGTCCATGCTCATGACGATGCAGGGGATCTCCGCGAGGCCGACCATCTGCGCCGCCCGCAATCGACGCTCCCCCGCGATCAGCTCATAGCCGCTCCCGACGCGCCGCACGGAGAGCGGTTGCAGAATTCCATGCTCGCGGATGGAATTTGCAAGCTCGGCAAGTGCATCGTGGCGAAAGATCTTGCGCGGCTGTGCGGGATTCGGATGGATGGCACGCGCAGGAAGAAAGACCACCCGTCCCGTTTCCATGTAGGTTTTCAGCTTCTGGCATTGCATTGCCATTCCTCCCTTGTAAACTTGTGTATCTCAAAGTATACGCTCTACAGGCGGGGAAAATCAGCGAATCGCGTGTGCCCCCGCAGGAAATGCACGACAGCATCCCCCCTCAGCGCGCAAAATAATTCCCCACCCCGCCCCATACGCGCCAAAGCTTGCAAAACTTTGAAAAACCGATGGGAAATGGTTTGGGGATGCTGACCGCCAAAGGCTTCTCCTTGGGGAGAAGCCTTTCCTCAGTCGTCGGCGGTTGGTGCAAAAAACCGACCGTGCAGAAATCGAGGTTGCGTCGGTGGGGGTGTACCCCCACCCTACGGTTTGGGATGGGGAAATTTGCAAAAAAACGGAGCGAGAAATGGATCTCACTCCGTTTTTTGATAGATTTTAGCTATTTCTGCGCTTTTTCAGGAGCAGGAACGCGATAAGGGCAAGGGCGGTGAGGGGGACGATGGTGAGCGTTGCGACAAAGGGGGATGCATCCCACGTCTGCGGGAGCGTCTCCGAATTCGCGAGGCTATCGAGCACCTCGTCATACGTGTGCCCGCAATGCTTGCAGGTATAGGTCTTGATGCCCGTGTCCGTCTGGGTCGGCTCTTTGGTCACTTTGCTCTCGTAGCTGTGCCCAGTTTTGGCAATTATCGTGCCATCGGTAAGCTTTTCGCCACAATCGGCGCAGTAGGTATCGCCCGAATAACCATCGGCGGTGCAAGTCGCATCCTTTGCGTTGCGAAGTTCGGTCTTGCCAGTATGGTTGTCTGCATCCAACTCGCCGTAGGATTTACCACAATAGGTGCAGACAGCCTTGTCTTTGCAAGTCGCCGTGCCACCGCTGTGCGCGGAGATGATTGCCTTGCACGTCTCGCGGTCGCAGATGTGATCCTTATTCTCATCCTTGTGCCCTAGTTTTGCGATGGCGCTTCCATCGGCAATCTTTTCACCGCAGTCGGTGCAATGGACATCGCCTGTATAGCCATCGGCGGTGCAGGTCGCATCTTTTGCATTGCGGCGTTCGGTCGTGCCAGTATGGTTATCGGCATCAAGTTCGCCGTAGGATTTCCCACAGATCGTGCAGACGGCTTTGTCCTTGCACGTTGCCGTGCCACCGCTATGGGTGGGCAGGATGGTAAGGGTCTTTGTTGCTTCGAGGAAATAGCCATCCGCGGTCTGGGTATAGGCGGTGATGGTGAGCGCGAGGGATTCGCCCTGCATGAGGTCTTCATACATCGCCGCATCGATCGTGCCCGTGGTGACACCGTTTTTATCGACGGTCAGGTTGATCGGCTTGCGCGTCTGCCCGCAGACGAAGTAGGCGACCGTCCCATTTGCGCCCTCTGGCAGGGTGAGGGCAAGGGTATAGTCCTCGCCGTTGCAGAGTTTTTCCGCGCCGTTGATGGTGCAGGCGGGGATATCTTTCTTCTCGGTCTCGCCGTGGCAGACGGAGCAGGTTTGCCAGTATTTGCCATTCTCCGTCACCCAGCTATAGACGTGCTCCGAAAGCTTCGCGCCACAGATATCGCACAGGTGGTCTATCGGGTTTTCGTCAACGCAGGTGGATACAGGTTTGCTACAATATGCACAGGTATGCGTTCTATCCGCGGCGACGTGCTCGCCAAAGGTCTTGTTACAGCCATAATCGCACTTGTGGTCGTAGTCTTTGTCCTCGCACGTGCCGATCTTTTCGCTACAGCCGTAGTCGCAGATGTGATCGTTGTTCGTATCCGCGTGCGTGCCAAAGGTCTTATCGCAACCATAGTCGCACTTGTGGTCGAGGTCTTTATCCTCGCACGTGCCGATCGATTCGCTACATCCGTAATCGCAGATGTGGTCGTTATTCGTGTCCGCGTGCGTGCCAAAGGGTTTATTACAGCCGTAATCGCACTTGTGGTCGTGGTCTTTATCTTCGCAAGTGCCGATCGTTACACTACAGCCATAGTCGCAGATATGATCGTGGTCTGCATCCTCATGCGTACCAAAGGGCTTATCGCAACCATAGTCGCACTTGTGGTCGAGGTCTTTATCCTCGCACGTGCCGATTGATTCGCTACAGCCGTAGTCGCAGATGTGATCTTTGTTCGCGTCCACGTGCTCGCCCATTGTCGTTCCGCAAACATCGCACTTATGGTCTTTGGGATTTTCGTCCACGCAATCCGATGCACTCTTACCGCAATAGTCGCAGGTGTGCGTACCCGCAGCGGCGACGTGCTCGCCCATTGTTGCTCCGCAGGTATCACAGGCATGGTCTTTCGGACTTACGTCCTCATGCTTCGCGCAGTTCCACTTTGCGTGCAGGGTCAAGTTCGCGCTGATTTTGGTAGCGAAATCGAAAGCATTTTCCTTGAGTGCGCCGTTTTCCTTTTCGTACCATCCCGCGAAGTTAAAATCGGCATTTTGCGGGTCGGCGGGCTTGGATGCGGTCTGACCGTCCGACAGGAAGAGATACGTCGCGCAGACCGTGTCGCCGTTTTGGAACGTAACGGTGTACTTGGGCGTGAAGCCGAGGCTTGAATAAGTAACGCCGCCGTCGATGAGCACCTTTTTGATCATGCCGTTCTGCGCAAGCGTTGCCCAGTCGGAAACCGCCGTCAGCGTGCCCGAACCGCTGATGGTCAGCGTGCCGTCGGCGCTGAGCTTCCACGACACACCATCCCCGCAAGTGCCGTCGAGGGGGACGAATGTATAGCTAGTACCCCATTGTGTATTAAGGGTTTCAATACAGTTTTTAAGGTTCGTGTTCGTTGTGTAGGCGTAGAACTTGCATCCGCTTGCGCAAAATAAGAAAGCATCATCTCCAATACTTGGATTCTCTCCGAAGCAGTATACGCTTCTCAAGTTTATACTGATCATAAATGCATAATCACCAATGTTTTGTACACTATTGGGTATGGTGACGCTTGTCAAGCTTGTGCAGCTGGACAATGCGCCATCCATAATACTTTGCACGCTATTGGGAATGGTGATGCTTGTCAAGTTTGTACAGGCAGAAAATGCATATTTTCCTATATTCTTCACGCCATTTTCAATGACCACCGATTTGATATCGTTTACTAGGTCTTTCCACGGTCGGTTATCGCTAGTAATCGTGCCATTTAATGCGCCAACATCATAATCCGCCATCGTGCCCGAACCGCTGATGGTCAGCGTGCCGTCGGATGTGAGCTTCCATGTCACGTTGTCGCTCTCCGTCGCACCGCAAGTGCCCTCGTCTGTGACCGCGACATCCGCAAACGCTACGGTGGGCAGAAGCGTGAAGCAAAGGAGCACCGCCAGAAATACGCTAAATAACCGTCTTTTCATCATGATCCCTCCGAATCTACTGATTTTGCATTTGATCTGCTCGCGCATCGGGGCGCGCAGTCGGATTATACTTCATAACAAACAGCTCGATGCTCTCTTTCAGCACCGCGATCTGCGATTTTAAGTAAAATTCATCTTCAAAGAGTGCATAGTGGACGCTGGCGCGGATGAGGATGAAGATCATCGGCGTGAGCTTCTGGTAAGGGATGCCGAGCTTGGGTTCGAGAAGCTTGGCATAGTCCGTATAGCGCTTGTCAACGCCCGCGAAGAACTTCTGCCCATGCTCCCGATATTTCGGGTGGGTATAGATCTGGTACATGAGGCGGTATTTCTTGCCATGGGTCTGCGCCGTCCAGTAGGGGATCTCGTCGATGAAGCGCCAAAGCTCGGCAATATTCGTCGGGGCTTTCGCCATGAAGTCATTTTCCACCTTGCTCATGCAATGGGCGGTGGACTGGATGATGAGATCGTCCACATTTTCAAAATAGGTGTAAAGATTCGCGGAGGTACAGCCGCAGTATTTGGCAAGCGCCTTGATGCCCGTGCCGTAGAAGCCGAGGTCGGCATAGCACGCATAGCAACGCTCCATGATCTCTTCTTTTCTTGCTTGGATCTCCTCTTTGGTGACAGGTTTCTTGTCCATGGGATCGCTCCTTATCTCGCCTACTTATCTATCAGTAAGTACAACATATCGTTTCCTTGTGCATATGTCAAGAATTTTTTCGCAAAAAATGGGGGCGAATTTACATTTTTTCACAGCGTTTCTCCATCCGATACATTCCGCGCCGATCTGTGCTTGCACGAAAGGCAAAGTGCGTGCACAAGCAAGCTTTTCTTTACTTTCCGAGCCTTTTGTGGTAAGATAGAAAAAATATGCACCACGGAGTGATCGTTTTGAATTTCGACAACACACGGGTCAAGATCGACCTCGACATCATAGAGCGCAATTTCGATGCCGTCCGCGAAAAGGCGGGCGTGCCCGTTATGGCGATCATCAAAGCCGATGCCTACGGCCACGGCGCGATCCAAGTCGCGCGCACGCTGGAGCGCAAATGCGCCTTCTTCGGCGTGAGCTCCATCCACGAGGCGCTCGAACTGCGCGAGGCGGGACTGCAAACGCCCATCCTCATCCTCGGTCACACCCCCACGAGCGCATTCCCCATCGCCATCAAGCTCGGCATTCGCCCGACTATCTATTCCCGCGAGGGCGCGCAGGCTTTCTCCCATGCCGCGTGCGAGGCGGGGAAAATCGCGCCGTTCCACTTCGCCGTGGACACAGGCATGAGCCGCATCGGATTTCAGGTAACGGAAGCGGACGCGGACATCTGCGCCGAAGCCGCCGCGCTCCCGAATGTGCAGGCAGAGGGCATTTTCAGCCACTTCGCGACCGCCGACTGCACCGACCTGACCCGCTCCCGCGCGCAGGCGAAGCTTTTTGACGCATTTATCGATATGCTCGAAGCCCGCGGTGTGCACATCCCCATCCGTCACCTCGACAACTCCGCAGGACTTATGAATTTCCCCCATCACTACGAGATGGTGCGCTCGGGCATCGTGACCTATGGTATGTACCCGAGCAATGAAGTATCCCCCGCCCTGCTCGCGCTCACCCCCGCCCTGCAATGGCTCAGCCGCGTCACGCACGTGAAGACGCTCCCCGTCGGTCGTGAGATCAGCTACGGTGGCACGTGCATCACCACGCGCCCGACCACCGTGGCGACCATTCCCGTCGGCTATGCCGATGGCTACCGCAGAAGCCTTTCGGGCAAATTCTATGTGCTCATCCACGGCAAGCGCGCCCCCATCCTCGGGCGCATCTGCATGGATCAGATGATGGTCGATGTGACGGACATCCCCGATGTTCGCACGGGCGACAATGTGGTGCTCGTCGGTCACGATGGCGAGGAATGCATCACCATGGAGCAGATCGCCACCGCGGCAGATAGCTTCAACTACGAATTTGTCTGCGGCATCAGCCGCCGCGTCCCGCGCCTTTACACCCGCGGCAACGAAACCATCCATTCCGTCCACTACCTCCTCGATCCGTACGCGAATGATTGACCGCACCACACGCAAATCACGCCGTAGGGTGGGGGTATACCCCACCGACGCAGTTTCGACATCTGCACGGTTGGTTTGGTGAATCATCTATCGATGCCAGAGAAAAGCAACGTAACGACAACGAAAATGTACGTTTTCTCGCACATTTTTCGATAACTGACAAAGGCTTCTCCTTGGGGAGAAGCTGTCACAAAAAATCTATCTGATTTTTTGTGACTGATGTGGGGGAACAGCGTCGGATTTTTGGAAGCAGTTGCGTTATACGTACTGCGGTAGCCCCACATCCGTCACGGCTTCGCC
>CAZVJJ010000012.1:0-39161 GCA_964627295.1 uncultured Oscillospiraceae bacterium | reverse complement strand
TGTTTTCCCTCCCTCCGATGGCATCCGGCTATTTCCTGGATGCGTTCAGGGCCTAATATTCAGGCTTGAATATTATATACGCATTTTCCCCAGTTGTCAAGAAAGATTTCTCTATTTTTACAAAAAACTTTTTCTTTTTTTGCCTTACTTGACGATCAGGTTGACGAGCTTGTTTTTGACGACGATCGTCTTGACGATGCTTCCACCCTGCTTTTCGAGGAACGATGCGATCTTCTCGTTTGCGACCGCGTTGGCGACGACCTCTTCATCCGTCAGGTCGGCAGCCATGAGCACCGTGCCGCGCATCTTGCCATTGATCTGCACGGCGATGTTCAGCTCGCTATCTTTGCACTTTGCCTCATCATAGGTCGGCCACGGCTCGTAGGCGATGGTCGAATCGTGTCCGAGGATCTGCCAGATCTCTTCGCCGACGTGCGGGGTGATGCAGGAGATCATTTTCACAAAGCCCTCGGCATATTCGCGCGGGCAAGTGCCGTTTTTGTAGACCTCGTTGACAAAGACCATCATCTGTGCGATGGCGGTATTGAAGCCGAGAGACTCAAAATCGCTCGTGACCTTCTTGACCGTCTGATGATAGACCTTGGTGAGCTTTCCGTCATCGGTATCGGTGATGTTCGCGCTCTCGGTAAAGAAGTTCCACACGCGGTTGATGAACTTCTTCGCGCCCGCCACAGCGGTGGTAGACCACGGCTTCGAGACTTCCAGCGGTCCCATGAACATCTCGTAAAGGCGAAGCGTATCTGCGCCATATTCGCGCACGACATCGCTCGGATTGACGACAAATTCAGGGAAACGCTTACCCATCTTGATGCCGTTTTCGCCAAGGATCATGCCCTGATGGACGAGCTTCTTGAACGGCTCTTTGACGGGTGAGAGGCCATTATCGTACAGGAAGCGATTCCAGATGCGCGAATACATCAAGTGACCGACCGCGTGCTCAGGACCACCAACATAGAGGTCAACAGGCATCCAGTGCTCGAGAAGCTTCGGGTCGCAGAATGTCTGATCGTTATTGGGGTCGATATAGCGCATATAATACCACGACGAGCCAGCAGAACCGGGCATGGTGGATGTTTCGCGCGTACCGCAGATGCCATCTTTCTCGTAGTGCTTCCACTCGGTCGCATTTTCAAGTGGCGCTTGACCATTGTGACCCTTGTAGTCCTCAAGCTCGGGCAGGATGAGCGGCAGCTCCTCGTCAGAGAGGAACACAGTCTTGCCGTCCTCGGTATAGACGCAGGGAACAGGCTCGCCCCAGTAGCGCTGGCGGGCAAAGATCCACTCGCGGAAGTGATAATTCGTCTTTCTTCTGGCTACGCCGAGCTTTTCAAGCTTGCAGGTGATCGCCTCTTTTGCTTCCTCGACCGTAAGACCCGTAAATTCCTCAGAATTGATCAGCTTACAGCCCTTGCCGAGGTAATCCTGCTTTTCAAAGGCGCATTCGGAAACATCGCGCCCCTCGATGACTTGGATCATGGGGATGCCATGCACCTCGGCATACTCGAAGTCGCGCTGATCGTGGCTCGGAACTGCCATGACCGCTCCCGTGCCATAGCTTGCAAGGACGAAATCGCCGATAAAGACAGGCACTTGCTTGCCGTTTACAGGATTGATGGCATAAATACCCTTGAGGGGGCAACCAGATTTGCCCTTGTTGAGCTCGGTGCGATCCATGTCGCTCTTCTTGACGGCTTCTGCGATATAAGCTTCGACCTCTTCGCGGTTTTCGATGCGATTCATGAGCGACTGGACGATCTTGCCATCCGGTGCGAGCACCATGAACGTGATGCCGTAGATCGTTTCGATGCAGGTGGTGTAAATCGAGAAATCGCCACCGCCGACGATCTGAAAATCGACCTCAACGCCTGTCGATTTGCCGATCCAGTTGCGCTGGATCTCCTTGGTCGATTCGGGCCAGTCGATCTCATTGAGACCCTCGAGGAGCTTCTCTGCAAATGCAGGCTGATCGATCACCCACTGCATCATATTCTTCTTGACGACGGGATAACCGCCGCGCTCGGACTTGCCGTCGATCACCTCATCATTCGACAGCACCGTGCCGAGCTCCTCGCACCAGTTGACAGGCATTTCGATGCGCTTTGCATAGCCCGCCTCATAGAGCTTCTTGAAGATCCATTGCGTCCACTTGTAGAAAGACGGATCGGAAGTTGCGATCGTCTTCGACCAATCGTAGTCAAAACCGAGCTCCTTGAGCTGGTTGGAGAACGTCTTGATATTCTCCTGCGTAAAGCCGTTGGGATGGTTGCCCGTAGAAACGGCATACTGCTCCGCAGGCAAACCAAACGAATCGTAGCCCATGGGGTGCAGGACATTGTAGCCCTGCATACGCTTCATGCGGGACATGATATCCGTTGCCGTGTAGCCCTCGGGATGACCCGCGTGCAGACCGACACCCGACGGATACGGGAACATATCGAGCACATAGTACTTAGGCTTCGAGAAGTCCCACACATCTGTGTGGAAAGTATCGTGCTCCTGCCAGTATTTGTGCCACTTCTGCTCAATGGCAGCAAAATCGTAATTCATGATAACACTCCTCTTTTCTTCTGGTGCGCGTGCAGCAGAAGATTTAATTTTCCGCAATGATAATATCTTTCAGGTCGATGTTCTGTGCGTCGCCCCAAAGTCTTTCAAGTGCATAAAATTCGCGTGCTTCCTCGGTAAAAACGTGCACGACGATCGTACCGAAGTCGAGAAGTTCCCACGAACTGCCGCGGTGTCCCTCTCTACCGAGCATGGGCTCGCCAAGCTGTTCCATGGTGTACTCAGCGTAGTCACAAAGGGTCTTAACGTGTGTATTGGAAGTGCCTGTGCAGATAAGGAAGTAATCCGCCAGCGAGCTGATGCGGTCGATCTTCAGGAGTTTGATATCCATACCCTTTTTCTCATCGAGGGCTTTGGTCACTTCGTAAGCGATTTCTTTTGCAGATAGCATAATTTCTTTCCTTTCTCAAGGTGTGGAGCAGGTTTTTTCAAGGAAGCGAAGCGCTTCGCGCGACGCGGGGCTTACCTCGCTCCCCTGCTGATTTAAGTGCGCGAGGGTCATCTCAAGACCGAGTTTAAGGGCAGCATCGAGATCCGTAAATGCAAGCGCACGCAGGCGGTCAACGCCCGCAATGGTGCGGTTCGGCTCAATGTAATCTGCCAGATATACGATTTTTTCAAGCAGGGACATATCCGCCTTTCCTGTCGTGTGGAAGCGGATAGCAGATACGACCGCCGCGTTTTCGCCAAAGATATGCTCCGCAACGAGTGCGCCCGTGAGGGCATGGAGCGTTTTGGGGTATTTTCTGGAAAAATCGTCCAATATTTTACCATAGGCATCGCACAAAGTCAACTGTAGCGGTCCGTCGAGCGCCTTTGTGATGTCGTGCAGAAGTCCCGCGCGGGCGGCATCCGTCTCATTTGCGCCCCAGCGCTTTGCAAGCGCAAGCGCGGTATCGCGACAGCCGAGCACATGGGCAACGCGGTTGGGTTTGAGGAGCTTCACGACGATCGGCTCGAGATCATCCATCGGAAGATGCTTCCAGTCCTCGCCCGTGTCATAAAGCCCGTGCTGACGGATATGATCGCCAACGCCCTCTGGCAGAAATGCATCTGCGCAGGAAAAGGCAAGCAGACGACGAAGCTGTGTCGAAGAAATGGCGGTGATCTCGTTTTCGAGCAGTACGACGCGTGCACCGATGCTTTCAAGATGCGCCGCCGCTTCTGCAAGCGCGGCACGTTCCCCCCGCTCGCCGCGACAAAACGCGGCAAGGGTAACATTCTGCGCAATATATTGGGCATTTTTCCATGTTTCAAAACTCAGCAGCATATCCGTGCCCATAAGCAGAAAAAGCTCCGCATCGGGATATGCCTTCAAAAAGTCCGCAATGGTGTCACAGGTGTAGCTTGCGCCCTCGCGCTTTAGCTCCACATCCGATACTTCGATCGCAGGTGTGTCCGCCACCGCTATGCGTAGCATCTGCAAACGCTGTGCAGGCGTAGGTGAGCCCTCGGGCATGACCTTATGCGGTGCGCTGTGCGTCGGAACGAGGAAAAGTCTGTCGAGTTTCAGCGCTTCAAGCGCATACTGCGCCGCGCGCATATGACCCAGATGCGGTGGATTGAATGTGCCGCCGTAAATACCGATACGCTGCATGATACCCCTCCTGTGCCCGCTGTGAAAAGCGATCAGTTGTCGCCTCTAAGCTGCTTTTCGCGTGCCTTTTCGATGGATTTTTCGATCGCCTGCTGGCGGAAATATTCATTGCGCTGTTCGCGCACCTTTTTCTCTGCCTGACGGCGTGCGCGGATGCCCTTGCGAACGGGATCTGCCTTGCTCTTCGGGGTGAGCTTGCGCTTTGCGCGTCCCGTTTCGTTGCGCTCCTGCTGGCATTTTTCGCTAAAGCGGTAGATCACGAATTTACTGCCGACGCAGGAGATCGCATCCGCTCCCGTTGCCTCGCAGATGGCATCGGATACCTCGCGTGCGCTCATGAGCGCCGTTTCAAGCACCTTACCCTTGATGAGCTCGCGTGCGGTGAGAAGCTTTTCCGCTTCGGCGATCACTGCCTCCGTCACGCCATCCTTACCGACCATCAGGGTCGTTTCGATCGCATTGGCCTGTGCGCGGAACTCCGCGCGCTGCTTACTTGTGAGCATAGCCTGCCTCCTTTAATTTATCATAAAAAACATTCAGCGCTCTGCCGCGGTGGGAAACTGCATTCTTTTCCTCGGGGGACATCTGCGCCGTGGACTTTCCATAGGGGGGGTAATAGAAAATGGGGTCGTAGCCGAAGCCATTTTCACCGACGGGTGCACGCAGAAGCTCACCGTGGATCTCGCCACGCGCCTGAATGGTCGTGCCGTCGGGGGTGACGAACGAGATGACACAGACAAATTTTGCCTGCCGCTCGCCGTCGGGAACGTGCTCGGTATTTTTAAGCAAGAGCTGGAGCCGTCCCCAGTCATCAAGGCTTTCATCGAAGCCATAGCGCGCGGAATAGACACCCGGCGCGCCATTGAGCGCATCGACCGCGATGCCACTATCGTCGGCGAGGGCTGGAAGTCCCGTCGCTTCCATCACGGCGCGCGCTTTGAGAAGCGAATTCTCTTCAAACGTCGTGCCAGTTTCCTCCACATCGATATCCACGCCCAGCTCCGACTGGAGCACGAGCTCAATATCAAATTTTTCTGTGATGCGGCTGATCTCTTCAAGCTTGTGCTTATTTTTACTTGCAAGAACAACTTTCATGGCATTTCCCTCTCAGCGGATCATCGCAGAAACGAAGTCCTCTGCAACGAACGGCATCAGATCATCTGCCTGCTCGCCGACACCGACGAATTTCACGGGCACTTTCAGCACATCGCTCACTGCAATGACGATGCCGCCCTTTGCCGTGCCATCGAGCTTCGTGATGGCAAGCGATGTCACGCCCGCGATCTCCTTAAACTGCTTGGCTTGGATCAAGCCATTCTGCCCCGTCGTGCCATCGAGCACGAGCAGGACTTCTTTGGCACAGTTGGGAAGCTCACGGTCAACGATGCGGTTGATCTTGGCAAGCTCGTTCATAAGATTTGCCTTATTATGCAATCTCCCTGCGGTATCGATGAGGATCACGTCGCTCCCCTTTGCCTTCGCAGACTGGATACCGTCAAATACGACTGCGGCGGGGTCTGCGCCCTCATGCTGACGCACGATGGAAGCGCCGCTACGCTCTGCCCAGATCTCGAGCTGATCGGCGGCCGCCGCGCGGAACGTATCGCCCGCGACGAGCGTGACGCGCTTGCCCTGCTCGACGAGCTGCTTTGCGATCTTGCCGATGGTCGTGGTCTTGCCCACGCCGTTGACACCGATGACAAGGATCACGCTCGGTTCGGTGCTCAGATCGAGCGACGTATCGCCCACGCTGAGCATTTCTACAAGGATCGCCTTGAGCGCATCCTTTGCCTCCTGCGCAGATTTGATGTGCTCCTCACGGATACGCTTGCGAAGCGCATCGGTCGCGCGGGTCGCCGTCTCAACGCCCAGATCGGCGAGGATCAGGCTCTCTTCCAGCTCGTCGTAGAAATCATCATCGATCTCCGAGGCAGAAAAGACATTGCCGAGCGTGCTGGAAAGTGCATCGCGGGTCTTGGTGAGTCCCGCCTTGATCTTATCAAAAAAGCCCATATTGAATCTCCTTTTGGCTCATTCTACAATTCCTAGGTACTGCTCCATCTGGTTCAAGTCCAGCCGCAGAAGCTTGGAAACGCCCTGCTCCTGCATGGTCACACCATAGAGCACATCCGCCGCTTCCATCGTACCACGGCGGTGCGTGATGACGATGAACTGCGTCTTTTTGCTCAGATTGTGCAGGTAATTCGCAAACCGTTCCACATTGCGATCGTCAAGTGCCGCGTCGATCTCATCGAGCAGACAGAACGGCGTGGGGCGCACTTTCAAAATCGCAAAGTAAAGCGCGGTCGCAACGAATGCTTTCTCGCCACCCGAGAGGAGCGTAATGGTCTTGACCTGCTTTCCAGGGGGCTGAACGCGGATCTCAATGCCACAGGTGAGCGGATTTTCGGGGTCTTCCAGAATGAGCTGACCCTTACCACCGCCGAACATCTCCTCAAACACCTGTCCAAAATAAAGGTCGATCTTCTGGAATTCCTCCACAAAGATCACCGTCATTTCGCGAGTGATATCGCGAATGATGCCCTCAAGTTCGCGCTTGGAATTGAGCACATCGTCCCGCTGCTCTGCAAGATAGGAATAGCGCTCATTCACGCGGGCATATTCCTCGATCGCACCGAGGTTCGGCGTACCAAGCGAAGTTATCTTGCCCTTGAGTTCTGCCGCACGGCGCTTACCTGCGACGACCGATTCGATCTCGCCGCGGTGCTCGGGCGCTGTACCCGGGGTCAGACCATAGGAATCCCAAAGCTTATCGATGATCTGCTTCTCTTCAAGGGAGCTGGTCGCGCGTTTCTGGTCGAGCAGGGCGCAGGCGCGTTGCATATTGAGGATGTCCTTATTTTTCTCCTGCGCATCGCGCTCAGCGCGCGTCTTTGCCGCTTCGGCATCCATGCGAGATTTGACGATCGTCTGCATCTGGACATTTTGCATCTGCGTCTGGGCATCATTTTCTTCCTGACGCGTCTTTAGCTCGGCGATCTCGGTTTCGATACGGGTGGTATCGGCGCGCATCATCTCAATAAGTGCGCGCTTTTTCTCGCGATCTCCGTCCATATCTGCGCGGAGCGCGTGCAGGTCGTCGATATGCGCGCGGGCAGTTGCCGCCTCGGCTTCGAGCGCCGCCTGCTCTGTTTTGCAAGCGGTGAGCTTTTCGGTGATGGCCGCAGTGACCTCCGCCGTCTCCGACTGGCTTCCCTCGAGCAGGGAAAGCTGATTGCGCGTCTGCGTGAGCTGTTGCGCAAAAACGGACATTTTCGCCTTCTGCGCGGCATAGCGCTCGCGGTCAGAGTGCTCTCTTTGCGCAAGTGCGGCGCGCTCACGGTCGGCAGAAGCCCGCGCTTCCGTGATCGCCTGTAATAGGATCTCGTGCTGTTTTTCCTGACCTTGCAGGCGAAGCACCTGATCTTCCGCTTCACGAAGCTGATCCTGCGCCGCTGAGATCTGGAATTCGACCTCGCTCGTCAGGCGCTGTGCCTCAGCAAGCTCCGCTTCAAGCGTCTGTTTCTGCTCAGAAAGGGATTTTTCCTGTGCGGTGAGTTTTTCGAGCTCATTGGCGCGGGAAAGGATGCCCGCATCCTTATTCGTCGAGCCACCCGTCATCGAACCGCCCTGATTCATCACCTGTCCATCGAGTGTGACGATCTTGAATCGATTGTGATATTTCTGCGCCATTGCGATCGCCGCATCCATATCGGTCGCGATCACGGTGCGCGCAAGCAGATTATCGACAATGGGGCGATAAAGTTTCTCCGATGTGACAAGGTCGGATGCGACACCGACAAATCCACGGCAGTTTGATAACCCGCTCTCCTGCAACGCACGCCCTTGGATGGTGCTAAGGGGCAGGAACGTCGCACGGCCGCCACCTGTGCGTTTGAGGAATGCGATCGCCGCTTTGCCATCCTGCTCATTTCCGACAACGATCTGCTGCATAGCCGCGCCGAGGGCGATCTCGATCGCGACTGCATATTCATCCTCCGTGCGAATAAGGCGCGAGACAGGTCCGTGGATACCGCGCAGTTTCTCGCGCTGTGCTTCCTGCATGACCATGCGGACGGCTTTATTATAGCTTTCAAAATCGCGCTCCATGGCGCGGAACACGCGCGCTTTTGCCGACACGGAATCGAGCTTCGCATTCAGCTCCCGCTGCTGCTGGATCAGCGCATCGCGCCGAGCGGCGCGGGTATTCTGGCGCAGGCGGAAGCCTGCAATGGTATTGTTCGCCGCTGTGACCTGCTCGCGCGCCTGCTTGAGGGCTTCGCGGCAGTCGCGAAGTGCTGTTTCCGCCTCGTCCTGTCGTGTCGCGCCAGAAGCAATGTCGCCATCTAACTGCGCAAGGCGTTCCTGCGTCGAGTGCATACTCTCATCCAGTCCGCGGATATCTGCTTCACAGCCAGCAATATCGGCCGTGAGATTCGATTCCGTGGTGCGAAGCTCCAAAAACTGCTTCGTCATTCCCTGCGCATTGGCAGTCATCTGCGTAAGCTGATCGCGCAGGGCATCGAGCTGGGTCTGCTTCTCAGAAAGTTCCTGCCCGATGCGCGCAATGCGCTGTTGGGTCTGCTCGATCTGCTGTGTGATGCCGCCCGAGCGGTCTTCCTGACCCCGCAATTCCTCTTCGATGCGGCTGATATTGGCATCGTTGTTAGAAATATTGCCGCGCAGGACAGCCATCTGTCCCTCGAGTTGCTGATGGGTGCTTTGTAGCATATTGACCTTGAGGCGCACGGTTTCAAGGTCTGCATCCTTGGTGTGAAGTTCCTCACCGAGCGTCTGTGCCTGACGGTAAAGAGCATCGAGATCGTCCTGCGCCTGCTGGAGCACGAACGACGCGGATGCATAGTCTTCTTCTGCCTTTTTTGCCGCAGTGGAAAGCTTTTCGAGCGAATCGAGCCACACTGCGACCTCAACGCCTTGCAGTTCTTCTTTCAGCGAAAGATATTTTTTTGCTTTTTCCGACTGGATCTTTAGCGGTTCGAGCTGCATTTCAAGTTCTGAAACCTTGTCGCCGATGCGAAGCAGATTGTCCTCTGTTCGTTCCAGCTTGCGCTCTGTTTCCTCTTTGCGGTGGCGGTATTTGGAAATACCCGCCGCTTCTTCAAAGATCTCGCGGCGGTCGCCGCTTTTGAGGGAAAGGATCTCATCGATGCGTCCCTGTCCAATGTTTGAGTAGCCCTCTTTGCCAAGACCCGTGTCCATGAACATCTCATTGATGTCCCGCAGGCGCGCGGATTGGCGGTTGATGTAATACTCGCTGTCGCCCGAGCGATAGTAGCGACGTGTGACCATCACTTCGTCTGCATCATAGCTCAGGGCGCGGTCAGTATTGTCAAGCGTCAGCGTCGCTTCCGCGAAGCCGACGGAGGCGCGCTTTTGCGTACCGCCGAAAATAACGTCCTCCATTTTCGCGCCACGCAACGTTTTCGAGCTCTGCTCACCCATGACCCAGAGGATCGCATCGGAAATATTCGATTTACCAGAACCGTTCGGTCCGACGATGGCGGTGATATCATCGCCAAAGCGGATGAGCGTTTTGTCTGGGAAGGACTTAAAGCCCTGAAGTTCCAACGATTTTAGATACACGATATAACCTCTTGCTCACAAAATGGTAAAATCAATCAGTTTATTATACCGAGAAATGGTTCAAATTGCAAGGATTTCTTTGCTTTTTTCCGAAAAAAGCATTCCAAAAACGAAATGTGCAAAACTGCGCCCCTTTGAGGCGCGCAAAAAAGCATCCGCACCCGAAATTGGGTGCGGATGCAAGGAAAGATTCTATTACAGCGCCCGATCGGGGAAAAGCTTCGCGATCGCCGCTCTTGCCGCGTCCTGCTCGGCGCGCTTTTTGCTACTACCCGTGCCGTTGCCCGATGCTGTGCCGTTGACAGCGACCTGCACTTCAAAGTGCTTGTCGTGGTCAGGACCACTCTCCGCCAGAAGCGTGTAGGTGATGGTCTGGTTTTTCTTCTGCTGGACAAGCTCCTGAAGCTGTGTCTTATAATCGACATTGTGGAGCTTCGTAACAGGCACTTCCACGAGGATAAAGCGCTGGATGATGCCAAGCGCCGCATTCATACCGCCATCAAGGAATGCCGCCGCAATGATGGATTCCATTGCATCGGCAAGGATCGAATTGCGCTTTCTACCACCCAAGTTTTCTTCACCATGGCCAAGCATCAGATGCTCACCGACACCGATCTTATTTGCAACTGCCGCAAGCGTCTGTTCGCAGACCATATCCGCGCGCATCCGCGTCAGCTCACCCTCGGGGCGATTGGGGAAATTGCGATAGAGATACTCTGCCACGAGCATACCGAGCACCGAATCGCCCAGAAATTCCAGACGCTCATTGCTCAAAAGGCTATTGTGCCAGCGTTCATTTGCATAGGAAGAATGCGTGAGGGCATTTTGCAGGAGGGTGATATTGCGGAAGCGATAGCCGATGGCTGTTTCAAGATCACTGATCATGCCTGCATCTCCCCCGCTTTCATAGCCGCGAGCGCCTGCTCCAGCTCGGGCGTGATGTCGCCCTCGACCGCCTGCATCGCTTGCAAAACTGCATTGCGGAATGCAAGTGCATCGGACGAGCCATGCGCCTTGATGACAGGCTTGCGGATGCCGAGGAACTGCGTACCACCGATCTCACGGTAGTCGAGCAGCTTCATAAGATCTTTCATGCCCGAATGCACGCAAAGGTAGCCGAGCTTTGTAAGTAGGTTCTTTTTGAACATATGTTTCAGCTTGCTGCCCATGAACATTGCCGTGCCCTCGATCGATTTGAGCAGGACATTTCCGCTGAAACCGTCGCATACGACGACATCCACCGCACCGAGCATCACGTCGCGCGCTTCGATATTACCGACAAAGTTGAGGATGCCACCCTCGTGTGCCTGCATAAGTAGCGCATACGCCTGTTTTTGCAGATCCGTTCCCTTGGTATCCTCTGTGCCGATATTAAGTAGTCCCACGCGCGGCTGTTCCACGCCAAAGACCTTCTTTGCATAGATCGAGCCGACCATGCCGAACTGTAGCAGAAACTCGGGCGTGCACTCTGCATTTGCGCCGCAGTCCACGATCACCGTCTTTCCACCCGCTTTGTTGGGCATGGAAGGTGCCATTGCCGCACGGCGAATACCGCGCACGCGCTTAACGATCAGCGTCGCACCCGAAAGGAGCGCGCCTGTCGATCCTGCGGAAATGAATGCATCTCCCTGATCTTCAGAGAGCATTTTCAGACCGATCACCATAGAGGAATTCTTGCGATGGCGAACAACATTTGCAGGATCATCGTGCATATCCACGACATCGTCTGCATTTGCGATCTCCATGCCCTCTGGGAGGGTGTCGATCCCATGCTTTTTCATCACTTCAAGGATCGCTTCGCCGCGTCCAACGAGAGTGATCTCTGCGCCAAAGGTTTTCGCGGCATCAATGGCACCCAGCACAGGCGCTTCGGGCGCATTGTCGCCGCCCATTGCGTCAAGAATGATCTTCATATGCCACCTCTTTCTCAGATTCCCTGCGCAAGCATTGCATCGAGTGTCTCAAGGGAGCGGTTTGCAATGGCGAGGTTTTTCTCTGCTTTCTTTTTGATCCGCTTTTCCAGCGGGGAAATGATACTGAAATTGACATTCATCGGCTGAAAATTCTCGATGCTCTCATCGCTGACATAATAGCCGAGTGCACCGATCGCCGTCGTTTTTGGGAAATCGGGGAGCGGGCGACCCTGCACCTTTGCCGCCATGGCGACTGCGGCAAGATAGCCCGATGCGGTGCTCTCCACATAGCCCTCAACGCCCGTCATCTGCCCCGCAAACGCGACCAGCGGATCACGGCGGTCAGCATAATAGCGGTCGAGCAGTTTTGGGCTTTGCAGGAACGTGTTGCGGTGCATCACGCCATAGCGCACGAATTCTGCATTGCGGAGCGCGGGGATCATGGAGAAAACGCGCTTCTGCTCGCCGAATTTCAGATGCGTCTGGAAGCCGACAAGGTTATACACCGACTTTTCTGCATTGTCCTGCCGAAGCTGAACGACGGCATAGGGCTCTTTGCCTGTATTGGGGTCGGTCAAACCAACAGGCTTGAGTGGACCATAGCGCAGGGTATCGAACCCACGGCGCGCCATCACCTCGACAGGCATACAGCCCTCGAATACATTTGCATCCTCAAATCCGTGCACGGGCGCTTCCTCAGCGCTCGTAAGCTCGCGGACAAAGGCTTCATACTGCGCGCGGTCAAGCGCACAGTTGATATAGTCAGGTGTTCCGCGATCATAGCGACTCTGCCACCACGCAAGATCCATATCGATGGACTCCGCTGTCACGAGCGGCGCTGCCGCATCGAAAAAGTGGAGATAGTCTGTCTGACCGAAATAGTTCCCGATCGCTTCGCTCAGCGGCTCAGAAGTCAGCGGACCACTCGCGACGATCACAGGTCCTTCAGGGATCTCGGTCACTTCTTCCTCGATCACCGCGATGAGCGGATGACTGCGGAGCTTCTGTGTGACCATTTGGGAAAACCCGCCACGATCGACTGCCAGACATCCGCCCGCTTCGACGCGCGTCGCCTCTGCACAGAGCATGATGAGGCTTCCACAGCGGCGCAGTTCTTCTTTTAGGAGACCCACCGCGTTTTCCAGTCGGTCACCACGCAGAGAATTGGAGCAGACAAGCTCAGCAAAATCCGCACTATGATGCGCAGGGGACATTTTGCTCGGCTTCATTTCATAAAGCTCAACTTCAATGCCACGGCTTGCAAGCTGCCATGCCGCCTCTGAGCCCGCCAGTCCTGCACCGATCACTTTGACTTTCATGCATCTGCCTCCGTTTTCTTCGACTTTTTCGCAGCGGGCTTCTTTTCCGCTGTCTTTTTTGCGGGCGTTTTCTTTGTTGCCGTTTTCTTCGTCGCCGCTTTTTTCGCAGGTGCTTCTTCCTGCGCGGGCGCATCGGATGCTTCTTCCGTTTTCTTCTTATAATAGCCGCGCTTATCCTCAGGTAGGAAGTCCTCGCAGGTTTCATTGATGCAGAATGGCTTCATGCGTCCCTTGCCCGATTTTTTGAACATGGTCATGCCGCACTTGGGGCAATCCTCTGCCGTGGGCACATCCCAACTCATAAAGCCGCACTCCGTGCCGCGCTCGCAGGCATAAAAAGCATAGCCCTTTTTCGACTTACGCTTCAGCATACCGCTTCCGCACTTGGGACAGCGACCCGGCATCCGCTCGACGAGTGGCTTTGCATTTTTGCATTCGGGGAAGCCGGGGCAGGCAAGGAATTTGCCAAAACGCCCCATTTTGATCACCATGTTGCGCCCACAGAGTTCGCAGATCTCGTCCGTTTCCTCCTCAGGCACTTTCAGGCGCACGCCCTCGAGCGCAGTTTCCGCATCGGAAAGCTCCTTTTTGAAGCCGCCGTAGAAATCAGCAAGCAGGGCTTTCCAGTTCTGTCTGCCCGCTTCGACCTCGTCGAGGCGGTTCTCCATGTGGGCGGTGAACTCCACATCGATGATATCGTTGAAGCGCTCGACCATCAGCCCCGTAACGATCTCGCCGAGCGGTGTCGGCGCAAGGCGCTTGTCCTGCTTCGTCACATATTCACGATCTTCGATCGTGGAGATCGTTGCGGCGTAGGTAGATGGGCGGCCAACGCCCTTTTCTTCCATCGCCTTGACGAGCGTCGCTTCCGTATAGCGCGCAGGTGGCTGGGTGAAATGCTGCTCTTTTTCGACCTTTCCCGCCGTTGCGAGGTCGCCGACCTGAAGATCAGGAAGCGGTGAACCGACCGCCTCCACCTCATCGTCCTGCCCCTCCTCATACACCGCGATAAAGCCAGCAAAACGCATACTCTGGTGGCTACTGCGGAATGTGTGGCCAGCGCAAACGGTATCGATGGACACGGTATCAAACAATGCATTTGCCATCTGCGTCGCGAGGAAGCGGCTCCAGATGAGCTTGTAGAGCTTATACTGCTCCTTCGTCAGACTGCCCGCAATGCGCTCAGGGTCAAGATACACATCCGTTGGACGGATCGCTTCGTGCGCATCCTGCGCATTTGCCTTGGTTTTGAACGTATGAGGCGCGCCGTAGTAATAGTCATTTCCGTAGCGGTGACGGATAAAATCTGCCGCCTGCGCCATTGCTTCATCCGAAAGACGGAGCGAGTCGGTACGCATATAGGTGATAAGACCGACCGTCCCCTCGCCCTCGATATCCACGCCCTCGTAAAGCTGCTGTGCGATCGCCATGGTGCGCTTTGGGGTCATGCCGAGCTTGCGCGATGCCTCCTGCTGTAAGGTGGACGTGGTAAAAGGAGGCGCGGAAGAACGCTTTTTCTCCGCTTTTTTGACATTTGTCACGCGAAACTGCTTTCCCGTGATATCGTCAATGATCGCCTGCGTCTCCGCTTCGCTGGAAAGCTCACGTTTTTTCTCTTCGCCCCAGTAATGGGCAAGGAACGACCCCGCTTTTTCGATGCGCGAAAGGGTCACATCGAGCGACCAGTATTCTTTCGGCTCGAATGCGCGGATCTCATTTTCACGGTCAACGACCATGCGCGTTGCAACGGACTGGACACGTCCAGCCGACAGACCGCGACGGATCTTTTTCCACAGAAGCGGGGAAAGCTGATAACCCACGATGCGGTCAAGGATGCGGCGCGCCTGCTGTGCATCCACAAGGTCATAGTCGATCTGGCGCGGATTGCGGATGGATTCGTTGACGACCTTTTTCGTGATCTCATTGAATGTCACGCGCTGTGCCTTTTCGTCAGGAAGCTGCAGAAGCTCCTTTAAGTGCCACGAGATCGCCTCTCCCTCGCGGTCAGGGTCCGTTGCGAGATAGACAGTATCTGCTTGAAGTGCGGCTTTCTTGAGCTCTTTGATAAGATCTTCCTTGCCGCGCACGGGGATATACTGCGGGGTAAAATCATTGTCCAGATCGACACCCATTTTGCTCTTGGGCAGGTCGCGCAGATGTCCCATGCTTGCCTTTACGGTATAATCAGGTCCTAAGTATTTTCCGATCGTCTTGGCTTTGGAGGGTGACTCCACGATCACAAGATGATTTGCTTTTCCCATGAACGTTCTCCATTCTGAAAAGATTCCCCGCACACTAGGTTCAGCGCTTGGGCGCGAGGGTGACGCGATTGCCTGATAGCTTTTTCACAACGCCCTTGATCTGCAAGGTCGTCAGCAGCGCAAGCACCCGCGGGGCGGCAAGCGCCGATTCGGCGATCACATCGTCAATGAGCCGCTCCCCTGCACCGATCGTGCAGACGACTGTCTGCTCCTCTGGTGAGAGCGCGATCTCGCATTTATCTAAGTCACTATACGGCGCAGGAGCGCCGTTGTCAATGCCTTTTTTGTCATTTTTCGGTTTTGAGGGCTCTTTTTTCTTAGGAATGCGGCGATTTTGTGCCACATGGCGCGCATTTTCGCCGTTTTCACCATGGATGCGCTCCACCTCTTCGGGGTACGCAGTCTGGTGCGCGTCGGCAGTCTCTCGCTTGAGCTTGCCCAGATAGAGCGGCTCATATTCCTCTAAAACATCCCATCCATTGCGCACAGGGATCGCGCCCTCGCGCAATAGATCGAAATTTCCCGAATAGCTTGCCACATCGATATTGCCAGGAACAACGAACACCTCGCGCCCCTGCTCAAGTGCCCTGCGCGCCGTGATGAGCGAGCCGCTCCCATTGGGTGCTTCCACGACGAGCACGCCGTTGCTGATACCGCTGATGATGCGGTTTCGCTTTGGAAAATTGTACTTAAATGGTTCTGTCCCCGGAGCAAACTCGGAAAGGATGCATCCAAAACGCTCCATATCAGCAAAAAGCGCCGCATTTGCCTTGGGATAGACGATATCCGCGCCACATCCGAGCACACCGACCACGCTCCCGCCCGCGCTGAGCGCACTTTGCATCGCGACCCCATCGATGCCGAACGCAAGCCCCGACACGACGATCCCGCCACATTTGGCGATCTGGTAGCCCAGTCGTTTCGCCGCGGTAAGACCGTAAAGCGACGGTTTGCGCGTGCCGACGATGCCAATGGACGGATATCCGTCCCAATCGGGAAGTCTGCCCTTGTAGTAAAGCACCATGGGCGGATCTGGAATGTGCCGCAGACGACTTGGGTAAGAAGCATCGCGATAGGTAAGCACACGAAGCCCCTCCCGCGCACAGGTATCAAGGATCTGCTGTGCACCATCGAGCGATTTATCCATCAGCGAAACAACTGCCGCTTCGGAAATATCGGGCACACAGACATAGCTGTCTGCATAATAAATATCTTCAGAATCGGAAAAATACTCCAAAAGCGCTGCTTTCATGCGGTCGGACACACCGCTTCTGTGCGCAAGCCATATCCAATGTATGAGCATTTCCGTTCCTTCTTTCTATCTCTATACTAAAGATCAAAGCTTCATCTGCCACATAACGACCGTCGCCGCGACCGCCGCATTGAGCGATTCGCAATGCGGATTCATCGGAATGATGAGTTCCGCGTCTGCACTTGCGAGCACTTCCGCGCGCACGCCCTGCCCCTCGCTGCCGATCACGACCGCAAGGTCACGCAAATTTGCCGTGCGGATATCCTGCGCGCGTGGCGAAAGTGCCGTGACCGCAATGGGAATGCCGCTTTCCGCGCATATTTGCCGCACCTGCGCCCATGTACTGCGCTGGATATGCGTGCGAAATACTGCCCCCATGGATGCGCGAACGACTTTGTGGCTAAACGGATCGGCGCATCCCTCCAAAAGGCAGACAGGGATATCGAGTGCATCTGCCGTGCGCAAGATCGTGCCAAGATTCCCGGGGTCTTGGATGCCATCAAGGAAAATCATGCCCTTTTGCGGGAAAAATTCCGTATTTTCAGGCATTTTGCAGATAAAAAGCGCACCTTGCGGAGTTTCCATCGGAGAGATGGATGCCATGATCTCTTCACTTACGCGCACAACGCGCACATGGGGCGAAAGCTCCGCCTGCACGCCATCTGTTAGGATGACCGTTTCGAGCCCTGCGCAATAGCGGACTGCTTCTTCAAGGAGCTTTGTCCCGTCGGAGACAAAAAGCCCCGCCTCCTGACGCGCCTTGCGCGAGGATAGGAGCTTTCGCACCTGCTGTAAAAGGGGATTTTTTCTGGATGTGATCTTTTCTTCTGTCACAGCTTTTGCACCGCCTCTAATGCCGCATTTTCACCAAGCACGACCATAACATCGCCTGCAAGGATCTGATAATCCGCAGAGGGCGAGACGTTTGTCTTGTCGCCACTTTCGACTGCGATAATATTGATGCCGAGTTTTGCCCGCACATTCAGCTCCCGCAGCGTCTTTCCGACCCATTTGCGCGGTGCGGGCACTTCAAGAATGCCATGATCGGGGCTCAGCTCGATATAATCAAGTACATTATGGCTGGAAAGGCTTCTGGCAAGGCGCGTTGCGAATTCGCGCTCGGGAATGATGACGCGGTCTGCGCCAAGCTTTGTAAGCACGGCGCGGTGGGTATCATCATGCGCCTTGCAGACGATAAAGTGAAGCCCCAATTCTTTCAAATTCATGATCGTGAGCACGGATGCCGCAAGATCGTCGCCGATCGCGATCACGGCACAGTCAAAATGATTCGCGCCCAATGCGCGCAGAACTTCCTTATCGCGCGCATCGCCCACGACCGCATGGGTGACATCATTTGCCACCTGCTGTACAAGTTCGCTTCGCACATCCATCGCCAAAACCTCGCAACCGAGGGAGCAAAGGCAACGCGAAAGCTCTGCACCAAAACGTCCAAGTCCGATCACCAAAAAGGATCTCATAGCACGACCTCCTAGCCGATCAATAGATTTGTCTGCGCGTAGCGGTAGCGCTCCTTTGCCCCGTCTGACGAAAGGAAGCCGAGGCTGATGGTAAGGATGCCGACGCGCCCGAAATACATATACACAATGATGAGCAGTCGCGCGCACAGGCTAAGTGACCCTGTTACGCCCGCTGTAAGACCAACCGTCGCAAGCGCCGATACCGTCTCATAGAGCGCATCGGTAAACCCGACGGGAGATGTCGCACTCACGACGATGCCACCGAATACCGAAAGCAGAAGCATCAGCATCACGATCGTCGCGGCATCGAGCACCTGCTTCTCGGCGACCGTTCTTCCGAACACGCAGACCATTTCGCGTCCGCGCGCCCGCGCGCAGAGGAAGAGGACAAGCACGAGCACCGTGACCGTCTTTGCACCGCCCGCCGTCGAGCCAGACGAGCCGCCGATGAGCATGAGCACCATTGAGACCGCTTTCCCCGCGTCTGTAAGCCCCGCCTGATCGAACGAGACGAATCCCGCCGTGCGGAGCGTGACCGACTGGAAAAAGCCGTTGAGGATCTTATCGGGCACGGAAAGGCTACCGAGCGTCGCAGGATTGTTCCATTCAAGGATGCAGATGATGACCGTACCCGCGATCAAGAGTACCGCCGACATCAAAATCACGAGCTTTGTATACACGCTAAATCGCCGCCACGAATGCACCGTCGCGACCTCCTGCCAGACGAGAAAGCCCAGACCGCCCACGATCACGAGTGCGCTGAGGGTGAGCAAAACGACAGGGTCGGAGCGAAATTCAAACAGGCTCGCGCCTGCGTGGATCGAGCCGAAAATATCAAATCCCGCATTGCAAAACGCCGAAACAGCATGAAAGATGCCCCAATAAAGGGACTGCTTTGCCCCATAATTCGGCAAAAAATGCACCGTAAGGACAGCCGCCCCGAGCGCTTGCACGCCAAGGCTACCAAAAATGACCACGCGCTGAATGCGCACCACGCTTTCAAGATCATTCACGCTCAGCGCCTGTGCCATCACGAGCCGCTGGCGCAGGCCGATCTTCTTCCGCAGAAGAAAGAACGCAAGGCTCGCCGCAGACATGAAGCCCAGTCCGCCAATCTCGATGAGCGAAAGAATAACGATTTGTCCAAATCCGCTCCATTGCGTCCACGTATCAAATAGAACAAGCCCCGTCACGCAGGTCGCAGAAGTCGCCGTGAAAAGTGCGCTTAGGAAATCGCAACTCTCCCCGCTTCGCGATGCCACAGGGAGCGTAAGCAAAAGTGCGCCAAGGACGATGATGAGCGCAAAGGTGATCGCAATGATCTTCGTCGCGCTGGGCGCTTTCGTGCGCCGTTTCAGCCAGCAAGCATAGAGCTTTTCCCGTATCAATACGCTCTCCCCTTTCCTTCTGGGCAAAAACTACCTTTCTGGTATTGCGGTTATTATAGCATTTTCCCCGCCATTTGCAAGAATTACTTTTTTATTCGGGCAATAACGCCGAAAATGATGATAATTATTTGGGAAGTATTGCGGATTTACTTTTATTTTTCCGTATGATAATATTGTAAAAATTTACCCCGCGACAAATTTTTTAAGAGGTGATGGTATGCCCTATACAGAAAGCTGGTCTGGAAAGATCCAACGCAAGCTCATCAAAAAGCGCCGCATCATCGATGTTGCCGCAGGACGCGAAAAAGCGGACCTCGTGCTCAAGAACGCGACATATGTCAACGTATTTTCGGGCGAGCTCGACACTTGTGACATTGCCGTCGCCGAGGGGCTGATCGTCGGCATGGGACACTATGCAGGCATCGTCGAGCGGGATATGTCTGGCAGGATCGTCTGTCCGGGCTTTATCGATGCGCACATCCATCTGGAATCAAGCCTCGTCTCTCCTGCGGAATTTGCCCGCGCGGTGCTCCCGCACGGCACGACCACCGTGATCACCGACCCGCACGAGATCACAAATGTGATGGGAACGGACGGCATCGACTATATGCTCAGCGCCACCGAGGGGCTTCCGATCGATGTGCGATTTATGATCCCCTCGTGCGTCCCCGCCTCCCCGATGGACGAAAGTGGTGCAAACCTTGATTACCGCGACATTGACAGCTTCTTTGAGCATCCCCGCGTACAGGGGCTTGCAGAAATGATGAATTTTCCCGGTGTGATCGCCGCCGACAGCGCGACCGTATCCAAGATCGTCGCATCACAGGCGCACCACAAGAAGATCGACGGTCACGCGCCCTCTCTGCGTGGAAATGACCTCAATGCCTATATTGCCGCAGGCGTTTACTCCGACCACGAATGCGCCGATCTTGACGACGCTATGGCAAAACTGAAGCTCGGACAGTTCATCATGATCCGCGAGGGCACTGCCGCCAAGAATCTTGAAGCGCTGATCGACCTTGTGCGCTCGCCGAAACTTTTCGACCGCTGTATGTTCTGCACCGACGACAAGCATCCCAGTGACCTGCTCGAAAAGGGACATATCGACTACATTTGCCGCGAAGCTGTGCGTTTGGGCGCAGATCCGATCCAGACCGTTCAGGTCGCTTGTCTGCACGCCGCGCGCTATTTCCTGCTCAACAACCGCGGCGCGATCGCACCTGGATACCTTGCAGACTTCGCCATTGTGGACAACCTGACCGATTTCAATGTGCAGACCGTCTACAAAAAAGGACAGCTCGTTTTCGATCAAGGAAAGCTCACCCCCTTCCTCGATCCCGAGATCCCCACGCATCTGGATAACGCCGCGCACGATACGTTCCATCTGCCCGTGCTGAGCGAGGAAGATTTTGTCAACACGCGTCCGCGCGGGGTCATCGGCATGATCCCCCAGCAGATCCTCACGACCGACGCAGGATACGCCGATGCTGTGGACACGGAAAACGACATCCTAAAGATCGCCGTTGCCGAGCGCCACAAAAATACGCGCCATATCGGCATTGGCTATCTCAAAGGCTACGGGCTCAAGCGTGGCGCCGTCGCCACTTCCGTCGCGCACGACAGCCACAATATCATCTGTGTCGGCGCAAATGATGCAGATATGGCGTTCGCTGTTAACTGCATTGCAAAAAATCATGGTGGCATCGTTGTCGTCGAAAACGGGCGCGTGCTTGCTGAGCTTCCCCTCGAGATCGCGGGGCTGATGACCGCACGCTCCCTGCGTGAAACGAATGACGCTCTGGAAAATGCCAAAGCGGCGGCGCATTCGCTCGGTGTCGGGCGGGATATCGACCCATTCATGACGCTCTCGTTCATGAGCCTGCCCGTCATCCCAACGCTCCGCCTGACCACACGCGGCGTGATCGATGTGAATACACAGCAATATATTTGACAAAAAGGGACTGTTGCGAAAGGAACACTTTGCAACAGTCCCGCTTTTTACGTTAGAAATTCTTCTATGCGAGCATATGCCCTGCTCCAATCCTTTTGCGGGTCGTCCAGCACAAGGTGCGAAATGCCAAGTGCATCCAAAATGCGCAATTCCCGCGCCTGCCGTTCGCGCAGACAGGTGATATAGCCATCGAAGCCCTCCGCACCGATGCTTTTTCCGTATGCTCCGTTCACATGATAGTCGATCACGCCGTCAAGCCAATTCGGTCGTTCCAGCGCACAGCGCCGTACAGAAGAAGCAATGTCCGTATTTTTCAAATAGACCACAGATGGAGAAAGCGGGGCAATAATTTCTGCAATTTGCGCAATATAGGCACGGGATGCTTCTTCTGGAAATCCAAAGCGCATCATCGTCTCACACATGGGGTTTTGCAGGAGCACACAGTTAAATACATAGGTCACATTTTCCTGCGCTCGGTTCACAAAATCCCGCCACTTTTCGAGCATCAGCGGCATTTCGACTTCCCATGGGAGAAAATCGTAGATCTTATAAGGAAGAAGCTTTTGGAACATCTCCTGTGAAAGACCCGAAAGCGGTACGATGCAGCTTTCTTCCGAAATAAACCCCGCTGGTGCAAGTGCATGAAATTCATAGTCCGCAGGGTGCGCAAGCGTACCCTCATCCACAAGGCAGACCTGCCCATGCTCGGACAGCCGTTCGGCGATCCACGCCGCGGTTGAGCTTTTTCCTGAACAGGGAAGTCCTTCAACGATATAGAGCTTTCTTTTCATACATTCTATTTCTCCTAAACCAGCGGTGCGATCAGGCGCAGGACGCATTGCCACACACGAAGTGCGGCGGAGCGTCCGCTCCGATAGCGCTCGGTCACATCATCGCAAAGTGCAAATGTCTGCTCCATGTCGCGCACCATGTCCGCGATCGCATCGCAATCATACAGGAATACATCGTTCTCAAAATGCAGATACAAACTGCGGTAGTCGAGATTTGACGTGCCGATGGAAGCAAACTTTCCATCGCAAACGCACATTTTCGCATGGCAGAAGCCCGGGGTGTACTCATAAATATGCACCCCCTGCTTGGCAAGTCCCGCATAATACGAGCGCGTGATCTGAAAAACCGTTTTCTTGTCGGGGATGCCCGGGGTGATGATGCGCACGTCCACACCGCGCTTTGCCGCGAGCGTGAGGGCATGGTTCATCTCATCCGTGATGATGAGATACGGTGTGATGAACCAGACATAGTTTTCCGCCCGATTGATCAGATTGATATACACATTTTCCGCAATGCGCTCCTCCCCTGTCGGGTCATCGCCAAAAGGCTGGACGAATCCACGCACCGATTGCGCATCCTGCACAGGTGCAAGATAGGGCGCAAATGTTTCCTGCGTTCGCGAATTGAGCGACCAAAGTTCGAGGAATGTCGCCGTAAGGCTTCGTACTGCGTCACCCTCAAGGCGAAGCCCCGTGTCTTTCCAGCGGCCATAGGGCTGGGTCAGCCCAAAATATTCGTCTGCAAGGTTAAACCCGCCTGTGAAGCCGATTTTTCCATCGATCACGGTGATCTTTCGGTGGTCGCGATGATTTAGAAACAGATTCAATACAGGCAGAGCGGGATTGAACACCTGACAGCGGATGCCGTCGCGGTTGAGCGCAGCAGCATAGCGAAAGTTGACATAGCCGATGCTTCCGATATCGTCGTACATCAGCCGAACCTCGACCCCCTGTGCCGCCTTTTTCGCCAGAAGCGTGCGCAGACGGTCAAAGGACGCGCCGTCCTCGATGATAAAATACTCCATGAAAATGAATGTTTCCGCTTTTTCGATATCCGCGAGCATCGCCTCGAAGCCATCTGCCGCCTCACCGTAATAGCGCACAGCCGTATGATCATAAACAGGCGCATTGGCATGATCGCACAGATAGCGGCATTGATTGCCCGCGCTACGGCTGGAATCATCCACGCGTGCGAGCACAGCCGCATCCTGCTTGATCGCGGGTGCGATCGCCTGACGCGCGTACTTCAGCTTCTTACGGATGCCCGCAGGCGTTCCCATCAGCTCAAAAAGCAGATAAAGCGAAAGTCCAAGCACGGGCATCGTCAAAATGAGCATGATCCACGGTGTTTTCAGGGCGCTGTTCGTATGTCGGCTGTAAAGCTTGAGCACGACCACCGTAGATAGTACATTGGTCGCGAAGCTGATCCAAGCAGAATACATATTGAGCCTAAGCGTGAGCAGAAGCAGCCACCCGATTTGAAGCAGGATCGCTACACCCACAAATACCAGCCGCAAAATGCTGTTCCCACTCTTGCGTCTCCTATTTTTCGACAAAACAATGACCTCCCGCTCTTTTTCCGTTCTATTATACAATGGATAAATGGCTTTTTCAACAAAAAAGAAAAGCAGATGCGTTTGCATCTACTTTTTCGATGAAACGCACATAGTAACCGTTTGACCGATCACTTTGCGTTTTCTTTTGCTGTTCGACAGGAAGCAATCAATAATCTGCGAATGTTTCCACACAATTTTTCTGTACGTTGATATGTTGTAGGATCAATTCTTTCGGTTTCGTGCATTAGTTTTAGCCAATAGCTTGCTTCATTCGACTCTTTTAGCGCAATTTCCAGCTTTGCAACGAAGTCCTTTTTGCTATGTGCATATTGGGCTTCGTGGATATTTGCACCAACCGACGTACCTGCTCTTGCAAGCTGATCGCTCATATACGAGCTTTTAGGTACAGTTATGCCATCAACCAGATCAACAATAGCAACCGCAAATTCAAATGATAAATCAAGTAATTTGTTCTCAGACATAAATGCCCCCTCTTTCATTGGCGTTAAAGCATAATATGTGTTTTTTAATGATATATCGCTGACGCAATATGATATACGGCTCGCCGCATGATATACTTGCTACGCAAATATGATATAATATCCGTTCCTTCATATGCCGAAGGCATATATCATCGCTCGTAGAGCAATATCATATCGAAGATATATCATCCGTTCCATCAAGAACGGATATCATTAAAAAAGTCTCTTTTGTCCACAGACAAAAGAGACTTTTTATGGCGACCCGGAACGGACTCGAACCGTCGACCTCCAGCGTGACAGGCTGGCGTGCTAACCGACTGCACCACCGGGCCATGTTCTGTACCGAACGGAATGGATTATAGCAGAAAAAACGGGTTTTGTAAAGACCTAATTTTGAATTTTTTGAAATTTTTTGTTTTTTCCAAAAAACGGAGAAATAAATTGCGAACGCAACGAATTTGCTCTTGCAAAACCGCACGAAATGCGTTATCATACACAAAAGTACATATAGGAGGTACATTCCATGAACGCAGAAAGCATTATGAAGATTTTTGAGGACACCGCTTACGTCCGCATGGGCGGCAGCGCGGAGGAGCTTCGCACCGCCGAGTACATTCAGGCAAAATGTGCGGCAATGGGCGCTGAGGCGCAGATCGTGCCGTTTGATGTCGATATGGCGACCATCCACACGGGCACGCTCCTTGCCGACGGCGTGAGCATCCCCTGCAAAGCTTACCTCAACTGCGGTAGCGGCGAGGTGGAAGCACCGTTTTACTACCTGCGCGGAAACGACAAATTCTCTCTTGCACAATGCCGCGGCAAGGTCGTTATGATCGACGGCTACCTTGGCTACTGGGTCTATCAGGATCTTCTGGAAAATGGTGCTGTTGGCTTCATCACTTACGACGGCAACGCCAACTATTGCGACCGCGATATCGACCAGCGCGAACTGCGCAGCTATGTCAGCAACGGCAAGAAGATCCTTGGCGTGAACATCAACGCAAAAGATGCCATCGAACTCATCCGCAAGGGTGTCTCGACGGTAAAGCTCAGCGTATCGCAGGACGAATACGTTGGTCAGTCGCACAATGTGATCCTCGATCTCGCTGGCGAAACGGACGAATACATCGTACTGACTGCGCACTATGATTCGACCTCCCTTTCTCAGGGCGCATACGATAATATGTCTGGCTCGGTCGGACTTCTGGGCATTGCGGAGCAGTTTGTCGGTCGCCCGCACCACTACGGTCTGCGCTTCATTTGGTGCGGAAGCGAGGAGCGCGGTCTGCTCGGCTCGAAAGCATACTGCACAGATGAGGAAGCGCTCAAAAAAGTCGTTCTGAATATCAACCTCGATATGATCGGCTGTATCATGGGCAAATTCATCTCCTGCGTCACAGGCGAAGAGAAGCTTGTGAACTATCTGGAATACTTCAGCGCTGAAAAGGGATTCCCCGCGCGCGCTTATCAGGATGTCTATTCCTCGGATTCGACACCCTTTGCAGACAAGGGCATTCCCGCGATCTCTTTTGCGCGCATCGCGCCGAACAACACCGCGACTATCCACAATAGCTACGACACGCTTGCCGTCATGAAAGGCGAGCAGATGGTCGAGGATATCGCATATATCACCGCTTTCACCGAGCGCATGGCGAACGCCGCGCAGATGCCTGTCGCACGAGAGATGCCCGATGCAATGAAAGATAAGCTCGATATCTACCTTGCACGCAAACGCGCACCGAAGAACTGATTTTTTGCAAAAATACTTATAAAAAGGTCGTGTATCTGCTCCGATACACGACCTCATTTTTATTCTTTTTCCCAGCCTGCGTAAAGGGTGATTTCTTCGGTGACGGTATCCTCCTGCACGCGCCAAAGGACTTGGCAAGCAGGATCCTTAAACCAACCAGAAAAGGCATATCCCTCCCGCGTGGGCGGCTCTGGTAGCTCCAAAAGCGTTCCATACATCTGCTTTTGCGGTGCTACATCGCTACCGCCGCGGCTATCGAATGTGATCGTAAAGCCCGGGTCTTGCAATTCGATCGCAAGAAGCACCACGATCACGAGCAAGCAGATCACGATCACCGCATCGAGCGCCTTGACCGAGATCTTCACATTTCGGTACAAGCCTCGAAACTGGGGAACAGCGTCCTGATGCTCTGTTTCGCGCGGTTTTTTCATTACTTCTTCACCAGATACTTACGCATATCCAGTGCGCAAGCGCAGAGAATGATCGCGCCCTTGATGATGTACAGGCTCGAAGAACCGACACCGAGCATGGACAGCGCAACAAAGATCAGACGCAGAACGACAACACCGAGAATGATACCGCTGATCTTACCTGTGCCACCAACGAACGAAACACCGCCGATGACGCAGGCCGCGATCGCATCGCACTCAGCGTTCAGACCAGTACCTGCCTGAATGGATGCACTACGTGCGCCCTCGATGAAGCCCGTATAGCCGTACATCGCACCCGCAAGGGTGTGCACAAGCACGGTCGTCCAGAAAACATTGACACCCGAGACCTTTGCCGCCTCTGCATTCGAGCCGACAGCGAACATATTCTTACCGAACGTGGTCTTGTTCCAGATGAACCACATCAGCACAGTCAGGATCACGGCATAGAGCACGTAAAGCGGAATGGGAACATTGCCCATGCGGAACATTTCGCCCGTGACGAACTGGGAATACTCTTGGCTCAAACCAGAAATAGGCTGACCGTTATTGCCGCCGAGCTGGAACACCCACAGGATCACGCCGTAGGTGATGAGCTGTGTGGAAAGGGTGACGATAAACGGATGCAGGCTGAACTTTGCAACAAAGAAGCCGTTGATCAAGCCGATCAGCGCACCGACTGCGATGACGGTGAGCATTGCGACGAAAACCCAGCCATATGTGACTTCGGGAAGCCACGAGAAGATCTTGTTTGCAAAATCGGTCTTTTGCAGCATGATGCCTGCGATCGCCGCCGTCAAACCAGAAATACGACCTGCGGAAAGGTCAGTACCCGTGAGGACGATACAGCCAGCGATGCCGAGCGCCATCGGAAGATACGCCGCGACCTGCGTCAGCAGGTTGCCGATCGAACCGATGGAAACGAAAGTCGGCTTGCGAATTGCAGTATAGATGCAGAAGATCAGCATCACGATGTAAAGTGCATTGTTGAGAATGCCGTCGAACCAGCAGCGACGCTTTTCTTTTGCGTCCATTTTCTTATATTCGGCGGCTTTGCGCTGAAGATTATCTACAGGATTTGTCATTTTCCATTTCCTCCCTAAACATACTTTGCAGCGAGCGTCATGATCTCTTCCTGCGTCGTGGCACGTGCATCCACTTCGCCCGCGACACGTCCGCCCGACATAACGACGATGCGATCACACACGCCCAGTAGCTCTGGCATTTCGGAGGAGACCATCACGACCGTCTTCCCTCTGTTTGCAAGGTCGATGATGAGCTGATAGATCTCATACTTTGCACCAACGTCGATACCGCGCGTCGGCTCATCGAGCAGAAGGACTTCGGGATCGGTCAGCAGCCATCTGCCGATGATAACTTTCTGCTGGTTACCACCAGAGAGGGAGCGGATCTTCGTATCCTGCGTGGGTGTTTTGGTGTGCATCACGTCGATATAGCGCTGTGTGTCCTCGCGCTGTGACTTTTCGCTTAGGTAGAAACCAAAGCGCTTATGGCGCTTCAGGCTGGAAATAACGGTATTATCCTTGACGCTCAGCACGCCAAAAATGCCCGTTGCACGGCGCTCCTCTGTCAGTAGCGCAAAGCCATTTTTGATCGATTCGCCCGCATTGCGGTTTAAGCAGGGCTTGCCATCGAGGAAAACTTCACCCGCTTGACGGGTACGGATGCCGAAGATGCTCTCCAGCGTTTCGGTTCTGCCCGAGCTGTCAAGGCCAGCAAGTCCGACGATCTCACCTCTGCGCGCCTCGAAAGAGACATCTTTGAGCTGATTATACATACCTGTAATGCCCTTGACTTTGAGGTAGACCTCTCCAGGGACATTCGTCTTGGGCGGGAACTGGTTCGTGAGCTCTCTGCCGACCATGAGACGGATGATATCTGCCATCTCAAGATCCTGCGCGCGCTCCGTAGCGACCCATTGACCATCGCGCATGACGGTGATGTAGTCAGAGATGCGCTTGATCTCTGCCATTTTGTGCGAGATGTAGATGATGCCGATGCCGCGGTCGCGGAGCATATTGATGATCTTAAAAAGGTGCTCGACCTCTTCTTCTGTCAGCGACGAAGTCGGTTCATCAAAGACGATGACCTTGGAATTGTAGGACACCGCCTTAGCGATCTCGACCATCTGGCGCTGAGAAACAGGCATCGTGCTCATGATGCGGTGCGGATCAACATCGATCTCAAGCTGCTTGAAAACTTCCATGGTATCACGGTACATCTTCTTCTCGTCAACGAAAAGTCCGCCGACGGTCGGATAGCGTCCGAGCCAGATATTATCCATGACGCTCCGCTTGAGTGCCTGATTGAGCTCCTGATGCACCATCGCAACGCCATTATCGAGCGCTTCGCGGCTGCTCTTGAAGTCGATCTCCTTGCCCTCAAGGTAAATGTGTCCTGCATCCTTATTATAGATGCCGAACAGGCACTTCATCAAGGTCGATTTGCCCGCGCCATTTTCGCCCATGAGCGCATGGACCGTTCCGCGGTGCACAGTGAGCGATACCTTATCGAGCGCCTTGACACCCGGGAAGCTTTTCGAGATGTCCACCATTTGCAGCAGAACATCCTGTTCCATTCGTGATTCCTCCGTTTCGTAGAAAATGCGGAAATCCCCGCCCTGCGGCGGTGCTCCGCTTTTCGTAATGTGCATTGATAGGAAGCGGCAGACATTATCCTGCGGCATAGTGCCTGCCGCTTCCTACCAGATCGACCGCTTCGCGGTCAGGTAAAAGGGCAGCTGCCGCCCTAAGCGACAGCTGCCCGAATTGGAAAGATGGATCACTCGCCAGTGTAGGGTGCGTATGCAACGTACAGCTTAGCGGAGGAATCGGAAGCGATGCTGCAGCGGCTATCATTGACAGCTGCGAGTGCATCGACAGGGGTCTTGCCCTCGGAGATCGCCTTGACGGTCTCGGAAATTGCAAGTGCCATGCCCTCTGCATCCTGCTTGACGGTACCAGTCATGGAACCCTCAGCGATCAGAGCCTTTGCATTGTCAGTTGCGTCAACGCCGAAGACGGGAACAACGTGGCCAGTACCATTGTTGTAGCCCTTTTCCTTCAGAGCAGCGATAACGCCTTCTGCCATGCCGTCGTTATTGCAGATAACGAGCTCGATGAGGTTGTTGTTTGCCTCGTTGTAGGAAACGAAGTTGGTGTCCATGTATTCCTTTGCAGCGGTGTTCGACCAGTTACCAGCGGTATCGACCTGATACTTGACGGAAGCGCTTGCATCGAAGTAAACGAGTGCGTCCTTGCCAGCCTCAGTCAGGATCTTGTCAGCGTCCTCGACTGCATACTGGGTGCGGTAGATCGCTTCAGCGTTTGCCTCGTCGCCCTTCATCATAGCGTAAGTGATCTTGCCGTCGCCATTGACGTCGATCTCGTCGAAGTGCTCAAGGATGTACTCACCGATCATCTTGCCCTGCATGTGACCTGCCTCGGGAGCGTCGGTGCCGATAAACACGGTGTTGGAGTGCTTGCTCAGAACGTTGACATCGGGGTTATCCTCGTTGCCGATCGCACGGTTGAAGAAGATAACGGGAACGTCGCCAGCAGCCTTGAGGATCTCCTCAGCAGCGTCGTTCGAGCCAGAGGTGACGAGGTTAACGATCAGCAGATTGCTGCCGCCAACGATCGCGGTCTTGACCTGCTCAAGCTGAGTAGCCTGAACGTTGCCAGCATACTGGTTGTCGTAGTCGATGCCCAGCGCGTCGAGCTTCTTGTTCAGCTCGCTACGGACAGAGCTAAGATAAACGTCTGCCTCATCATACCAGAAAACGGTGACCTTCGTGCCCGCGCTACCAGCGGATGCGCAAGCTGCCATGCCCAGCGCCATAGCCAGAACAAGGACGATTGCAAGGATCTTTTTCATTTCAAATTTTCCTCCTCAGATGTTGTATGCCGAGCGGCGGATAGCCGTTCGACCCATTCAATTCCTGCATCGGACGCATACAGGCGCGTCTTTTCATCGAAAAGTATGCATCGTGTTTCGTTCCGATTGCTTCGCTATTATAGCGCAATTTCGTCAAATTGTAAATAGGTCAAGTGGAAAATTTTATCTCAAATATGCGTTTTGCACAATTTCTGGTTTTGATGCACAATGGAAACGTTTCCGTTTTGGTAGTATTTGCCTATCGAAACGTTTCGTAGATCAAGGGGCATTTTTCGGAACTTTCCCAATTTTCACAGCTTCTTAAATCGTTTACGTTCCATTATTTTGTGGCTTTTCGCGCTTTCACGCTCCGCTTTTGTCCATCGCACGCGGATAGTGCATACGGACGGCGCAAAGAAATTTTTCCGTTCTTCGCCACAAAATTCGCTTTCCCTCTTGTTTTTTTGCCACATACAGGTTATAATACCCGAAGAATCGACTTTAGGAGGCTATATCATGGCTGTTAAAATTGAAAAAACCACCATCATCGGCGATGTGCTCGATATCGCACCCCACGCCGCTCCCCTTTTCCTCTCCATCGGCATGCATTGCCTTGGCTGCCCCTCGTCCCGTGGCGAGACTGTGGAAGAGGCTTGCATGGTGCACGGCATCGAGTGCGATCCTTTCCTTGCACAGCTCAACCACTTCCTCGAAGCATACGAGGCTGCGGAAGCGGAGAAGAAGTAAAGATCCCACTCTGCCACCCCAGCAATGCTCTGGGGTGGCAGTTTTTATCCATTGCAAAGGAGATCATGCATGAACATCCCCCTCTCCCCCCGCCTGCGCACATGCGCTGGCTTCGTCGGGAACAGCCGTCGCTTTGCCGATATCGGCTGTGACCACGGCTATCTTTCGATCTATTTGCTGAAAAATGGCGTTGCCAGTTCCTGCATCGCCGCCGATGTCCGCGTCGGTCCGCTTGAAAGCGCGAAGCACAATGCAGAAAAATATGGCGTTTCCGACCGCATTACATTCTGCCTTTCCGACGGCGTTCGCGAGATCCCCCGCGATTTCGACACCCTCGTATGCGCAGGCATGGGCGCAGATACCATGGTCCATATCCTCTCCGATGCGCCGTGGCTTCAGAGCGAGCAATACAGGCTCGTTCTGCAATGTCAGTCAAAAACGCACGAACTTCGCCGTTACTTATCCGAAAATGGCTGGCATATCGCGCTCGAGCACGTCTTGCGGGATGGAAAATTCCTCTACACGGTGATGGAAGTCTACTTCTCCCCCGATGCACCGCGCCTTTCCCCTGCCGAATGCTATTTTCCGCCCGCGATGCTCGAAAATGCAGGTGCAGAAACGATCGAATACTATCACCGCATTTGCAAGAAGCTACAATGCGCCGTCACCTCGCGTGCCGATGCCGCCGACCCTGCACTCCGCGCAACGCTTGAAGCGCTCGAAGCGCTTGCAAATGAACCGAATTTATCCTTTCTAAAGGAGGAAAACTGATGCATACCGCTGGAGAGATCCTTGATTTTCTGGACACGCTTGCACCGAAAAGTATGAAAATGGACTGGGACAATGTCGGTCTGCTTTGCGGTTCGCGTGCCACGCCCGTGACGAAGATCCTCGTCGCGCTCGATCCATTCGAGCACGTCTGCGCCGAAGCCGCCACATGGGGCGCGGAACTCATCGTGACGCACCATCCGCTCATTTTTCGCCCGCTGGCAAGCGTTACCGATGAAAATGCTGTCGGACGCGCAGTCAGCATCCTGCTGAAAAACGGCATCAGCGCCATCAATGCACACACGAACCTCGATCAAGCGCACGGCGGTGTGAACGATGTGCTCGCCGAAGTGCTCGGGCTTTCGGATATCCGCGTGATCGACCCGCAGGGCATCGATGCGTGTGGGAATGCATGGGGACTGCTCCGCTGTGGGCTCGTTCCCGAGCAGTCGCTCGAAACCTTTCTTCCGCACGTCAGATCCGCGCTCGGCTGTAAGGGGCTTCGCTATGTCAGCGGGGGCAAACGCGTCCACCGCGTTGCCGTTGGTGGCGGTGCGTGCGCCGACGAGATCAGCGAAGCACTCACCGCGGGTTGCGATACGTTCGTGACCTCGGATGTGAAGTATAATCAGTTCTGGGACGCGCACGATCTCGGGCTGAACCTCATCGATGCGGGGCATTTTTACACCGAAAATCCTGTCGTTTCTGTGCTTGCCGCAAAAATCGCGGCACATTTTCCAGATATTTCGGTAAAAATCTCCGAAACACACACCGATTGCATGAAATACTATTGATTTTTACCGTCTCAGGTGCTAAAATAGACTGGATATTTACAATACAACCTCGAAGGGAAGATAAAGATATGTCTGGACATTCCAAATGGCATAACATTCAAAAGACCAAGGGTGCGCAGGACGCCAAGCGCGCCGCCGCATTCACCAAGATCGCCAAGGAGCTGATCGTCGCAGTTAAGGAGGGCGGTGGCATCACCGACCCCGCGAACAACTCCCGCCTTGCGACCGTTATCACCAAGGCAAAAGCGGCAAATATGCCCAACGACAACATCAAGCGTTGCCTCGAAAAGGCGGCTGGTGCTGGTGGAAGCGACAACTACGAATCCATCACCTACGAAGGCTACGGTCCTGGCGGCGTTGCTGTGATCGTTGAGACCATGACCGACAACCGCAACCGCACCGCAGGCAATATGCGCCACCACTTCGACAAGTTCGGTGGCAACCTCGGCACGAACGGCTGTGTGAGCTGGTCTTTCGACAAGAAGGGCGTGCTCGTGATCGACAACTCCGAGGAGGAGCTGGACGAAGAAGAAGTGATGATGGACGCCATGGACGCGGGCGCGGACGATTTTGAGGCAGAAGAAGACTGCTTCACCATCTACACCCTGCCCGACGACTTCAACGATGTCGTTGCAAACCTCAGCAAGTACACCTTCGCTTCTGCACAGATTGAAATGGTGCCCCAGAACTACCAGACCTTGAACGAAGATCAGGCTGCCATGATGGAAAAGCTCATCGACTGCATGGAAGATGACGACGACGTCCAGAACGTCTGGCACAACTGGGAAGAGTAATTCCGAAACTTTTCAAAAGCAGATCCCGCTGTTTTCGATGTGAAACAGCGGGTTTTTTCTTTTATTTATCATACATGTATAATTGCTACAAGAAACTATAGTTAAACACTATTAATGATTATTTTACAAATTATCTACATCCGACTTCTTGATTTCAAAACGCGGACACTATATACTTATAATCAGTATATTATTTAGTTTAATGCTCCCTAACATCGGTTATAAATGAACAGCAAGGTAAAAAGAAAGGACGGCTATTAAATCATGAAGTGTTCCAAAAGTAGCAACAAAGTAGTTATTATTAAAGGTTTATCCATTCTCTTGATGATTATTTTGCTTGTATTTGTGATAATCAACACCGTGTGGTATTTCGGCTATCAGCAAAGATACAATTCTATCGCTAAGCATCTTGATGCTACATATCTCGATGATATAAAAGAACCAGACAGGCTTCGATATACCAAGGAAATCGGTGATTACACCATCACCATGAAGATGCCGTCTTATTTGGGTAGCGGTGGTTTTGTATCCGTTGCACCAACGGTGCAGAGCATCACAATACTGGACGAGCAAGGAAATATTATCGGCAGTAATGGTATGTGTGTAACTCTATTTATCTGGCCGAAATACTTCTCGGATTATAAAATCGGGTTGGATTTTTACGATGAAATGAATTGTATAGCAGAACAGATCGAGTTTACTTCTGATATGGAAATAATGCACACGGACACATTAGATGATGCATATATCGAATATATCAATCTGCTCATGTCGGAATACGCAGATGAAATTATAAACTTAATTTACATAGCTGAAGAAGTACTGGAAACTGAGATCGTCCAGAGTTACGCTAACGATATATAACGAAGCACCTTGTAAAATACGCCCGCACGCACATCTTCGACCGTTGACAAATGTGCCGTGTGGGCGTATACTTATAAAAAACCGATTCTGGAGGTGCACGTTTTGGTCAAGACATGGAATGTAACGATCCCGAAGCTCACAGGGGAAATCGAGCGGCGCGCATATCTGTATCTGCCCGATGGGTATGATGCAGATCCCGAGAAGCGCTACCCCGTTCTATATATGTTCGACGGGCACAACGTCTTTTTCGACGAGGATGCGACCTATGGAAAATCGTGGGGCATGAAAGAATATATGGACACCCACAAAAAGGAGCTCATCATCGTCGCTGTCGAGTGCAATCACGAGGGATATCAGCGCCTTGTGGAATACTGCCCCTTTACTGTTGAAAATTCCGAGTTTGGTAAGCAAAAGGGCAAAGGGAACATCTATATGCATTGGCTCGTGGATACGCTCAAACCGTGGGTCGATGCGAACTACCGCACCCTCCCCGACCGCAAGAACACCCTGATCGCTGGCTCTTCCATGGGTGGACTGATGGCGCTTTACGCCGTCACCGCGTTCAATCAGACGTTTCAGCGCGCCGCCTGCCTGAGCCCAAGTCTTTGGATCGCTCCAGGGAAAGTGCTCGAGATGGTCGCGCGGGCGCGCATCCGCCGCGACACGCTCATCTACATGGACTACGGTGAAAAAGAAATGGCGAACCACATCGCTTCGCAGGAATCCGTGATCGAAACCGCACATCTTCTTTTAACGAAGCGGGTGAACCTCGCGTTCCGCATCGTCCCCGGTGGCACGCATTGTGAGGCAAGCTGGGAAAAGCAGATCCCGATTTTCATGGAGTGTCTGGGGCTGTAAGGGAGAAAGCGGATGGAAATTCACTACTATAAGCGTCCGAGCGTCGAACTTTCCCGCGACATGGAATTCAAAACCTATGGCAGTGGCGGAAAGCCCATTCTTTTCATCCCCTGTCAGGGCGGGCGATTTTTCGACTTTGAGGATTTCGGCATGGTCAATGCATGGTCGCGCTGGATCGAGCGCGGCGAATGCACCGTGATCTCCTGTGACAGCATCGACAACGAAGCATGGGCATCAGCAGACGCAGACAAGCGCCACCGCATAGAAATGCACGAAAAATGGTATCGCTATATCACGCTCGAGCTCGTCCCGCTCATTCACGAGCTTTGCCCGCACACAGGTGGCATCTTGTCCTTCGGCATCTCCATGGGCGCGATGCACGCGGCGAATCTCTACTACCGCCGTCCAGACCTGTTTAACAGTCTGTTCGCCATTTCGGGCATTTATGACAACAGTCTTTTCTTTGAGGATTACTGTGACGAGCTCGTATATCAGAACTGCCCCGCGATCTACCTTGCAAATATGCCGCAGGATCACCCCTATCTCGCGCTCTACAACGCCCAGAAGAGTCTGATCGTCTGCGGTCAGGGCGCATGGGAGGGCAAGGTGCTCGCATCTACGCGGCGGCTCGATACCGTTTGCTGTGAAAAGGGCATCGGCACGCGCTTTTGCTACTGGGGTTTTGATGTCGATCACGACTGGCCTTGGTGGTTCAAAATGGTCGAGGTTTACGCGCAAGACTTCCTCGGCGACCCAAAGCAGGTGAAAGTATGAAGAATTTTGTCTTTATTTCCCCGAACTTTCCAGAGAGTTACTGGAAATTCTGCCATGAACTTAAAAATAACGGCGTTCGCGTGCTCGGCATCGGCGATGCGCCGTATGAAATGCTCACGCAGGCGCTCCGCGATTCACTCGACGAATATTATAAAGTATCGAGCCTTGAAAATGATGAGGAAGTTTTCCGCGCTGTCGCATTTTTCACTTTTAAGTACGGAAAGATCGATCACCTCGAGAGCAACAACGAATACTGGCTCATGCGCGATGCGTGGCTTCGCACCGAATTTCACATCACCACAGGACCGCAGTATGACCAGATGGACAAGTTCAAATACAAGTCCGCAATGAAAGCATACTACGAAAAGGCGGGCATCCCCACCGCGCACTATACGCTGATCGATTCGCAGGAAAATGCCTATGCATTTGTGCAGGAATTCGGCTATCCCGTGGTGGTCAAGCCCGATAACGGCGTGGGCGCAAGCAATACCTATAAACTGCACAGCGACAGCGAGCTTGCCGACTTCCTTGCACACAAGGACGACACCGTTTACATCATGGAGCAGTTCGTCAACGGTTGCGTGCAGACGTTTGATGGCATCGTGGATGCAGATGGGAACGTCCTTTTTGAATCTGGCAATGTCACGCCGCATTCTGTCATGGACATCGTGAACGAAAACGGTGACTGTATGTTCTACCTCGTCAAAGATCTGCCCGAAAAGATCCGCGCCGCAGGACTTGCGACGATCCGCGCATTCGGTGTGCGTGCGCGCTTTGTCCATTTGGAATTTTTTGTTCTGAACGAAGATCAGGCAGGGCTTGGCAAAAAGGGCGATGTGCTCGGGCTTGAAGTGAATATGCGCCCTGCGGGCGGTATCACACCCGAAATGTACAACTATTCGCAGGAAACGGATGTCTACAAGATCTGGGCAGATATGATCGCCTTTGGGCACAATACCAAGCCCATCGGCAAGCACCATTTCTGCGCCTTTTACAGCCGCCGCGACGCGCACCGCTATTGCCTATCCGCCGACGAGATCCGCGCACGCTATGCAGACGCGCTCGTGATGCACGGTCGCGTTCCCGAAGCGCTCTCGGGCGCAATGGCAGACGAGATGTACGTTGCGAATTTCGATACGCAGGAGCAAATGGAGCAGTTTTTCCGCGATCTTGCACAATGACCCAAATTTCGGCGTGCCGCCAACATTTCGGCACGCCGTTTTTCTTGAAAATGCGGAAAATTACTTGACGGAATAGGAATTATCTTCTATAATATATTGGACTATGGAAACTTATAGCTAAGAAAGGATTTTGAACTATGGCTAAGGAATATAAAATCACAAGCCTGCGTCTTGCAGACCTCGAAAAGGAACTCAACTACCTGAAGACCACCCGTGAGCGCGAGGTCGCTGCAATGATCGCAGAAGCGCGCTCCTATGGTGACCTTTCCGAAAACTCCGAGTACGATGCTGCTAAGAACGAGCAGGCAAAGCTCTATGGCCGCATTGCCGAGATCGAGGACATCCTCTCCCACGCCGTGATCATCGAGGACGAGAACGAAGCTTCTGGCCGTGTAGGTCTGGGTTGCACCGTCGTCGTCGAGGATGAAAATGGCAAGCAGACCTCTTACCGCATCACAGGTTCGCAGGAAGCAAACCCCATGGAATTCAAGCTCTCTGACGACTCCCCCTTTGGTCGTGCTATCGTCGGTAAGGCCGCTGGTGAAAGCTTCACCGTCAACGCTCCCGCTGGTTCTTTCACGATGAAGGTCGTCAGCGTCTCTCGTGAGGGCTAAGCTATGGCAAAGTATGTACCGCAGGCCGAAATGTCCCTGAACGATCAGATGCGCATTCGCCGTGAGAAGCTCCAGAATCTCTGCTCCGAAGGCTTAGATCCGTTCGTGCAGACCAAGTTTGACATCACAAGCGATTCTGCATCCATCAAGGAAAACTTTGACGCGATGGAGGGCACTTCCGTCCGTCTCGCTGGCCGTATTATGACCAAGCGTGGCATGGGCAAGGTCTCGTTCTGCGATCTGCAGGACAGCACGGGTCGCATCCAGCTCTATGTCAAGTTCGACGAGATGGAAGAAGCAAGCTTCCAGCGCTTCAAGAAGAACGATATCGGCGATATCGTCGGTGTCGTGGGCGACGTTTTCCGCACCGAGCGCGGTGAGATCTCCATCCGCGTGCACGAGGCAACGCTGCTTGCAAAGTCCCTGCTTCCCCTGCCCGACAAATTCCACGGTCTGAGCGACCGCGAAACGCGCTACCGCCAGCGTTATATCGACCTGATCGTGAACCCCGAGGTCAAGGATACGTTCGTCAAGCGCAGCATGATCCTGCGCGAACTGCGCCACTTCCTCGACAGCAAGGGCTTCCTCGAGGTCGATACCCCCATCCTCACCCCGTTCGAGATCGGCGCTTCCGCACGTCCTTTCTATACTCACCACAATACGCTGGATCTGGATATGGTGCTTCGCATCGAAACAGAGCTTTACCTCAAGCGTCTGATCGTCGGCGGTATGGACAAGGTATATGAGGTCGGCCGCATCTTCCGCAACGAGGGCATGGACCCGACCCACAACCCCGAGTTTACTTCCATCGAACTGTATCAGGCATATACCGATTTCCATGGCATGATGGATCTTGTCGAAGAAATGATGAAAACCGTCGCAATGAACGTCTGCGGCACGCTCCAGATCACCTATCAGGGCAAGCTCATCGACCTTTCCCATTGGGAGCGCATGACCATGATCGAGGCAGTCAAGAAATACTCGGGCGTGGACTTCAGCCAGATCGCATCCGACGAAGAAGCGATCGCCATTGCAAAGGAAAAGCACGTCGAGCTGCCTGAGATCCCCACCAAGGGCGCGATCCTCGCCGAGTTCTTCGATGTGTTCGTTGAGGAGAACCTTATCCAGCCGACATTCATCTACGATTACCCCGTGGAAAACAGCCCGCTTGCAAAGCGCAAGCCGAACGACCCCGCTTTCACCGAGCGTTTCGAGTATTTCATCAATGCAACGGAATTCGGCAACGCATTCTCTGAGCTGAATGATCCCATCGACCAGAAGGCTCGCTTCGAGAAGCAGGTCGCCGACCGCAAGGCGCTCGATCCCAATACCCGCGCACAGGTCGATTACGACTACGTCACCGCCCTCGAGTATGGTCTCCCCCCCACGGGTGGCCTCGGCTTCGGCGTTGACCGCCTCGTCATGCTCCTAACCGACAGCGCCTCCATCCGCGATGTCCTGCTGTTCCCGACGATGAAGCCTTTGGATTGATTAAGTGTCTATAACCCTCTATA
>CAZVJJ010000011.1:0-50926 GCA_964627295.1 uncultured Oscillospiraceae bacterium | reverse complement strand
CAAAATGCTTGTACATCCATGCGTATACATGGGCGCAGATCAACGGAAAGGCGCAGCATGGCAAGCATTAAGCAGCGGGGCGATTCCTACCTGATAACTGTCAGCATGGGGCGGGATATTTACGGAAAACAAATTCTGAAATATGCCAATTTTACCCCAGAAGCAGGATTGACACCCAAGAAACGGCAAAAGGCAGTTGAAGCATTTGCCCATACCTTTGAACAGCAGTGCATGAACGGTCAACTGCTGGAAGGTAGCAAAGTCACCCTGAAAGATTTTGTTGATCGATGGCGGACAGAATGGGCGGTACAGAAATTACAGCCCGGAACACTGGAAAAGTACAATGCCATGATCGACAATTTTATACTTCCTGCCATTGGTCATTTAAAACTAGCCGATATAAAGCCCCACACTGTCAACAGCTTTCTTGTATCCCTGACAAAGGATGGATGCAGAAAAGACGGAAAGCCCGGTGGATACGCCAAAGGGACCGTAACCAAAATTAGCAATATTCTATCCTCCATCCTCCGCACTGCGGAGGAATGGGAGGTCATAGACAAAAATCCTTGTAAAAAAGTCAGGGTAAAAGCAGAGAAAACTATGGATAAGATCAAATTCTTCACCCCGGAGCAAACGGCCTTGTTTCTGAACTACATAGCAAAGCCCTATACTATCAAGACCAAAGGCCACCAGCGCACGGATGACACAGGGAAAACCTATCAAGTGGCGGATTATACCACCACCAAAGAACTGCCCTTGCAACTAAAAGTCCTTTTCACACTGGCTATCTATTCCGGCCTGAGAAAGGGGGAGCTGCTGGCACTGACATGGGATGATGTGGATTTCCAAAATAACACCGTGGCGGTCACAAAGGCCGCCGCCGTGGTCAACAATCAGCAGATCGTGAAAGTACCCAAAACCCGGAACAGTTACCGCATTGTATCGATTCCCCAAAGCGTTATCAAGCAGTTGCAGCAGTTGAAAAGCGAACAACTCCGCTATCGCCTGAAAGTAGGAGCATACTGGCAAGGCGAAAACTGGATATTCACCCAGGACAACGGCAAAATGATGAGCTACTACACCCCATACAGTGCCTTGCAGGATATTCTAAACCACTATAACGCCGATAAAGCAGAAGCCGATAAATTGCCTATGATTCCTTTTCATGGGTTACGACATACAAAGGCGACCTTACAGATCGCCGCCGGGACGGATATTCGCACGGTATCGGCAATTATGGGACACCGTGAAACAAGCACCACCATGAATATTTACAGCCATAGCTTGCAGACCGCAGAGCAGGAAGCAGCTAGCAAAATGGAAAAGCTACTTGCAAAACAGGCGTAAAAGCAAATCTGTTAGGCAAATGTTAGGCAAAAGCCAAAATGTGAAAATACCGTACTCTCAAAAAGTTCCTTAAAACGCCCAAAATCCCCGGAAACGTACTGTTTCCGGGGAAAAGAATGGAGCTAGTGACCTGACTCGAACAGGCGACCTTCTCATTACGAGTGAGATGCACTACCGACTGTGCTACACTAGCATTTGACAGCTTTGCTATTATACAAGGAAAAGGGAGAAATGTCAACCGTTTTTTTGAAAAATCCTGTTGGAATTGAAAAATCATTTTTTGATATGCGAAAATGCGGATTTTTTTAGCGATACATTGCAATTTGGCAGAAAAAGTGATATAATCCCACGAGAATCTGTGAGGTGACGAAATTGAAAAGATTACTGAAGTTTATGAAAGGCTATGGGAAGCAATGCATTCTCAGCCCGACGTTTAAGCTACTGGAAGCGACATTTGAACTGCTCGTGCCGCTCGTGGTTGCGAGCATTGTCGATGATGGCATAGCAAACGCGGACACGAACTACATTATCAAAATGTGTATCGTGATGATCCTGCTTGGCGTTATCGGACTTGTATGCACGGTGATCGCCCAGTTTTTTGCTGCGTCGGCGGCGGTCGGGTTTGCTTCGCGTCTGCGCCATGCGGTTATGGAGCATATTCTGGGGCTGAGCTATACCCAGATCGACACGGTCGGTACATCCACCATGGTGACGCGCATCACATCGGACATCAATCAGCTGCAAAATGGTGTGAATCTGACGCTCCGTTTGCTCCTTCGCTCGCCGTTTGTCGTTTTTGGTGCGATGGTGATGGCGTTTACCATTGATTTTCATGCGGCGCTCGTATTTGCCTGCCTGATCCCGCTACTTTGCATCGTCGTTTTTGGCATCATGCTCATTACGATGCCGATGTATAAGCGCGTTCAGGCGGGGCTCGATGCAGTTACCTCTGCGGCGCGGCAGAATCTTGCGGGTGTGCGTGTGCTTCGCGCTTTTTGCAAAGAGGACGCGCAGGTAAAGGAATTTTCTGATAATACCGAATCCCTCACGCAGAAACAGCTTGCGGCAGGCTCGGTGTCGAATCTTATGAATCCGCTTACCTTTGTGATCGTGAATCTGGCGGTGATCGTGTTGATCCATGTCGGTGCGGTCAAGGTCGATGGCGGCGTTTTGACGCAGGGACTTGTGATCGCGCTGTATAACTATATGTCGCAGATCCTTGTGGAGCTCATCAAAATGGCGAATCTGATCATCTCCATGTCCAAGGCGGCGGCGTGCGCATCGCGCGTGGCAGATGTGTTCGATATTGCGCCCGATCAGTCCAGCGGCGAGGACAAGCAGATCCTGCATGGTACGGTCGAATTTCAGAATGTGAGCGCACGCTACGCGGGCGCATCTGAAGATTCGCTCACGAACATCTCGTTCTGCGCTTCGGCAGGGGAGACCATTGGCGTGATCGGCGGTACGGGATCGGGCAAGTCTACGCTCGTCAATTTGATCGCACGGCTTTACGATGCATCGGAAGGAAGTGTGCGGATCGATGGGAAAGATGTACGCACGCTCGACATGGATGTTTTGCGGCAGAGCATCGGCATCGTTCCGCAAAAGGCAGTGCTTTTTGCGGGAACGATCCGCGAAAATCTTCTCTGGGGCAACGAAAATGCGACCGATGATGCCATTTGGCAGGCGCTTGACATCGCGCAGGCGCGTGAAGTGGTCAAAGATAAGGAAAAGGAACTGGATGCGCTTGTTTCACAAGGTGGCGTGAATTTTTCGGGTGGTCAGCGCCAGCGCCTGACCATCGCACGTGCGCTTGTGCGAGATCCCAAGATCCTTATTCTCGATGACAGCGCATCTGCGCTGGACTATGCGACGGATGCCAAGCTTCGCATGGCGATCCGTGGTATGAAGAATCCTCCCACGACGTTCATCGTTTCTCAGCGCGCGGCTTCGGTGCGCTATGCGGATCAGATCCTTGTCCTTGATGACGGTGTGCTCGTTGGACGCGGAACGCACGAGGAGCTGATCGCATCGTGCGAGGTCTATCAGGAGATATTCTATTCCCAGTTCCCCAAGGAGGTGGCTTCCAATGGCTAAAAAGACTTCCTCTACGAGTGTGATCGCAAAGGTGCTTGAACGGATCAAGCGCTATCGGGTGGGGCTGGTGCTCTCGCTTCTGCTTGCGACGGTGTATGTGGTGATGTCGCTTATGATCCCGATTTTGGTCGGTAAGGCGATCGACTGCATTTTGAGCGAGGGAAACGTGCTCTTTTCCGAGATGCGTGGGTATCTGATCGCCGTTGCGGCGTGCGCGCTGATCGGCGGGCTTGCACACTGGGTCATGAGCCAGATGAACAACCGCATCACTTACCGCGTTACGCGGGATATCCGCGATGAGGCATTTGCGCACATCCAGCAACTTCCGCTGAGCTATCTTGACAGCCATGCACAGGGCGATATCGTCAGCCGCGTGATCTCGGATGTCGATACCTTTGCAGATGGATTGCTCATGGGCTTTACACAGCTGTTTACGGGCGTTATGACGATCGTTGGCACGCTTCTTATCATGGTGCGCATTCATTGGGGCATTGCGCTTGTGGTCGTATGCGTGACCCCGCTTTCGCTCGTGGTCGCAAATTTTATTGCGCGCAAGACTTACCATATGTTCAAGGAGCAGACTGTGACCCGTGGCGAGCAGACGGCGCTGATCGATGAGACCATCGGCGGTATCAAGGTCGTGCGTGCATTCGGTCACGAGGCGCAAATGCTTGAAAAATTTGATGAGGTCAATGCGCGACTTGAAAAATGTGCACTTCGCGCCACATTCTTTTCCTCGCTTACGAATCCCTCGACCCGCTTTGTAAACGCGGTCGTGTATGCGCTCGTGGGACTTTCGGGCGCACTGGTCGCAATTTCTGGCGGGATATCGGTGGGCAACCTGTCAAGCTTTTTGAGCTATGCCAATCAGTATACCAAGCCCTTTAACGAGATATCGGGCGTGATCACCGAGCTTCAAAATGCCCTTGCGTGTGCATCGCGCGTGTTTGAGCTGATCGATACCCCTGCACGCACGCCAGATCCTGAAGATCCACAAATCCCCGAACGTATCGAGGGTGCGGTGGATATCTGTGATTTGAAATTTTCCTATGTTCCCGAAAAACCGCTCATCGAGGGATTTGACTTGCACGTCAAACCTGGTCAGCGCGTGGCGATCGTTGGTCCGACGGGGTGCGGAAAGACGACATTTATCAATTTGTTGATGCGCTTCTACGACCCGCAGGAGGGGCAGATCCTTCTCGATGGCGTGAATACGCGCGATATGCAACGCGCCGTTCTGCGGCGCAGTGTGGGCATGGTGCTTCAGGATACATGGCTTGCTTCTGGCACGATCCGCGACAATATCGCCATGGGAAAACCTGATGCGACCATGGAAGAGGTGATCGCGGCGGCGAAACAGGCGCACGCACACAGCTTTATTAAGCGACTTCCGCAAGGGTATGATACGGTGATCGGGGAATCTGGTGGCAATCTTTCTCAGGGACAGAAACAGCTGCTTTGCATCGCGCGCGTGATGCTCTGCCTGCCACCGATGCTCTTCCTCGATGAGGCGACTTCTTCCATCGATACCCGCACGGAGATCAAAATTCAAAAGGCGTTTGATACCATGATGCGCGGACGGACTTCGTTCATCGTTGCGCATCGCCTGAGCACCATCCGCGAGGCGGATGTCATCCTTGTGATGCGAAGCGGCAAGATCGTCGAGCAGGGAGACCATGAAACGCTTCTTGCAAAGGGCGGGTTCTATGCCGAGCTTTACCGCAGTCAGTTCGCGCACTAAAAATAGGGGAGAGCGACAAAGTTTTCTGTTGACATTTGTCCTCACAGGTGCTATAATCAAAAAAATTTTATAAAAAAGCTATGACGAAGACGGATCAAAGTGCGAGCTCTGATAGAGAGTTGGGGATGGTGGAAGCCCGACGGAGAACACTTTATACGATCTTATCCCTTCTGAGCTGATCGCCCCAAAGAACTACCTTTCTGACCATATTTGATCGGAAAAAGTATGAGTAGGGCGTTCCGTGCAGGCTACGTAAGTGCCTAGGGCTTGTTGGAGCCCGAAGAGGGGCACGCGATGCGTGCAATTTGAGTGGTACCGCGGAGCTGTATTTTCAGACCCGTCTCAAAGTGATTTGAGACGGGTCTTTTATTATGCAAATGGAGGAAAAGACATGAAATTAGACAGAAAAAATCTGGCGCTTGTAAGCTTTATGCTATTCTCGCTGTTCTTTGGTGCGGGCAATTTGATTTTTCCACCATTTCTGGGTCACAGCGCGGGAAAGAATACTTTAGCCGCGCTGATCGGATTCCTTGCGACAGCAGTTTTGCTTCCCGTGCTCGGCGTGGTGGTCGTGGCAAAATTTGACGGTCTGGATCGTCTTGCAGATCAGGTAGGGAAGCGCTTTGCAAGCGTTTTTACGGTGCTCATTTATGTGTCCATTGGACCGGGGCTTGGAATTCCGCGCGCGGCTTCTGTACCGTTTGAGATGGCAGTCGCGCCATATCTGCCGCAAGGGGCAGGGGAGACGGGAGCAATGGTCTGCTATTCCCTTGTGTTCTTCCTGATCGCGCTTTGGCTTTGCTTGAAGCCCGAGAAGCTCGTCTCCCGCATTGGTCATTTTCTAACGCCTGCGCTACTTTTGCTGATCGGTTTTTTGTTTGTGAGTTTTCTTGTACGTGGCGAATCGTCGGTCGCGGATGCATTGGGAGATTATCAGGGCGCGCCGTTCCAGACTGGATTTACCGAGGGCTATAATACCATGGATACGATCGCGGCATTGAATTTCGGGCTTGTGATCGCGACGACGCTTGGCTCATTCGGTCTTTCTGAAAAGCGAGATCGGATGCGCTATACCGTGCTTGCAGGTGTGCTTGCGGGAGGCATCCTTGCGGCGGTGTACATCATGCTTGCGTTTATGGGGATGCATAGTTCTGGGGTGTATGCCCTTGCGGATAACGGCGCTTGGACGCTACGGTGCATCGTGTCACAACTCTTTGGCGAAATCGGCGCGCTCCTGCTTGCGGCGATCTTTACGCTTGCGTGCCTGACGACGTGCGTTGGGCTGATCAATTCGATCTCACAGTATTTTTCGGTGCATTTTGCGCGTCTTTCTTACCGCGCATGGGTGTATATCATCACAGCGTTTTCCTTTGCGGTGTGCAATCTGGGGCTTGATATGATCCTCAGTATCTCTATCCCTGTGCTCAGTGCGATCTATCCCGTTTCGATTGTGCTCATTCTCCTTGGCTTGACGGATAAGGTATGGCAGGGAAAGAGAATGGCCTACCGCCTTACCGTGGGCGGTACGGCGGTCGTGAGCGTACTGACGGTGCTTGCAGATGCGCGTCTTTTACCCAATGTACTTTGCGAACTTATGAAAAAGCTACCGCTTTTTACGACTGGCTTCAGTTGGGTGCCTGTTGCGGTTTTGATGCTTCTGATCGCGTGCGTACTTCCTGCGAGAAAACGCACACAGGTGAAATGAGGATCGCATTGCTTCTGAAAACCATATAAAAATCGGGGCTATCTCACGAAATTGCGAGACAGCCCCGATTCTTTATTTAGTTGGGGACAGTTCCTCTTGCGGAATCGAGGATGGACATGGCGTTGAAGTACTTAGCGAAGTTGGAGGACGAGTAAGCCATCTGGCTACCTGTGACCATCAATCTCTGCTGATGGAAGAATTGCGTGGTGATTGTTGCATTGGGAGTTGTGGAAGCGCCAATGAAATAGCGGAAGCCAGAGCTGTACAGTGTCTCAAATTTATAACCAGAATACTCGCTCAAATCCTTGCCTTGTGCAAAGATGAGAATGTCCACATCGCCAAGGACGGGCTTGGTGTTTGTATCCCAAGATTGGATATCGTTTTTAATCGCTATAGCTGTGTCGTTGTTGTAGTTGCGGTTTTCATAGGTGTTGCAGGCGATCTTATAGCCTTTCTCACGCAGGGCGGCGATGAGCTCCTTTGCCTCTGCGACAACGCTATCACCACCGTCGTTGATGCGGTAGCCGAAGACACCTTCGTGACCCGTCACGCCAAGGATGGCGCGCGCGCCCTTATAAGAGAAGTCGGGGTGAGATGCGATAAAGTCCTCAAGAATGGGGACGAGATCGTAATTGCCGACAACGGTATTGCCCTCGGAATCGACCATCTCTGCTTTGATCTCGCCATTTTGGAGCACAAGGCGCGATGCAAAACCTGCGCCGCCCTTGTCTGCCTTGCCGTCATTGTCGCTATCGACCATGTAAGCAAAGTAGTTGACGAGTGTTTCTGTCATCATGAACGGCTTCTTGCCGCTGGGAAGTTTGATCACGCCAGCAGAGTAGCTCACAGTACCATCGGTATTGGTCGTCGCGACCACGACATCATCAAGGTCAACAAGAACGTATCCGTTGGTGTAAAGCTGCTCGAGGATCTTCTCAAATTCAGTGATGGTCACGAAGTTCTGGTTGTATTTCGTGCCATAGGTCGCATCCTTGAATGCACGTGCAGGGTCAGCAACGAGCACGTTAAAGGAAAGGTTCGGAATATCGGAGGGATTCTTCCACTCCTGAAGCTGTGTGAGCTGAAGCGAGTATTCGCCATTGAGCGTAACAAGCTCGGGATATGCGGTCAGATCGCCAACAGTCTTGAGAAGAGAGATCGCACCCTCATAATCATAGCCAGCGGCGAGTGCGATCGCCTGCTCCTTGATCGCATTGATCTTTGCGGCTTGCTCGGCTTCGGCATTTGCGATGCTTTCGGACTGCTTGGTTTTCTCATCCTCAAGATCTTTGCCGTCGAGCCCGCGACCGATCGCGCCGATAATGAAAATCAGACACAGAAGACCTGCGACACCCATAATGAGATAGGGGAGATAAGTCTCCTTGAAAATCTGCATTTTCGTCTTCTTGCGACGGCGACGCTTCGGTGCATCCTGATCCTCTTGTGGGCGCTCGGGAGCGCGGCGGGCAGGACGCGCACGAACAGGTGTTTCTTCCTGCTCGGGAGCGGGTTCGTCATACGCGGGTGCGTCATATGCAGGCGCATCAAACGCGGGTGTATCAAATTCGGGTGTTTCAAATGCAGATGCCACATCCGAAGGTTCCCATTCGGGCTCTTCGGGGACACCTGTGCTGAAAATGGGATCGTTCAAGTCGATCTCGGCATCATCAGAAGCGGTGTCGTCAAATGTCTCCTGCGGCTCGTCCACCTGTGCGGGCTCTTCCTCGCCGAGAAGTTCATTCATCAGATTCAGGTCGATGTCATCAAAGCTTTCGTCAGAAATGTCAGAAGCATCGAAGCCGTACTCCTTCTCAAAGTCGAAATCCAGATCAAATTCATCGTTCTTGTCCATAGCTATCCCTGCCTTTGCAGTATAATCAAATGTATTCTATCATTCTCTGACAGAAAATGCAAGTGTGAAGCTGAAAAGATTTCAATTTACGGAAATTTTTTCTACAGCGAAAAGGGCGAAGTCGTTTCGCCAGAATTTTTTCGGTTTTTGTAAAAATAATGCTTGACTTTTTTTCCCTAATGTAGTATCATATGCAAGTCGGCACGAGCCGATTAAATATGGAGCAGTATCGAAGCGGTCATAACGAGCACGATTGGAAATCGTGTGTACTCCAAAAGGGTACCGAGGGTTCAAATCCCTCCTGCTCCGCCAAAAAGAAACGACGATTTTCATAAGAAAGTCGTCGTTTCTTTTTGTTCTTTTCTCTTTTATCTCTTCACTTTTAACTATTCTCTAACAATCGTCGCTTCCAGATAAAACCGAATTCTCTAAAAATGTTAACAGAAAAAAGTTCGTTTCCATAGATGCAAACAGGGTTTAGTCGGCGAGTTGCAGGACTTGAACCCACGTTACCCCCAATATGCCAGTGCCCTTTTTGGATTTTCCTCTGGATTTCAAAAAAAGGCACTGAGTATCGGATGCGTGAATATCGCAAGGAAAAAATGGAGCGGTGGTTTTTTAATCAAGTATGTTGCCGTCTTGAAAGCATTTCCTGTTGATTTTCCCGTGCCGCTGTGGTATACTGCATATGGGTAGTTGTTTCGTGGTGGCTACAACTACTCTATGTCACTACAGTGGCATATCATCGTATTTGTCGACTGGAGCTGTGTGTTGGTGCATCAATCGACACCTTTCTCCCGGTGGCTCGTCGCAAGATGAGCCACCATTTTCTGCCAGTTAACGAACTTTTGTTCACCTAAATATTACCACGGATTACAAGCGCTGTCAAGGCGGTAAAAACTGGCAACGACTAATATGTCCAATTAAACGGACACATAGAGTGCGCCCAAAAAAGAGCGGGGAGAATACCCCGCTCTTTTTTTTATCAGCCAATCATTTTAGACTCCAAGTTAGGGTCATCTACTCTAATTGCATTGTTCAAGTCATAAACAAATGGCTCCCATTCGAACGATGCGTAGTCTTTTTGGGTGTAGTACAGATTTGCATTCTCTACGCCATGAGCTTTCAGTGTGGATTCCGCCCATTTTCCAAATGCTATTCTTGCCATTTTAGATGGGCGTGTATCCAACGACAGCTCAATATAGTTACCGAGTTCTGTGATAAACATTGCGGGCAACTTTCCTCTCTTGACCATTTCCAAGTAGAGAACAATCTGTGAGACATAGAAACTGCTTTTCCTGCGTGCTCCTAAGTCAAAGTTTGCATTTTCTAAGCCAGGAAGTGTTCTGATAAACGCAATTGCTTCATTGCACTGTGTTCTGAACGCAGGCGTTCCAGGTGTCGTACGAATCCTAGTTTCTAAATCATAATCTTTTACCTGCTCGTACCAATGGTCTTGCGCAATTCTCATTTGTTCGAGCTTCTTGTCGGCTCTCTTGGACGCAGCCATATCTCCGCTAATCTTGAATGCCCAAAATAGCCCACCAAAAACCGCAACAAATATCGCCCACATAGCTACCACCTACATCTTACATTTTATACGACAGCCTCTGACACACACTCTTTCGCATTATCGATGTGCTCAAGCGCCGCTTCTAAATTGTCGACAGCCCTTTCCATTTTCTCATAGCGTTCCGAGTCCTGCAAACTCTCGGGCATGTTGTCTAAACAGTCGCTCTCTTGTTCCGCAGCTCTTTCAATGATATTAGCCGCCTGAGTTAAAAATGGGATAGCCGATTGTAGTAAATCCCTCCGCTTTTTGTTCACGGGGATTCACCTCTTACTTCAGATTTTACCACATCTAACTTAGTTCCTCAAGAACTAAGTTTCGATAAGTTGCAAATAATTTCCAATTCGCCCTCAGCTTTATCACCCAACATCCATTCCAGAGAATAGCGTCGAAGTGAACGATTCGGTTCTGAAAATCATAAGAATATGCTAGCTATTGACTGGGTGATATAACGGTTAAATATCCTAATCAAAGCGCTTTCCTACGTTTTGGCTTGAGGAATAACTTCTGATTTATTCAGAGTTCCCCTTGCAAGCGGAGCGGAGCTGTGGTAGAATGGAAAGAAAAACTTGGAGGAATCAGCATGAGCAGAGCAGATGAGCTTTACAAGCAGACTTGTCGCAAGATCTTGGAGGAGGGCTATTCCGATGCAGATCAGCACGTCCGCCCCCATTGGGCAGACGGCACGCCCGCGCACACGATCAAGACGTTCGGTGTGGTCAATCGCTATGATCTTTCGCAGGAATTTCCCATTATGACCCTCCGTCGCACGTACTGGAAGAGCGCAGTTGATGAGCTCCTTTGGATCTGGCAGAAGAAGTCGAATCGCATTGCCGACCTCGGCAGTCACGTCTGGGATGAGTGGGCAGGTGAGGATGGTACGATCGGCAAGGCTTATGGCTATCAGCTCGGCATCAAGCACCACTACAAAGAGGGCGACATGGATCAGGTCGATCGTGTGCTCTACGACCTCAAGCATGATCCTGCATCCCGCCGCATCCTCACGAATATTTACAATTTTGAAGACCTGCATGAAATGAATCTCTACCCCTGCGCCTATTCCATGACATTTAATGTCACGGGCAATAAGCTCAATGCGATCCTTAACCAGCGCTCGCAGGACATGCTCACCGCGAACAACTGGAATGTTGTGCAGTATGCGGTACTCACGCACATGATGGCGCAGGTATCGGGACTGGAAGTGGGCGAATTTGTCCATGTGATCGCGGATTGCCACATCTATGACCGCCATATTCCCGCGGTCAAGGCGATGCTCGAGCGCGAGGGCTTCGATGCGCCAAAATTCGAGATCGACACGAGCATCACCGATTTTTATGCCTTTACCAAGGATTCGTTCAAAATGGAAAATTATCAGTTCCACCCATTCGATTTTGAGATCCCCATGGCGATTTGAGGTGCACTATGGAACTGATCGTTGCAGTATATGATGATTGGGGCATTGGGCGCAATGGCACGCAACCCATTGCGCTTTCTGCGGACAGAAAATTCTTCCGCGAGACGACGCGTGGCGCAATGGTGATCGTTGGTCGCCGTACCATCGAGGATTTTCCACAGAAGAAGCCACTTCCGAACCGCGTCAATGTTGCGCTCACTCGCTCGGAAGCACAGCTAGATGGCTTTCACATCTGCCATAGCGCAGAGGAAGCGGCAGAGCTTGCAAAAACAGCTGAGCGTGCCATGGTCATTGGCGGTGGAAGCGTCTATCGCCGTATGCTCCCGCTTTGTGATACCGCGTATGTCACAAAGGTGCATGTGACCCCTGAATCTGATACGTTTTTCCCTGATCTTGATGCAGACGATGCATGGTATCTTGCCGAGACGCTCCGGCGCGGGGAAGAAAACGGCATCGCCTATGAGATGCTTCTCTATAGACGTAAAAAATGAAAGAAAAAGCTCCTGCGTAGTTCTTAGCTATACGCAGGAGCTTTCTTTTGTTAAGTAGGATCTACCGCTTTTTCGACTGCGCTTTTGGTGCAGGTTTTGCGGCTGGCTTCTTCACGGGAGCGGATTTTTGCTTCGCGGGAGCGGTTTTGCCGCGTGCGGGGGCTTTGGGTGGGGGCGCGGTAGGTTTGCCTTGTCGCGGCGGGACGGCGCGGATCAGGCATTTCGGTCCAGAGCCGATCAGATCTTCGCGATGCGCGGCGATCAGCGCCTCGCGCACGAGATAATAATTCTTCGGATTGCGGTACTGGATGAGTGCGCGTTGCATCGCCTTTTCGTGCGGGTCGGTCGGTACATAAACGCGCTCCATCGTGCGCGGGTCAAGACCTGTGTAATACATCACGGTCGAAAGCGTCGATGGGGTGGGGTAGAAGTCCTGCACCTGCTCGGGATTGTAGCCCATTTCACGGATGTACTCGGCAAGCTCGACCGCCTCTTTCATGGTCGAACCAGGATGGCTCGACATGAGATATGGAACAAGATACTGATTCATGCCATATTGCTTGTTAAGCGCGAAGTATTTGTCAACGAAGCGATTGTAAACTTCATTTCTCGGCTTTCCCATGCGGCAGAGAACTGCATCCGAAACGTGCTCAGGCGCGACTTTAAGTTGCCCCGAAATGTGATACTGCACAAGCTCACGGAAGAATGTATCTTTTTTGTCAGCGAGCAGGTAATCAAAGCGGATGCCGCTTCGCACGAATACCTTTTTGACCCCGGGGATCTTGCGTAGCTTGCGAAGCAGCGCTACGTAGTCCGAATGGTCGGCATTCATGTTCTTGCACGGTGTCGGGTACAGGCATTGCCGCCCGCCACACGCGCCTTTGCTTAATTGCTTTTCGCAAGCGGGGTGACGGAAGTTTGCGGTCGGGCCACCAACATCGTGGATATAGCCCTTGAAATCCTTGTCCTTGACCATGAGCTCCGCTTCGCGCAGGATCGATTCATGCGAGCGGGTCTGGATGATGCGTCCCTGATGGAACGTGAGCGCACAGAATGAGCAAGCACCAAAACAGCCACGGTTTGACACAAGGCTGAATTTGACCTCTTCGATGGCAGGCACGCCGCCCGCCTTTTCGTAGCTTGGGTGATAGGTGCGCATATACGGCAGTTCGTAGATCGCATCCATTTCCTCAGTCGAGAGCGGTTTCTGCGGGGGATTTTGCACGACGTAGGTCTTTCCGTAGCTTTCTGCAAGGCGTTTTGCCGTGAATGGGTCGCAGTTGCCATACTGGATCTTGAAAGACTGTGCATATTGCTTCTTGTCGCGCTTGAGCTCATCAAAGCTCGGGAGCACAATGGTCGGCAGGCTTTCGTCAAGCTCGTTTGTCTTAAAGACTGTGCCGTCCACATAGGTGATATCTTTTGCTTCCAGTCCAGCATTGAGCGCGTCGGCAAGTTCAATGATGCTCTTTTCGCCCATGCCGTACATGAGAATATCTGCTTGCGAATCGAGCAGAATGGAGCGCTTCATGCTCTCCGACCAGTAATCGTAGTGACCTAAGCGGCGCAGACTTGCTTCGATCCCGCCAATGAGGATGGGAACATCTTTATAAGTCTGGCGAATCAGATTGCAGTAGACGACTGTCGCATAGTCAGGCCGTTTGCCCATCACACCGCCAGGGGTGAATGCATCCACCTTGCGGCGGTGCTTCGTGACGGAATAATGATTGACCATCGAATCCATATTTCCACCCGATACCAGAAATCCCAGCCTTGGTCTTCCGTAGATATCGATGGATTTGGGGTCTTTCCAGTTCGGCTGTGAAATGATGCCAACGCTGTAGCCATGGCTTTCGAGAATGCGGCTGATGATGGCGTGACCAAAAGATGGGTGGTCAACATATGCATCTCCGATCACGTATACAAAATCGCACGCCTCCCAGCCACGATCGAGCATATCCTGTTTGCAAATGGGCAGAAATCCCATACTCCTACCTCCTGACGGTAATTTGCGCGCAGTTTGTGCGCTTATTTGTGATGCACCTTTTCTTTTGTGCCGTCGGGACGGACGATATAGGTGTTTTCAAGCTGTCCAACGAGGTTTGCTTTCACGGAATCGATGTAGATGCGTCTGAGTTTTGCGCGTTCTGAAAGTTCCTCTTCCGTCAAGCCCTCTGGGGTCTTTGCCTTCGCGGCAAGTTCGTTGATCCGAGCAATCACTTTGTTCATTTCCATAGTGTTTTACCTCATACATATCGAAAAATGGTAACAGATATCCTGTCTTTTTTTGTCGTTCCATTGATGCGCGCAAGTTGGATCTTGCCAAGCCCCCGCACCGAGATCTTTGCGCCCTCGGAAACTGTCTTGTCAGGCTTTTCGCACGGCAGTCCGTCGATCGCCGCCTTGCCCTGCGAGATATACTGCGCGCTCAGGCTTCTGCCAATGCGAAAGCCCGATGCGATCACGCTGTCGAGCCGAAGCGATGCAAGCGTATCGCGGATCTCTTTGACTTCTGGCGTGGGGATCGCCGCATCGGCAAGCGCCACGGGGGAGATGCGCAGATGCGTCCGTCCCGCGCTCGTAAAATTCTGCATGATATATGGCGCGATCTCCGCGGTCACGAAGAAATCACAGCTTTCTTTCCCAACGCAGATATCGCCAACGGTCTTACGTGCGATGCCTGCGCCCATCAGCGCACCGAGAAAATCGCGATGGCTGGGGCTTTGCGTGTGGAAAAAGGATGCCCGCAGGCATACAATGGGGCTGTCCGCGTCCATGAGCGCGCTTTCTTCCAGATACTCAGGCAGATATACGAGCATTTTTCGCTCCGCATCTGCATAACCGCCAAATGCGTGCAGTCCTTCGTGCTCGCCGAAGAGATAGCGCGCCAGTTCCAGCTCGCGCGGGGAGAGAAAGCACGTATTCGCGGGAATCTTCTTGCGGATGCCCGCATTTATTTTGTCCCAAAGTTTTGCCAGCAGTACGCGGTCATCACTATTTTGGGCAATTTTGTCAATATTATTGCGATCCATTTTATCACCAAGCTCCATTATAACACAACTTTTTGCTATATGGAAGAAGTTTTTCTTGTCTACGGACGATTTCTACGCTATAATAGCATTATTATGAAAAAACAGGAGGTTCGTGTATGGTGATCGCGATCCTTGGCGCTGGCGCTTCTGGCATGGCGGCGGCACTTGCCGCGGCGCAAGCACCCGATGTGCAGGTGTTGCTCTTTGAGCGGCAGGCACGCGTTGGGCGAAAGCTCGGTGCAACAGGCAATGGGCGCTGTAATTTAACGAATATCCACGCCGCTGAGCGCGGCTATCACGGAACGGATGCGCATTTTTCCGATACCGCCATCCGTGCCTTTTCTCCCGAACAGACGCTCGATTGGTTTCGCTCGCTCGGGCTTTTCACCGTCACAGAGCCGAGTGGACGCGTTTACCCCTATTCTGATCAGGCAAATTCCGTCGTCGATGTCCTCCGTTTTGCACTCGAAAAGCCCAATATTACACAAAAGCTCGGTTTTGAGGTGGAAAAAGTCAAAAAGACGGGATCGGGATTTTGTATCTATGGTGCGCAGGAGCAATTCGACTGCGATCGTCTGATCGTTGCCTGTGGCGGTCTTGCGGGCACGAAGCTTGGCGGCTCGATGTCGGGCTATCAGATTTTGCGGTCTCTCGGGCACAAGTGCACCCGCCTGCGTCCGACGCTCGTTCAGCTCCGTTCTCCGTGGCAGCATTGCGCATCACTCAAAGGCGTGCGCGCAAACTGCAAGGCGACCATCCTGCACGATGGGATGCCCTTTGCCGAGAGCACGGGGGAACTGCAATTTACCGAGTACGGCGTTTCAGGTCCTGTGATCTTTGAAATTTCGCGCGACGTGTGCGCGAGCAAAGGGGAGTGGATGTGCAGGCTCGATCTGCTCCCTGAATTTTCCATTTCTGAGCTTACGCAGGCGCTTTTGCGCCGCAGAGCGACGGCGCTCCCATCGTCAGAACTGCTCACGGGAATATTGCACAATCGCCTCGGTCGTGTGGTCACGCAGCAGCTTGGCATCGCGCCGTATGTCCCCATTTCTCAGCTTGACGATGCAGAGCTTTCAGCGATCGCTTGTGCAGTTAAGGCGCTCGATATCCCGCTTTCCGAGCCGATGGGCATGGACAGCGCGCAGGTCACGGCTGGCGGTATATCGACGGATGAATTCGATGAACACACAATGCAAAGCCGCATCGTCCCGCACCTGTATGCCTGCGGCGAGGTGCTTGATGTCGATGGCGACTGTGGCGGCTATAATCTGCAATGGGCGTGGAGCTCAGGCCGAATGGCGGGGCTTCATGCAGGAGGTCTTTTATGATACGCATTCGCGATATTTCTCTTCCCCCCGAACACAATCCCCACCAGCTTCAATTTGAAGCAGCACAGCTTCTCAAAATCTCAAATTCCAAAATTCGTTCGCTTCGCATCATTCGTCGCTCGGTCGATGCGCGCAAAAAGCCCGATGTCCGCATCATTTATACGATCGATGTAGCGGTGGATGGCAATGAGGGCAAGATCCTTCGCCAGAGCGGCTGTAAGCGCGCATCCATACCCCAAACGGCGTATTATAAACCACCCAAGCGTGTCTATTCGTCGGATACGCGTCCTGTTGTGATCGGATTTGGCCCTGCGGGAATGTTCTGCGCGCTCATCCTATCCATGGCGGGGCTCAAGCCCATCGTGCTTGAGCGCGGTGAGGATGCCCAGACGCGCCATCAGCGCGTGCAGGAATTCTGGTCGGGCGGTGCGCTCGATCCGCGGAGCAATGTCCAGTTCGGTGAGGGCGGCGCGGGCACATTTTCCGATGGAAAACTCAATACGGGTGTCAATAACCCCCGCATCGGCTGGATCTTAGAGCAGTTCGTCAAGGCGGGTGCGCGCGAAGATATCCTCTATGATGCCAAGCCACACGTGGGTACAGATGTGCTTTTGCAGGTCGTGCAGAATCTCCGTGCGCGCATGATCGCGCTCGGTGCGGAGGTTCGGTTCTGCGCACAGGTCACGGATATTTGCGTGACGGATGGCAAGCTGACTGCGCTGAAGCTCGGTGACGAGGTGCTTCCCTGTGATACGGCAGTTCTTGCGATCGGCCACAGCGCACGCGACACATTTGAGATGCTTCATGCGCGCAATATCCCTATGGAAGCCAAACCCTTTGCCATGGGTGCGCGCATCGAGCACAAGCAGTCCATGATCGACTGCGCGCAGTACGGTGCGCACGATCCCGTGCTCCCGCCTGCGGATTATAAGCTCGTAGAGCACCTCGATGACAAAACGGTGTATACATTCTGTATGTGCCCCGGTGGCTATGTCGTTGCCGCGGCATCGGAAGAGGGGCGCGTCGTCACCAATGGCATGAGCTATGCAGACCGCGATGGAGAAAATGCCAATGCGGCTCTGCTCGTTACCGTCAATCCGCAGGATTTTCCATACGAAGGTGCGCTTGGCGGTATGTATTGGCAGCGTCAGATCGAGGAAAATGCGTACCATATCAGCAATAGCTACCGTGCGCCTGCACAGCGCGTCGGAGATTTCCTTGCGGGGCGCGCAAGTACGGGGGCGGGAGAAGTCCAGCCGACTTATCGTCCAGGAGTGGCGTGGTGTGATCTGCACGAAGTGCTCCCACCCGAGCTGACCGCACCGATGGCACAGGCAATCAAAAAACTCGACGGCAATCTCAAAGGCTTTGCAAGCGACGATGCCGTGCTCACCGCACCTGAAACGCGTAGTTCCTCGCCTGTGCGCATCGTCCGTGACGAAACGCGTCAGTCCTGTGTGCGGGGGCTTTATCCCTGCGGCGAGGGCGCAGGCTATGCAGGCGGCATCATGTCCGCGGCGATCGACGGCATTTTGACCGCCGAAGCGATCCTTGCGGCTTTGGAGGAAGAGAAAAATGGATAAAAAACAGTTTTCCCGCCATCAGCGCCACATATTCAGCCAGTCGGGCTGGGCGATGCTTGCGTATTACCTTGTCATGCTTCTGTGCGTATCGGGCGTTGCCGAGCTTTATACATGGTTCTTCACCCCCACGCAGGAGCAGCTTGATGGAAATGCATGGGGCTACCTGCTTTCGTGCGTATTTTGTGTCGCGCTGATCCTTTGCGTAAAGGGAAAGGGGTTCTGGAAGGAGCAGATCTGGGCGAAAGGCCGCCCAATGAAGCCGAGCACCTTTTTCTTCCTGACCGCGCTTTGCATCGGCGCGCAGGTGGTCGCAGTCGTCTATGCACCGCTGCTTGAAATGCTGCTGAATCTGTTCGGCGTGTCTGCGCTCGAATCCATCCAGTCCGCAACAGCGGGCGCGGATACGTTCAGTATGTTCCTCTATGTTTCCCTCGGTGCGCCCATCGTCGAGGAACTTCTGTGCCGCGGATTCGTTCAGCGCTCGCTTGCACCTTACGGAAAGCGATTTGCGATCATTGCATCGGCATATCTTTTTGGACTTCTGCACGGCAATATCTACCAGTCGCCGTATGCATTCTGCGTCGGGCTTCTGCTCGGATATACGGCAATGGAGTATTCGATCGCATGGTCGATGCTCCTGCATATGATCAACAATCTGCTCCTTGGCGACACATTCAGCCGCTTGATGCAGATGTTTGATGTGCCAGTTTCTGTCGAAAATACAGTTTATTACGCGCTGATCGGTGCTTGCGCCCTGATCTCCTGCGTAGGTCTACGCATCAAGCGCAGACAGCTCCGTGCTTACCGCAAGGAAAATCGGATCGAAAAGCGCTATTTGCCCCGCTTTTTCTTTAGCGCGGGCGTGATGGTGCTCACCGTGTTCATGCTCGTGTGTATGCTCATGCTGATCCAGCCCATTTGATGCTAAACGCCGACCTTCGGGGATGCCCGATGGTCGGCGATTTTTTATTGCAGTATCAGCTTGCAATATACGATCACACCTGCGACGATCTGGAGCGCGAGAATGGCGGGGATGCCTGCGGTGAATTTCAGATGCTTTGTCTTGTGTCGCACGCAGTACATTCCCGCAAGTGCACCGATGCTTCCACCGAGTGCGGCGGTCGCCATGAGCGTGGATTCACGGATGCGCCAAAGATTTTTCTTCGCTTTATACTTGTCCACAAGCATAAGCGCGAATGCAATGGCATTGATAATAAGGAGATAGAGCCATAAATAAATCATAGTATATTCCTTAGGGAGGGGATTTTTTGAAAAAATGGATGGTTTTTCTTCTGCTATGTGCCGTTTTTCTGAGCGCTTGCAGTACAGCGGAAACGTTTGAAACGATTTCAGATACGATCGATGAACCGAATATAGCGCCGATGCATCTGCTCGTGTTCACGCTTCCGCAGGAAGCGGCAGCGCCGACGGTCGAAAGCGGTGACGCACGGCTCTACCAATGCGAATCGTATACCATCAGCATCGAAACGCTCCCCGCTGGCGACTTAAATGCCACGGTCGAAACGCTGAGTGGCTATCAGGCAGATGCGCTCACGCTGATGCAGACGAAGCGGGATGGTTACCCCTGCTATGAATTTGCATGGGCAAGCGCGGGGGAAAACGACGATCAAGTCGGACGCGCGCTCGTGCTCGACGATGGTGCGTATCACTATACCATCTGCGTGCTTGGCGATGCCGCCACCGCGGCGCAGAACCGCATCCGTTGGGAGGAGCTATTTCAGTCCGCGTCGCTCGGGGAATACTGATCGAGCGCTTCCATGCACATCTCGCGGCACGCGTCGATGACGCTTTGCGGATAGAGGATCTTTGCCTTTTTGCCAAATCCGATCACCCAGCTCAAAAACATCGGTGAAACGACGACATTGACGGTGAAAACGAAATGATCCTCGCCATCGGGAATGAGTATCGTGTCGCGCCCGAAGCGGTCGATCACTGCGTTGACAAGGCTTTTGTCGAAACGGAGCTTCACGGTCGCAAGTTCGCCCGAAAACATCTGGAACAGGCGATTTGCGTGTTCGTTGAGCGCTTTGCCCTCGAGCTCGGGGCATGACGTGCGCGGGCACTCGGTGATCTGGATATCCGCCATGCGATCTACACGATAGCTCGTGATGCCGTGGCGGGGGGAGAGGGCAAGCAGATAGCAGTTTTCATTGTCCTGACAGAGCCCATAGGGGCTCGCTTCGTAATCGCGCGGGCGGTAATGGCGCTGTCCATCAATGCCCCAGTCGAAGTAGCGGAACGTGATATCGCGATTGAGTGCGATCGCCTCCTGAATGGCATCGACGTTATAGTAGATCGTCTCGTTCATGCTCTTGACCCGCCCAGAAACGAGCACGTCGCGTTGCATCAGCTTCGCGTCATATACCGAGCATTCGCGGCAGAGTTTCTGGATGAGTTCGCGCGATTTCTTCTCGGTGAGGAAGCGGCTGGAGAGCACCGCATCGATCAGCAGTTTTAGCTCAGGCAGTTCAAAATTGCGCGAAGCGATGTAATAACCACCATATTTTCCACGAACCGATATGATGTCTACGCCGTAGTCCTGCAATGCGGCAATGTCCGAGTAGATCGTCTTACGCTCGCAGGAAATGTTGTGCTTCTGCATGAGCATATGTTGCAATTCTGCCACTCCCACTGTGTGATCACGGTGGGAGTTTTGCTCAAGATAGTCAAGGATGTAAAAGATCTTCAGTTTTTGGTTGTCCGATTTCGCCATAAAAACACCCCCGAATGATTCGTTCTTTCATTATAGCACAAAATTCTCCTGTCGGGTATGGGAAATTTGCATTTTGACGCAAAATATGATAAAATGCCACCAAACGAGCAGGAGGATGCATTTATGGGAAATTTTGGATGCCACTTAAGCGCCTCGGGCGGCTATGAAGCCATGATCCGAACGGCGCAAAGCATCGGCGCGAATACATTTGCATTTTTCACGCGCAATCCGCGCGGCAGCAGGGCAAAGCAGGAAGATCCAGCCGATGCTTCGCGCGCGGTCGCGCTTCTGGAAAGCGAGGGCTTCGCCCCTCTTGTCGCGCACGGCGCGTATACGATGAACCTTTGTACGGCAGATGCCGATGCACGCGCCTTTGCGGCGGATATCCTAGCTGATGATCTTCGCCGTATGGCGGCGATCCCAAATCAGTTCTACAATTTTCATCCAGGCAGTCACGTCGGACAGGGCGTGCAGGCGGGCATCGACTATATTTCCGATGCACTCTCTCGTGCAATGAAGCCCGATTACCCCGTGACCGTCCTGCTCGAAACGATGGCGGGCAAGGGAAGCGAGATCGGCGGCAATTTTTCTGAGCTTCATGCGATCATCGATGCCGTGGGACGGGATGATCTCGGCGTTTGTCTGGATACCTGCCATGTTTACGATGCTGGTTACGATCTCGTGCACGATCTTGATGGCGTGCTTCAGGAATTTGACCGCGTGATCGGTCTCGACCGTCTGAAAGCACTCCATATAAACGACTCGAAAAATCCGTTTGCCAGCCACAAAGACCGCCATGCCTGCTTGGGCGAGGGAAGCCTCGGGCTCGACACCTTTCGCGCCATCGTGACGCATCCCTTCCTGCGGGACAAGCCCATGATCCTCGAAACACCAAATGAGCTTTCAGGCTATGCACGCGAGATTGCGCTCCTGCGCACGATGGCATGTTCATAAAATCTTAATTTGACCTTTTTCCTAACTTGTGGCATTTTATAGGAAAGAAATAGGAGGTGAAACACCTTGAAAGCCTTTATAGAAAAGCTTTTGACCACCGATGCAACATATGTATCGGTCTATATCGCCTTTTTTCACTATGCCGCCCCAATTCTTGTGGCGCTTTTGCTCTGCCGCTGTTTTAAGCCCTTGCTGACCTTTCGTCGCCAGCCCGAAATTTGGGCATGGCTCTGCTTTCGCGACGGTGAGCGCGTCCCGATCACCCATTGGGAGAACGTGATCGGACGCAGTAAAGCAAGCGACATCCGCATTGACTTGACGACTGTTTCGCGCAACCATGCAGTCCTCACGCGCTACGATGACGGAAGCTGGACGATCACGGATGCGGGCTCAAAGGGTGGCGTGGTCGTCAATTCCCACCGTGTGTCCATATGCGCGATCGATGCGGACGATGTCATCTCGATCGGCGGCGTAGAAATGCAGCTTCAGCCCATTTCGGAGCGTCAGGAACGCAGACAGGCACAGCTTCGCGAAAAAGCATCGTCAGGATGGGACAGCGTGCTCAATCTTGTTCTGCTCACCGCTTTGCAGGGCATGGCTGTCCTTGCGTTTGTCCTCGGCGGGGATAAAAGCACGGTGCTTTCCATCCTCACGGGATTTGCTGGCGTAGCCATCGTGCAATGGGCGCTCTTTTTGTTCTATGTTTTCATCGATCGCCCCTCATTTGAGGTGGAAACGATCGCATTTTTCTTATGCACCATGGGCATGGCGGCGATCGCGACGGTCAAGCCCTCAGAATCGGTCAAGCAGCTCATTGCAATGGTGATCGGTGTCGTGGCATTTCTCACGATCGGCTGGTCGCTGCGCGATCTGGAACGTGCGAAAAAACTGCGCTATATCGCCTCCGTCGCTGGCATCGCGTTTTTGCTTGTCACACTTGTATTCGGCAAGGAGTATTACGGCGCAAAAAACTGGCTCGTCATCCATTCTGTTTCGCTCCAACCATCCGAGCTGACGAAAGTCTGCTTCGTTTTTGCGGGCGCATCCACCATGGATCGCATTATGAATAAGCGCAATCTGATCATGCTCATTGCCTATTCCGTGCTGATTTGCGGTTGCCTTGCGCTGATGAACGATTTTGGAACGGCGATCGTCTTTTTCTGCGCATTTCTCGTCATCGCCTATCTCCGCTCGGGTAGCGTCGGTACGATCGCCCTTGCGTGTACGTCGGTCGGATTTGCGGGCGTGATCGCACTCAAGATCGCGCCCCATGCGCTTCGCCGCTTTGCCACATGGCGACATATCTGGGAAGACCCGACCGACGCTGGCTTTCAGCAGACGCGCGCGATCATGTGCATTGCGGCGGGCGGCCTTTTGGGGCTCGGTCCGAACCGCGGATTACTCAAGCATACCTTCGCCGCGGATTCCGATATCGCATTTGCGACGATTTCCGAGGAATGGGGACTATTCATCGCCGTGATGATGGTCGCGTGCATCGTCGTGCTCGGTCTGTTTGCACTCCGCACGACGCAGGTTTCCCGTTCGAGCTTTTATACCATCAGCGCCTGCACGGCGGCAAGCATCCTGCTCATCCAGACCATCCTCAACTGCCTTGGAACGGTCGATATCCTGCCCTTTACGGGCGTGACGTTCCCATTTTTAAGTAACGGTGGCACGAGCATGATCGGTGCATGGGGTCTGCTTGCCTTTATCAAGGGCGCGGACACGCGCCAGAATGCAAGCTTTGCTGTGCGCCTTGTAAAGGGAGGAGGATCTGACGATGAATAGAGTGATCCGCCGTGCATGGATCATGGCTGTGTTTATTCTCATTCTGGTCTTTGGTATCACGCTTTTTCTTGTGGAATTTGCCGCCAAAGCGGAGGACTGGGTCACATTTACTGGCTCACCGCACCTGTATAATAGCAGCGATAATATCGGCACGGGCTATGTGACCGACCGCGAGGGATTGTTGCTTCTCGATATCCGTCAGGAGCGCGCATACAGCACCGACCTTTCCATTCGCAAATCGACGCTCCATTGGCTCGGCGACCGCAAGGGGTATATCAGTTCGCCCGCCGTTGCACATTATGCCAAGGAAATGACGGGGTATGACCGCATCAATGGTGTGTACAACTATGGAAATAGCACAGGCATGGCGACCCTCACACTCAGCGCGCGCGTGCAGAGTGTGGCGCTCGAGGCGATGGGGGATCGCAAGGGAACGATCGCCGTCTACAACTATCAGACGGGCGAGATCCTCTGCGCGCTTACGACCCCGACGTTCGACCCCGATGATGCGCCCGATGTTTCGGGCGACACCACAGGTGCTTATGAGGGCATTTACCTCAACCGCTTTACGCAATCGACCTATATCCCTGGTTCGATCTTCAAAATCGTCACCACCGCGGCGGCGCTCGATACCGTCGATGGCATCCTCGATATGCAGTTTACCTGCAATGGCGTATTGGAATATGGCATCGATAAGGTCTCCTGCGAGCGCGCTCACGGAAAGCAGACCATCAAGCAAGCCTTTGCCAATTCCTGCAACTGCGCCTATGCGCAGATCGCACAGCTTCTCGGCAAGGAAACGATGTGCGAATATGTCGAGCGCTTCGGTGTGACGCAGAGCGTCAGCTTCGACGGCATCACGACCGCTGAGGGCAATTACGATATTTCTTCAGCTGCACCCGTCCAGCTCGCGTGGAGCTGTATCGGGCAGTATACCGACCAGATAAACCCCTGCGCCTACATGACGTTCCTCGGTGCAATCGGTGGCGGCGGTGTCGGTGCACAGCCTTATATCGTCCGCTCCGTTTCTGTCGGTGAAGAGACGACCTATCAGGCAAAAACGCAGATGGGTGAGCGTATCCTCTCTAAAAAAACAGTCGAGACTTTGCAAAGTTTCATGCGGAACAATGTCGAAACCGTCTACGGCGCGTCGAAATTCCCAGATCTTACCGTCTGCGCCAAATCTGGCACGAGCCAGCTCGGCGGTGGCAAGACTTCCAACGCGATGTTTGCGGGCTTCGTTGCGGACGAAGCGTATCCGCTCGCGTTCATCTGTGTGGTCGAAAACGGCGGCTATGGTGCATCTACCTGTGTTCCTGTCATAAGTAAAGTTTTGGCAGAATGTAAGCTGGTTATGGACAGTGCACAATAGTTTGTGTAGAATGTACAAATTATTGCAAAAACGACCTCTTGAATCTATTGTATCTTTCGTGTTGACAAAAGTCTACCTAGGGCGTACAATAACGTCAAATTCAAGGGGAGGTAGACGAACATGGCTGCTAAAGATCATTCTGTAAACGCGACTGCATCCTGCTGCACGAATTGCGCAGCAGCGTCTGCCTCTGCGCATATTGCATCCATTATGGACATCGCCATGCTTCTGGCGATGTCCATTCTTCTTTGCCTGCGACTTATTCTGTGGTAAAGTAACCGATGCTTCATAATCTTTGTATGAGGAAGCGGTTACTGTTCCAGTAGCCGCTTTTTTATTTGAAAAGGGAAAAGGAGAATCCACTATGAAAAAGGTAATTTCGTTTATTATGGTCGTCGCTATGGTGGCGGCGATGCTCGCTGGTTGTGGCAGCGCTTCCTCGGGCGATGCCAATACCATTAAGATCGGCTTGACCTCACCGCTAACTGGCCCCAATGCCGTTTATGGGCAGGCAGTCCAGTGGGGCATGGAGGTCGCAGTTGAGGAGATCAACGCCGCCGCTAGCGAAAACGGGCTGAAGATCGAATTCAAGGTTCAGGACGATGTTTCCGATGGCGAAACGGCACTCAATGCCTACAATAAGCTCAAGGACTGGGGAATGCAGATCTTTGCAGGCGCGGTCACGACAGGTCCGTGCAATACCATTGCCTCGCAGGCAGTTGAGGATCAGATCTTCATGATGACCCCCTCTGGCTCTGCTGAATCCATCGTAATGACGGGCGCGAACATCTACCAGATGTGCTTTACCGACCCCAATCAGGGTGCGGCATCGGCACAGCTTATCGCGGCGCAGAATCTTGGCACGAAGATCGGCGTGATCTACGATTCCTCTACCGACTATTCCACGGGTATCTGGAAGAGTTTCAAGGCAGAGGCGGAAAAGCTTGGACTGAACGTTGTGGAAAGTGCTATTACATCCTTTACCGCCGATTCCGCATCCGAAATGACGACCCAGCTGACCAAGTGCAAGGAAGCGGGCTGTGACCTCATTTTCCTGCCCATCTATGCGACCGAAGCTTCCGTCATCCTCAACAATGCAAATTCCATGGGGTATTCGCCCGCATTCCTCGGCTGTGACGGCATGGACGGAATTCTGGCAGTTGACGGCTTCGATGTTTCCCTCGCTGAGGGGCTCATTATGATGACCCCGTTTGCCGCTGATTCCGACGACGAGGCGACGAAGTCCTTTGTTGCAAAATTTGAAGAGAAATCTGGCGGCACAACGCCCAACCAGTTCGCGGCAGACGGCTACGATGTGATCTATGCTATTTACAGAGGCTGTGTCGAAAAGGGCATCAACGGCACGACATCCGCTGCCGATGCAAGCGCCCTGCTGTGTGACTACTTCCAGAGTGCGACCTACTCTGGACTGACAGGCACCAATATGACATGGGATGCAAACGGCATGGTCTCGAAGATCCCGACTGCGGTCGAAGTTGTGAACGGCGTTTACGTCAAAAAGTGAACTTCCAAGTTTCCTTAGCAGGATGGGGAGCACGCTCCCCATCCTCGCGCGCATGATAAGCACAAAGTAGGAGAGAGTTTATGGGTATTTTACAGCATCTAATCAACGGCATCAGCATCGGCGCGGTGTATGCGATCATCGCCCTCGGCTATACCATGGTCTATGGCATTGCCAAAATGCTGAATTTCGCGCATGGCGATGTCATCATGGTCGGCGCATACATATCTTTTAGTGTCACGAATTATTTGGAGCTTCCTGTCGCACTTGCGATCCCTTGCGCGATCGCTGTTTGTACGCTCCTTGGCATCGTGATCGAAGCGCTTGCCTATAAACCTCTGCGCGGCGCGCCCAGCCTTGCGGTGCTCATTACCGCCATCGGCGTGAGTTACTTTCTGCAAAATGGTGCACAGCTCGTCTGGGGCTCTGCACCGAAGAATTTTACGAGCATCGTTTCCTTTGATTCGCTTCAGCTCTTTGATGGCAGACTTGTCATCACGGGCGAGGTGATCGTCACCGTTGCTGTTTCTGCACTCGTGATGGTCGGCCTTACGCTCTTTACGGGCAAGACCCGCATGGGCAAGGCGATGCGTGCCGTCTCCGAGGATCGCGATGCCGCTGAGCTCATGGGCATCAATGTTAACCGCACCATTTCCGCGACCTTTGCCATCGGCTCAGCGCTTGCGGCGGTGGCAGGTGTTTTGCTCTGCTCGACCGTCCCTACGCTTTCCCCAACGACAGGCTCAATGCCGGGCATTCGCGCATTCACCGCGGCAGTTTTCGGCGGCATCGGCTCGATCCCCGGGGCAATGCTCGGTGGCATCCTGCTTGGTGTGATCGAAACGCTCAGCAAGGCATATCTTCCCAACCAGTTCAGTGATGCTATCGTTTTTGGCGTGCTGATCGTGATCTTGCTTGTAAAACCCGCAGGCCTGCTCGGTAAGCAGGTTCAGGAAAAGGTGTGAGGTGGCTTCGATGAAACGGAAATTGAAAAATAAGCCCTCGCGCACAAAGTGTGTCGCATTTTCTATCGTTACGATAGGCTACCTCGTCATGCAGTTCCTCTCCAGCTTCGGGCTGATGAGCAGTTCTCTCAGAGGTCAGCTCATTCCCATCTGTGTCTATATCGTCCTTGCCGTATCGCTGAATCTTGTCGTTGGCATTTCGGGCGAGCTGAGCCTTGGGCACGCAGGATTTATGGGCGTTGGTGCATTCACAGGCATCGTCGTTGCGGCAGTGCTCCAAAGCGCTGTACCCAATTCGGTCGTGCGCCTGCTCCTTTCCATGGTCGTTGCAGGCATCGTGGCGGGTATTTTTGGCTTCTTGATCGGCATTCCTGTTCTGCGCCTGCGGGGAGATTATCTTGCCATCGTCACCCTCGCATTTGGCGAGATCCTCAAGAATATCATCGGCAATCTCTATGTCGGTCTGGATGCCGACGGCTTGCGCTTTGCGCTCAGCGAAGAGGGGGTCAAGCTTGCCGAGGATGGAAAAATGATCATTGCAGGTCCGCTCGGCGCGACAGGCGTGACCAAGATCGCAAATTTCACCGTCGGCTTCCTGCTGATCGTCTTTACGCTTTTTGTCGTCCTTAACCTTATCAATTCCAAAGAGGGACGCGCGATCAAGGCAGTTCGCGATAACCGCATCGCCGCAGAATCCGTCGGCATCCCTGTTATGGCGTACAAGATGAAAGCATTCGTCGTTTCCGCAAGCCTTGCGGGTATGGCAGGCGCGCTGTATGGTCTGAATTTCTCGTCCGTCATGGCATCGAAATTCAATTTCAATACCTCCATCAATATCCTGATCTATGTCGTTCTGGGTGGTATGGGCAATATCGTCGGCTCTGTCATTTCTGCGACGGTACTTTATATGCTTCCCGAGGCGATGCGTGCGCTTGAGGACTATCGCATGATCCTCTATGCGGTCGTGCTGATTGTCGTCATGCTCTTTACATGGTCGCCCAAGGCGCGCGATACTGCCGCAGTCTGGAACGAACGGGTGAAAAAACTTTTCAAAAAGAAGAAGGTGCGCACAAATGAATGAATACTCTCGGAAAATGCTGAAAATTCCCACATATAACCTGCTTCGTGAGCAGGATATGGGAAAAATGCCCGTTCTGGATGTGCGCAACCTCGGCATCGATTTTGGCGGTCTGACTGCCGTTGACGGTTTCAATATCACCATCGGCCCGACGGAGATATCGGGTCTCATCGGACCGAACGGCGCGGGTAAAACGACCATTTTCAACCTCCTGACAGGTGTCTATCAGCCCACGCGCGGCTCGGTGCTCATCAATGGCATCGATATCAAGGGAATGCCCACGAATAAGGTCAACCGTCTTGGCATTGCGCGTACATTCCAGAATATCCGCCTTTTTGGCGAGATGTCGGCGCTCGATAATGTAAAGGTCGGTATGCACAATTCTATCCATTGTTCCTTTGCGTCGTCTATCCTGCATCTACCGTCCTATTATCGCTCGGAGAAAGAGGCAAATGCACGCGCGATGGAGCTCCTCGATTTCATGGGTCTTGCTGACATTGCAGATCAGAAAGCTGGAAGCCTTCCCTATGGTGTACAGCGCCGCCTTGAGATCGTCCGTTCGCTTGCAACTGACCCATCCATCATCCTGCTCGATGAGCCCGCCGCAGGCATGAACCCGAGCGAGACCACCGAGCTCATGCACCAAATTCGCCGCATCCGTGACACGTTCCAAATCGCGATCTTCCTGATCGAGCACGATATGAACCTTGTTATGAATGTCTGCGAAGCGATCGCCGTCGTCAATTACGGCAGGATCATTGCGAAGGGCACACCAGAAGAGATCCGCGAAGACCCCGCCGTGATCGAAGCATATCTTGGAAAAAAGGAGGATGCGTAAATGTCTGCTCCCATGTTGACCATCGATAATATGCACGTCTACTATGGCGCGATCCATGCCATTAAGGGCGTATCGTTTACAGTAAACGAGGGCGAGATCGTTGCCCTCATCGGCGCAAATGGCGCAGGAAAATCCACCATCCTCAAAACAGTCTCGGGACTGATGCACCCGCGAAGTGGTAGCATCGAGTTCATGGGCGAGAACATCACCCATACGGAAGCATATAAGCTCCTGCGTCACGGTCTTGCCCATGTCCCCGAGGGACGGCGCATTTTCCTGCAAATGAGCGTGCAGGAAAACCTAGAAATGGGCGCATACAGCAGGCGCGAGGTGAGCAAGGAAGACCTTGACATGGTCTTTGACCTTTTCCCGCGCCTGAAAGAACGCCGCAAGCAGGTCGCAGGCACGCTCTCTGGTGGCGAACAGCAGATGCTTGCCATGTCCCGCGCGCTCATGAGCCATCCGAAGCTTATGATGCTCGATGAGCCGTCTATGGGACTTGCGCCCATCCTCGTTGACCAGATCTTTGATATCATCACAGAGCTTCACAAGAGCGGAACGACCATCCTGCTCGTTGAGCAGAATGCCCGCAAGGCGCTCACCATTGCCGACCGCGCCTATGTCCTTGAAACGGGGAAGATCACCCTAAGTGGCTCGGGCGCAGAGCTTTCCAAGAGCGATGCCGTCCGCAAGGCATACCTCGGAGGGTAAAATATTGGCATTTGCCGCTGTGCACTATGCATGGCGGCATATTTTTTGCGCGACGCGCATAGGCTCTACAGAAAACGTGGGGGTGTATGCGATGTGTCGAAGAAACCAACTATTTGGCTTTGCCCAAATCGCGTTCGGGCTGGGGCTTCTGATTGGGAAATGCCTCGAAAGTGGCGGGCTCTCTACCGTTGTAGGACTGGGTATCATTTTCGCAGGTTGTTGCACCCTGCGGAGCAGGTAGTGGAATAACTGCGCCACGGCGTGAATAGGCTATCGTGAAAAATACGCGATAAGGAGTGATCGTTTTGGAACTCGTGTTTCAAAAAACGCCCATAAATTGCCTTGATACCGTGCTGTGCGACAGCACCAATCTTGAGCAGACGCAAGAGGTGAAGCTTGCCGATGCCATGCCCGATATCGGGCGCGTGATCGCAAGCTTTGCGCAGGTGACGATCCGCGCAAAGGAGTGGACCGACAGCGAGATCAGCGTTTCGGGCGGGGTGATGGCGTGGGTGCTCTATGCAGGCGAGGACGGCAGCGGCACACGATGCATCGATGCATGGATACCGTTTCAGATGCGCTGGGATATTCCCGCGGGCACGCCCGAGGGGGAGATCAGCATATGCGCCTCGCTTCGCAGTATCGATGCCCGCGCGGTTTCCCCGCGCAAGCTGATGCTTCGCGCCAATATCACCGCCGCGGTGCAGGCGTTTTCACCCATTGCCGTCCTTTTGCCAAAGGCGGAGGGGGAGAATGTTGAGCTTTTGCAAACGGCGTGCCCCGTCTGCCTGACCCGCGAGGCTGGGGAAAAGAATTTCCTCATCGATGAGGATTTTGCGCTTGCAAATGCGGAAAAGCTCCTCACCTATACCGTCGCCGTGCAGATCACCGATCAAAAAGTGATGGCAAATAAGGTCGTATTCCGCGGCAATGCCCATCTGCACGTGCGTTATCTCGATGCCACAGGCGCGCTTACCTGCGCAGATCTCGATGCGTCGATCTCGCAATTTGCAGAGCTTGGCACGGAGCTTACGCCCGATGCAGATGCGTTCGTCACCGCGTTCGTCACGAGCGTGGAAGCTGACCTGTCCGATGGCGGGAAGATGCATATCAAGGCGGGCATTTGCGCACAGTACCGCATCGATGCGCGCGTTATGCTCACGCTCCCGCAGGATGCATACAGCCCCATGCGCGACATTTCGCTCCAAACGGAAACGATGATACTTCCGTGCATCCTGGATACGAGATCCGAGCATATCTCCTGCGAGCAGAGCGCACCTGCGGATGCAAAAACCATCATCGATGCCTCTTTTTGCCCAGAGTATCCTCGTGTGCGCTATACGGATGGCGCGGCACAGCTTGCCTTGCAAGGCATTTTCCAGATCCTTTACCTGTCCGAAGATGGTACGCATCGCTGCGCAACGCCACACTGGGAGGGAAGCATCACGCTCCCTACGGCAGAAAATACCTGTATCTTCGCCATTCCGACCGTGCGGCAAACCCCGCAGGTGCATATTGGCGATGGCGCAATCGATGCACGTGCCGATTTGGAGCTTATCTGCCTGACAAGCGGGAAAACGGAACACAGCGTCGTATCTGCGCTGGAGATCGGTGAGGCTCGCATCCCAGACCCTGCCCGCCCGACCATCATTTTGCGCCGAGCTGGGAATGATTCGTTGTGGACGATCGCAAAGGCTTGCGGTTCGACTGTCGATGCCATCCGCCAGATCAACGCCATCAACGATGCTCCCGCGCCGAACGATCTGCTCATCATACCTGTCCAATAAATACCAAACCGTCCGAATGCAGCTTCGGACGGTTTTTTCTTGACAGATATCCTTGTATCTATTGACAGATTGTGCTATACTAATAGTGATAAATATTCATACAGAAGGTGTGTTTTTATGAAAATCGATATCTATTCTGGCTTTCTTGGCGCAGGCAAAACGACCCTCATCAAGAAAATGATCGCCGAAGCTTACAAGGGCGAAAAGCTCGTCCTGATCGAAAACGAATTCGGTGAGATTGGCATTGATGGTGGCTTCCTGCAGGATGCGGGCATCAACATCACCGAGATGAACTCTGGCTGTATCTGTTGCTCGCTCGTCGGCGATTTCGGCAAGGCGCTCCATCAGGTCATCGAGCAGTATTCGCCCGACCGCATCATCATCGAGCCCTCGGGTGTTGGCAAGCTCTCCGATGTTATCGGCGCAGTCGAAAAAGTGACGAACGATGAGATCACCCTCGGCTATACCGTTGCCGTCTGTGATGCAGGCAAGGTCAAGGTCTATATGAAGAACTTTGGTGAGTTCTACAACAACCAGATCGAAACCGCTTCCACCATCATCCTTTCCCGCACCGATTCCGTCCCGCAGGCAAAGCTCGATGCATCGGTCGCGCTCATCCGTGAGCACAATACGCAGGCAACGGTCGTCACGACCCCTTGGGCAGAGCTTACGGGCGCACAGCTTCGCGAGGCAATGGAGGGACAGGCATCCCTTGCGGCAGAGCTGGCACGTCTTGAAAATGAGCGCCTTGCGCATGAGGATGCGCACGAGCATCATCACCATCACGACCACGACCACGAGGACGGTCATTGCTGCTGCGGTCATCACGATCACGAGGAGCACGAGCACCATCACGACCACGACCACGAGGACGGCCATTGCTGCTGCGGTCATCACGATCACGAGGAGCACGAGCACCATCACGACCACGACCATGAGGACGGCTATTGCTGCTGCGGTCATCACGATCACGAGGAGCATGAGCACCATCAGCACCACGACCATGAGGATGGTCATTGCTGCTGTGGTCATCACGACCATCATCACCACCATGCAGACGAGGTGTTCACCTCGTGGGGCGTTGAGACGCACAAGAAGTTCGAGCGCGAGACGGTCGAGGCAGCATTGCGCGCACTCGATACGGGCAAGTATGGCATCGTCCTGCGTGCCAAGGGCATCCTTCCCGCAACGGACGGAACGTGGATCCACTTCGACATGGTTCCCGAGGAGATCGACATTCGCACGGGCTGTGCCGATATCGGCGGTAAGCTCTGCGTGATCGGTTCTCAGCTCGACGAGAGCGGCATTGCGGCGCTGTTTGGGGTGTAAGCTATGGTGCAGATCCCAGTATATGTCTTTACGGGCTTTCTGGATTCGGGAAAAACCAAGTTCATTCAGGAAACGCTCGAAGACCCGCGCTTCAACGCGGGGGAAAAGACGCTTCTGCTCGTGTTTGAAGAGGGGGAGGAAGAGTATGATTTCTCCACCTATCCTGCGCAGAATGTCTATTTAGAGGTGCTCGACCAGACGACCGTCACCACGAAGGAACTTGCCGCTCTGCAAAAGAAGTACCGCGCTGAGCGCGTGGTCGCGGAGCTCAATGGTATGCAGCAGGTGGGCGACCTGTATATGCGCTTCCCTGAGAACTGGGCTGTTGCGCAGGAAGTCATGTTCGCCGATACCACGACCTTTATGGCGTATAATTCCAATATGCGCAATCTTGTCATGGATAAGCTCGTTGGCGCGCAGATGGTCGTATTCAACCGCCTGCAAAAGGGCGCGGATGTGATGCCGTTTCACAAGCTTGCCCGCGCCGCCAACCGCCGCATCGATATCCTCTATGATTATACCGATGGCTCTACCGAATTCGACACCATCGAAGATCCGCTCCCCTTTGACATCAATGCACCCGTGATCGAGGTCAAGGATGAGGACTTTGCCCTCTGGTATCGCGATGTCTCCGAAGAGCCTGAGAAGTACGATGGAAAGACCGTCCATTTCAAGGCGCAGGTCGCGATGCTTCGCCGCGATAAGGAAAATATGTTTGCCCCTGGCAGATTCGTTATGACCTGCTGTGTCGATGATATCCAGTTCTGTGGCATTCCTTGCCGCTATGCAGGCGCAAAGGAGCTTGAGTCGCGTTCGTGGGTCATGGTCACAGCGAAGATCAGCGCAGAAAAGCATCGCCTCTACAAAGGTGAGACAGGCCCTGTCCTGACTGCCATTGAAGTCACAAAGAATGCAGCACCTGCCGATCCCGATGTTGCAACGTTCTAAAATTTTGGCACACTTCTAAAAAAGAAGTGTGCCATTTTTTGCAATAAGGGGGTGCAATTTTCGATAATATGTGCTATAATGGTGCAAATGTACTTGGAGGTGTCCATATGTATCAGCCTCTTGCTGACCTGCTTCGCCCAACAACACTTGACGAAGTGTTCGGTCAGGAGCATATTCTCGGTCAGGGCGCTGTGCTTCGCCGCCTGATCGATTCTGGGAAGATCCCCAATATGGTCTTTTATGGTCCGAGTGGCACAGGGAAAACGACCGTTGCCAACATTATCGCCAAGCAGACCAACCGAACGCTCTATAAGCTCAATGCGACCACGGCATCTACCGCCGATATCAAGGAGATCGTCTCTCAGTTGGACACCTTCCTTGCACCGAACGGTGTCCTGCTGTATCTTGACGAGATCCAGTCTTTTAATAAAAAGCAGCAGCAGTCGCTTCTTGAGTATATCGAAAACGGCAAGATCACGCTTATCGCTTCCACAACGGAAAATCCCTATTTTTACGTGTTCAATGCGATCTTAAGCCGTTCGACGGTCTTTGAGTTCAAGCAGATCGATGCCCCCGCCGCGCTCAAAGCGGTCAAGCGCGCTGTCTCCTTTATGGAGGAGCGGACTGCCCTTACCGCATCGGCGGAAGATGGTGCACTTGAATATATCGCGGGCGCTTGTGGCGGGGATCTGAGAAAAGCGTTGAATGCCGTCGAGGTGCTCTTTTCCGCTGGCAAGCCCGATGGAAATGCCCTCACGCTTACGCTTGCCGATGCAAAAGCCGTCACGCAAAAAAGTGCGCTCCGCGCCGACCGCGATGGGGATAACCACTACGATCTTCTCTCTGCGCTCCAAAAATCTATCCGCGGTTCTGACCCTGATGCCGCTTGCCACTATCTCGCGCGATTGCTCGAAGCGGGGCAGATGCAATCTGCTTGCCGCCGCTTGATGGTCATTGCCGCCGAGGATGTCGGGCTTGCGTACCCCTCTATCATCCCCATTGTCAATGCCTGCGTCGATATGGCGCTCAAACTCGGGATGCCCGAGGCGAGCATCCCCCTTGGTGATGCCGCCGTGCTCATGGCAACAAGTCCGAAATCAAACTCTGGTTATCTTGCGCTCAATGCCGCGCTTGCGGATGTTCGTGCAGGAAAAGGTGGCGATTTCCCCCGCCATTTGCAAAATGTCCATGCAGATTCCTATACCATGGAGCGCGAGCAGGGGTATCTTTACCCGCATGATCACCCGAATCATTGGGTCGAGCAGCAGTATTTACCCGATGCGCTCGTTGGTACGCAGTATTATCACTACGGTGAGAATAAGCTCGAGCAGAGCGCAAAGCAGTATTGGCACGCCGTCAAAGGGAAATAAGGAGGGAAACGATGGATATTCGTCTTGGAGATGTTCTCGTTATGAAAAAGGCGCACCCATGTGGTGAAAAGCGCTGGCAGGTGCTCCGCGTCGGTGCAGATTTTCGCCTAAAATGCCTTGGTTGTGGGCATGAGCTGATGATCCCCCGCTTTAAGGCAGAAAAAAACATCCGTCTTGTGGAGCGGACGGAAGAAAAATAACACATCTGCGTCACATCGCGTGGCGGCTTGGAAAAATTCTTTTCCAAATCGCCCTCTGGGTACAAAGACCCGCGCGACGTGACGCGATTTTTTTGTCACCACGCCCGATTGACGCCAAATGAGGGGCGCATGGGGCTGAACTTGCGGTGCACACGTGCGGCGGTGCGACCGACTTCTTGTACCCCGACGCGGTATACTCATCCCACAAACGAAAGGGGCGTGTGTATGCGGCAGTATCTTTTTCTTGTAGTCTTGCTTCGGTTTATCGTCGAACTTCTGCTCATTCTGGGCACAAATCGGCTCATGCGCTGTGCCAGCCCACTTGGGCGAAGCGTGCTGGGTGCACTCGTTGGTGCATTTTATGCAACAGCCTGTGCATCGCATCACCTGCAAGCGCTCTCGGGGGAATGTTGGCGTCTTGTTTTCCTTGTGCTCACGGCGGTCGTGGCATTTGGGCTGGGGCGGACGGGTCGACAGCGCGGCATGCTCCTCATCGTGCTCCATATGGCGCTGGATGCGCTTGCTTCGGGGCTTCAGGGGACGCGTGCAGGCGCAGAACTCTTGGCGGCGGCAGGGATGGGGCTACTGTTATCATCGTCTTTTGATAGGCGCGGGAGCGGTAGCGTGCTTCCGCTCGAGATCGTCCACGGTGATCGCCACATTTCCTTGATGGCATTGCGCGACAGCGGCAATTCGCTTCGCGACCCCATCACGGGGGAGCGCGTGTTCGTGATCGATGCGCAGGCGGCGAAAGCGCTTACGGGCTTGTCAGCAGATCAGCTTCGCGCCCCGCTTGAAACGCTCGTCCATTCGGGCATTTCTGGGCTTCGCATCATCCCGTACCATGCCATCGGTGGGAGCGGGATGTTGCTCGCGATGCGTTTTTCAGAAGTCAAGCTCGATGGCAGAGCCTGCACGGCGGTCATTGCTTTCGCGGCGCAGGAGATCGGCAGGGGAGAGGGATATCGCGCACTTTGTGCATAGCAGGAGGGATTTTATGCGCATTTTGGATGTGATCGGTAGCTTGTTTCGGGGATTTGGCGGGAATCTTTACTATATCGGCGGTAGCGATGTGCTCCCGCCCCCACTCAAGGGTGCGCAGGAGCAAGCCACGCTGGAAGCGCTAGAACGTGGTGAGGAAGCGGCGAAGCAGACCCTCATCGAGCATAATCTGCGCCTCGTCGTGTATATCGCGCGCCGCTTTGAAAACACGGGTACGAATCTTGAGGATCTCATTTCCATCGGGACAATCGGGCTGATCAAGGCGATCAGTACCTACCGTCTCGATAAGAATATCAAGCTTGCGACCTACGCATCCCGCTGTATCGAAAACGAGATCCTTATGCACATCCGCAAGATCTCGGGGCAAAAGGCGGAAGTCTCTCTCGATGAGCCGATCAACATGGATTATGATGGCAATGAACTCCTGCTTTCAGATATCCTCGGCACAGATGATGATATCGTGACGGCGAAATTGGAGGACGATGTGGACTTGCAGGTGCTTCGCGCGGCACTCATGGAACTTTCGGGGCGGGAACGTGAGATCGTGGAGATGCGCTTCGGCTTGGCGGGTAGAACTGCGCTGACCCAGAAAGAAGTCGCGCTCAAAATGGGCATTTCGCAGTCGTATATTTCACGGCTAGAAAAGCGGATCATGCTGAAATTGCGCAAAGAATTTCTAAAACAGACCTCCTGCGCATGATTTTTCTTGCATTCGACAAATCGATATGTTATAATCGATAAAAGACTTTATCGATATCATTTTGTATCGATATCAAGGATGTGAAAAAATGGAACAAAAGAAGATATCAAAATCCGTTCTCAAGCGCCTACCTGTGTATCTTAATTATCTAAAGACGATGCCCGAGGGTGCGCCTACGCACATCAGCGCCACGGCGCTCGCGGCAGCATTGGGCATGGGCGAGGTGCAGGTGCGCAAGGATCTGGCAATGGTCTCCGACGGTGGTCGCCCGAAGATCGGCTATCTGCGCGAAGCGCTGATCGATGATATTGAGCAGTTCCTCGGCTATGATAATACGACCGATGCCGTCCTGATCGGCGCAGGCAAGCTCGGGCAGGCACTCATGGGCTATATGGGCTTTGAAGAGTATGGCTTGAACATTCTGGCGGCATTTGACCGCAATCCCAAGGTGGCGCGTACCGAGGAAGGGAAGCCCGTTTACGATATTGCAAAGCTTGAGCATTTTTGCCGCACGCACAAGGTGCTCATGGGCATCATCACCGTCCCCGCGGGATCTGCGCAGGAGGTTTGCGATATGCTGATCAAATGCGGCATCAAGGGCATCTGGAACTTTGCACCCACGCATCTCGATGTCCCCGCGAATATCCTCGTTCAGAACGAGAATATGGCGACTTCGCTTGCAGTCCTCTCCGTCCATCTTCAGGCGCAGATCAAAGAAGAAAAGGAAGCGGGCAAATGACCCTCTTTCGATATCCCAAAAGCAAAACCGACCCATAAACGGGTCGGTTTTTTGGCTTCTATGTGGCTTATTTTCCGTAGTAAGCGTTCAGATACATCTGCTTGATCTCGCCCATGAGCGGATAGCGGGGATTTGCGCCCGTGCACTGATCGTCAAATGCCTGCTCGACCATCTCATCAAGGCGGTCAAGGAAGTCCTTTTCGTCAATGCCATACTCGCGGATGGTATCCTTGATGCCGATGGCGTGCTTGAGTTCGTCGATCTTCGCGATCAGCCCCTCGAGCTTTTCTGCATCGGTGCTGCCCGCTACGCCGAGATAGTCAGCAACTTCTGCGTAACGCGCGAGCGTGTGCGGATGGTCGTACTGCGGGAACGTGCCCATCTTTGCAGGAACTTCCTCCGCGTTGAAACGGAGCACTTCGTCGATCATCAGGGCATTTGCCACGCCGTGCGGCAGGTGATGGAATGCGCCAAGCTTGTGCGCCATCGAATGACATACGCCAAGGAATGCGTTTGCAAATGCCATACCCGCCATCGTCGCGGCGTTTGCCATCTTTTCGCGTGCAACAGGATCGTTCGGACCGTTGTCATATGCTCTGGGCAGGTATTCAAAAATGGTTTTCAGGCTGCGCAACGCAAGACCGTCGGTGTAATCGGTCGCCATCATGGACGCGTAAGCTTCCAGCGCGTGCGTCACAGCATCGATGCCCGATGCGGCGGTCAGCCCCTTGGGTGCGTTCATCATCATGTCCGCGTCCACGATCGCCATATTCGGCATCAGCTCGTAGTCTGCCAGCGGATACTTCACGCCCGTCTGCTCGTCGGTGATGACAGCGAACGGCGTGACCTCAGAACCCGTACCAGCGGTGGTGGGAACAGCAATGAAGTAAGCCTTTTCGCCCATCTTCGGGAAGGTGTAAACTCTCTTGCGGATATCGACAAAGCGCATTGCCATGTCCATAAAGTCTGCTTCGGGATGTTCATACATCACCCACATGATCTTCGCGGCATCCATTGCCGAACCGCCGCCGACGGCGATGATCACGTCAGGTGCGAAAGCGCGCATTTGCTCCGCGCCTGCCTTTGCGCAGGCAAGGGAGGGATCGGGTGCGACATCGAAGAACACGCTGTGACGGATACCAAGCTCATCGAGCTTATTTTCGACAGGCTTGGTGTAGCCGTTGTGATACAGGAATGCATCCGTTACGATAAATGCTTTCTTCTTGCCCATCACGCTGCCCAGCTCGCTCAATGCGACAGGCAGGCAACCTTTTTTGATATAGACCTTTTCAGGTGCACGGAACCAGAGCATATTTTCCCTTCTTTCAGCAACGGTCTTGATGTTGAGCAGGTGCTTCACGCCCACATTTTCCGAAACGGAGTTGCCGCCCCAACTTCCACAGCCGAGGGTGAGCGACGGCGCGAGCTTGAAGTTGTACAGGTCACCGATACCGCCCTGCGAGGAGGGGGTATTGACGAGGATGCGGCAGGTCTTCATGCGGGATGCGAACGCGTCGAGTTTTTCCTTAGCGGTAACGGTGTTCAGGTAGACCGATGCGGTGTGACCGTAGCCACCGTCAGCGATCAGACGCTCCGCCTTGTTCAGCGCATCGCCAAAATCAGTCGCGCGGTACATGGCAAGCACGGGGGAGAGCTTCTCGTGTGCAAATGCTTCCGAAAGTTCGACGCTTTCCACTTCGCCGATGAGGATCTTCGTGCCCTCGGGCACATCGACACCCGCAAGCTTTGCAATCGTGTGCGCAGACTGTCCAACGATCTTAGCGTTGAGCGCGCCGTTGATGAGGATCGTACCGCGAAGCTTTTCCGTCTCCTCGGCGCTGAGAATATGGCATCCGCGCGCGACGAATTCTGCCTTCACGGCATCGTAAATGCTGTCAAGCACGATCACGGACTGCTCCGAAGCGCAGATCATGCCATTGTCGAATGTCTTGGAGTGGATAATGGAAGAAACAGCAAGCAGAAGATCCGCCGAATCGTCGATCACAGCGGGCGTATTGCCAGGACCGACACCGAGCGCGGGCTTGCCAGAGGAGTAAGCCGCCTTGACCATGCCAGGACCGCCCGTAGCAAGGATGGTATCTGCCTCCTGCATGATTTGATTCGACAGCGCAAGGCTCGGCACATCGATCCAGCCGATGATATCTTCGGGCGCGCCCGCCGCGACAGCTGCTTCAAGGACGATCTTTGCCGCTTCGATGGTGCAGTTCTTTGCGCGGGGATGCGGGCTGATAATGATGCCGTTGCGGGTCTTGAGCGCGATCAGGGTCTTAAAAATAGCGGTAGAGGTCGGATTCGTCGTCGGAATGACGGCGGCGATCAGACCGATGGGTTCTGCGATCTTGCGAATGCCATAGGCGGTATCTTCTTCGATCACGCCACAAGTTTTGGTATCTTTGTAGGCGTTGTAAACATATTCTGCGGCGTAGTGATTCTTGATGACCTTATCTTCGACGACGCCCATGCCAGTCTCTGCAACTGCCATCTTCGACAGGGGGATGCGTGCGCGGTTTGCAGCAGTCGCGGCGGCGAGGAAAATGCGATCGACCTGCTCCTGCGTGTAGGTCGCAAAAAGCTTCTGCGCGGCGCGAACGCGCGCGATCGCAGCTTCGAGCTCTTCGGAAGTGGTGACGGGTGCATATGTCTTGTTCATAGAAGGATCCACCTTTCTAGATTTTAATCGGTAAGTTAATACCGATATCTTGTTATCGATATAATACAACGTATGCGGAAGAATGTCAATAGGATTCACAAATAATTTTTAGAAAATTTTCATATCTCTAAGTTATGCCAATCAAAATAAAAACCACCAGCCGCCCATAGGAAGCGACTGGTGGTCGTGGATTTATTCTGCGGTATTGATCGTGATGCGGGAAGAGCCGTCGATCGTGCTATAATCGAGCTTCATGCCTGCATATTTTTGGAGCAGGGGAGAGTTATCTGCTCCGACTGTGCCATTTTCAAATGCCTGTACATACGTTGCCAGAACCATATAGTCCTCCATCACGTAATCGAGCACATTGACTGCACCGTCAAACATATTAAAGCCGTCGCCCAGATCGCGCAGGGTGTAGTTGTAGCCAGCGAGGTTGTAGGTTTTCTCAAGATCGAGCGCCTCATATTCGCCGCTTTCCTTGTTGTATACCTTCACATCGTGCACGCGGTAGCCGCCCGTGGGTGCACCGATCCACACGCCCTTGTCGTCCTTCTGGGTCGATTCAGCCCAGAACGAATCGATCGTATAGGTGATACCCGCCACTTGCAGGAAGCCACCACACTCGGCACTGCCGACCTCACGCGCGCCCCATTCGAGCGCATCGAGAAGCTGCTGACCCGTTATCGTTTGCAGACAAGCGACATTTCCGAACGTGTGGATCTCCTTTGCGGTCTTGTAGGTGAATTCTCCTGTAAGCGTCTTATTGCGCACACCGCCGCCGTTCATCACGGCAACATCCACATCCAGACCCATGCTGTCAAACAGGTAGTAGAGCGCATCGGCGCAGAAGTCACCTGTGACCGTCTCCTGGCTACGCACAAGGCGCGTGCCGTCCTCTGTGTAATTGTCGAGCGTGATGTCGAGCGTGCCGATCTTCGTGCCAAGCTGTTCGTCGATCTTTGCAATCCAGTTGTTTTTGATCGTGGCAACGGCATCATCCGAGCACCAAGTCTCGCCGTTTGCGAGGGTGTGGTTCAGCGCATAGCCTGTGACGGTCGTCACTTCCTTGCCATCCTCATCGAGAACAACATTTCCATTTTCATCCTTTACGGTATCTGTTACCTCGCTGTATTCGAGGAAGCTGGTACTGATCTCGCCAGTCTCTCCGCTGATGACCATCAGACCGATGCGATTGAAATATTCGCCCGTCTGGGTGAGCAGTACGATCTCCCTGTCATTGTCAGTAACAGGCTGTGCAAGCATCACGGTGTGGGAGTGACCGTCAATGAATGCGTCCAGTCCGCCGACGTGCGCGATCGTTTCCTTGCTCGTCCACGGGGTCGAGGAAGGGTCTACGCCGAGATGACCGAGTCCGATGACTTTGGTCGCGCCTGCGGCTTTTGCTTCATCGATGGCGCGCTGGACATCGGCGTAGAGTGCCTCTCCATCCTCGCCACCAGAAATGCCATAGATGTAGTTGCCGTCCTCATCCTGAAAATATGCGGGTGTGGACTTTGTGAACGATTCAGGGGTCGTGATGCCCACAAATGCGACAGTTTCCTCACCGCAGGTGAAGAGCGTGTAAGCAGGCAGAACGGTCTCGCCCTTTACGCCATTTTCCTCGCGGTAGAAGTTGCAGGAAAGGTACGGATAGTTTGCAAGCTCCATAACGTGCATCGCGCCGTCCATACCATAGTCAAATTCGTGGTTTCCGAGCGTTGCGGCATCATAGCCCGCCGCGTTCATCATTGCAATGATGCTCTCGCCCTTGTCCATCGAGCCGTAGGCAGTGCCCTGAATGTGGTCGCCAGCATCTACGAGCAGCACGTATTCGTATTGCTCAGCAAGTGCTGTTTTCAGCGCCGCGATGACATCGTAGCTGAGTACCCCATCAATATAGGTGTGCACATCGTTTGTGTACAAAATGGCGATGTCGCCCTGCTGGGCAGGTGCATCGGTCTCCATTTCGGTGGCTGCCACAGTTGTGGTTGCGGCAGTCGTTTCGGGTGCAACTTCTGCTGAGCAGCCTGCCAGTACGGAAAGTACCATCAGACACACGAGCATTGCTGCAAGAATCCTTTTCATTTTCTTCTCCTCCTTTTTCTTTTGCGGCGGATGCCGCATCTTCATTGTAATCGATTTTGATGAAAAAACAATCCACCGCTTTGCTGAAAAATGGAAATCGGAATCGTCGCTTTTTGGGCAACTTTCTCTTCTTTTTCTGTATTTATTAACGTATCGTAAAGAATTGCGTGTTCCCCTTGATATTTTCTGCGCAAAAAATTATAATGAACCCACAAAATAAATTTGCAACCATTCCAGCTTCTCTCTTTTGAAAGGTCAAACTATGCTCCAAATCAAACAGATCCGCAAACAGTATAAAACAGGCGACCTCGTTCAGACCGCGCTCGATGGCGTGAGCCTTACCCTGCGTGACAATGAATTTGTCGCGATCCTCGGTCCATCAGGCTCGGGCAAGACGACGCTCTTGAATGTGATCGGTGGTCTTGACCGCTATGACAGCGGTGATCTCATCATCAATGGTATCTCCACCCGCAAATATTCCGACCGCGACTGGGATTCTTACCGCAATCATACCATCGGCTTCGTCTTTCAGAGTTACAATCTGATCCCGCACCAGACGGTGCTTGCAAATGTCGAGCTCGCGCTCACCATTTCGGGCATTTCGGGCGCGGAGCGCCGCAGACGCGCGACCAAGGCGCTTGAAGATGTCGGTCTTGGCGATCAGCTTCATAAACGCCCGAATCAGATGTCTGGCGGTCAGATGCAGCGCGTTGCCATTGCCCGTGCGCTTGTCAACGATCCCGATATCCTGCTTGCAGACGAGCCGACGGGCGCGCTCGATTCGGATACGAGCGTGCAGATCATGGAGCTTCTGAAAGAAGTGGCGAAAGATCGCCTTGTCGTTATGGTCACGCACAATCCCGAGCTTGCCTATGCCTATGCAAACCGCATCGTCCGCGTAAAGGATGGGCATATCGTTGACGATACCAATCCCTATGAAGCGCCTGTTGCGCTTGCAGAGCCGAAGCACCGCAATATGGGAAAGTCGTCCATGTCGTTCTTCACCGCAATGAGCCTGAGCTTCAATAATCTGCGCACAAAAAAGGCGCGCACCATCTTAACTGCTTTTGCAGGCTCGATCGGTATTATCGGAATTGCCCTCATCATGTCCATTTCTACGGGCTTTCAGCTCTATATCGACCGCATTCAGGAAGATACGCTTTCCAATTATCCGCTGAGCATCACATCGGAATCGTCCGATATGTCCTCGCTTCTTTCAGCCTATGGCACGTCGATGTCCATGGCATCGCAGGCAGATGATGGCGTGGTCGTCGAGCAACCCATGATCTCGCAGATGTTTGCCAATATCGGTAGCAACGACCTTGCCGCGTTCAAGGCATATATCGAGGAGAACGCGGATCAGATCGCGGGTAGCGTCAACGAGATCAAGTATAGCTATGGCATCAAGCCCCGCATTTATTCCGCCGATACCTCGGAGAAAGTCACGCAGGTCAATCCTGGCACGCTTTTTGGCGAAATCACGGGAAGTTCGGCAATGTCTGCCTATATGGATTCCGATATTTTCAAAGAGATGATCACGAATACCGATCTGCTTTCCGCGCAGTACGATGTGCTCGAAGGCCGCTGGCCTGAAAATTTTGATGAAATGATCGTCGTTTTGCAAGACCCCAGCCAGATCTCCGACTATATGGCATACACCCTCGGCTTAAAGGACAGCGACTCGCTTTTGGAGATGATCGCAAAGGTGATGCGCGGTGAAACGGTCGAGCAGGGGGAGAGCGAAACGCCCGAAACATGGACATATGACGATCTGCTTTCCCTTTCGTTCCGCTTAGTTCCCGTGTCCGATACCTACCGCTATAACGAGGAGTATCATGTCTGGGAAGATATGTCGGACGATAAAGATTATATGCGTGCACTTGTCGAAAACGGTACACCGCTTAAAATCGTCGGCATCGTCTGCCCAAAAGAGGGCATTTCTGCAACCATGCTGACCGCGGGCATCGCCTATACGAGGGAGCTTACCGAGTATGTGATCGCGCAAGCGGAGCAGTCGCAGATCGTGACCATGCAGCTTGCAGATCCAGCCATCGATGTTTTTACAGGCAAGGAATTCGGCGCGAAAGATGAAGATGAGGATTCGTCGCTGAAATTTGAGGACATGATCAGCGTGGACGAAGGCGCGATCTCCTCGGCATTCGGCATGAATATCAACATGGATTCCATCCTTGCGCTGCTCGAAAATTATATGCAGGGCATCACGGGCGTGATCGAAGCGACCACAGAACCTGCACGTATCCAGTTCACGCAAGCCTTTGAGGCACTTTCCCGCGATATGCTTCAGGAGTATGTCCTCACCAACAGCACGAATGGCACGGCAAAGCTCTATTTGACACAGGCGGAAGCGCTGGTGGATGCATATCTGGCAGGGGAGAGCGCACAGGCGATCCTTTTGCCCCTTTGCACCCAGTATGGCATTGCGCTGGAGGACTATGTGAGCATTTGCCGTCCACTGATGTTCTCCATGCTTACGGGTTACATTTCCGACAATCTTGCCATCGACACCGCGAACTATTCTCTCACAGCCGCTTCTGAGCTGATCGTCGATACCGAACCGACGACCGAAGAAACGACCGCACCGACCGAGGAAACGACTGCTCCCACGGAGGAATCAACCGCATCCACGGAGGAATCGACCGCTTCCACGGAAGAATCGACCGATTCCACGGAGGAAACGACTGCTTCTACGGAGGAAACGACCGCATCAACGGAAGAAACGACCGCCCCCGCAGAAGAAACTACCTCGCCAACCGAGGAAACGACTGCTCCTACTGAGGAAAGCACATCCCCAGCCGATGATGTGACGGAACCGACTGACGCTCCAGTTCTTCCTTCTGAGGGCATCGACATCCCTGATATCGATATCCCCGAACCGACGCTTCCGACTGTACCCGAGATCGAGATCGACCCCTCGCAGTATTATGCGCCCATCACGGCGGACGCGGTGGAAGGCATCGTCGCAGACTTCTCTTCCAACACCGTTTTCGAGGGCGCGGCGGCTGCCGTTTCGCTGAAAATGTCCGAGAGCACCATCCGAGCGACCATTCAGGCGAAGCTTGCGGGCTTTACGGATGTGCTCACAGGTTACTTCGGTTCGAGCTTGTATGTCGATCAGGATGCGCTTGCACAGGCATTTCAGTTTACTATGACGCAGGAAGATCTTATGCGATTGATGAATGCCATGTCCGCATCCGACAAGGAAGCGACAGCCCAGAGCAATCTTCTGGATCTTGGCTATGCAGACCTTGCTGAGCCTTCCTCGATTTCTGTCTACCTCAAAGACTTTGACGGAAAAGAGAAATTCCTGAATTTTATCGACAGTTACAATGAAAAAATGGAAGCGATCGAGCAGGAAGAGCAGGTCATAAGCTATACGGATGTTACAGGCATTCTGATGAGCTCGGTAAGTACCATCATCAATAGCGTCACCTATGTCCTTATCGCGTTTGTCGCAGTCTCCCTCGTTGTCTCTTCCATTATGATCGGTATCATTACCCTCATTTCGGTGCAGGAGCGCACAAAGGAGATCGGAATTCTGCGCGCCATCGGCGCATCCAAGCGCAATATTTCGCAGGTATTCAATGCGGAAACATTCATCGTCGGACTTTGCTCGGGCTTGATCGGTGTCGGCATGACGCTGCTGCTGAATATCCCCATCAATCTGATCATCCACGACCTCACAGGCACGAGCGATATCAATGCACAACTGCCCGCCATGAGCGCGCTCATTCTCGTCGTGCTGAGCATGATGCTCACGCTCTTTGGCGGACTGATCCCATCGCGCAAGGCGGCAAAGAAAGACCCCGTGATCGCATTGCGTTCGGAGTGATCTGTAGGAAGGAAAGAGAATATGGAAAAGTTAAAGGATCTCATTCACCGCCATTACGACATCCTCGTTTATCTTGTCTTTGGCGTGCTCACGACCGTAGTGAACTATATCGTGTATCTGCCTTGCTACAATCTTTTGCACCTTGGTGCATCGGTGAGCAATCTGATCGCGTGGGCGTTCTCGGTCTTATTTGCATTTCTTACCAACAAGCCGTTCGTTTTTCGCAGTCACGATTGGTCGGCAAAGACCGTCCTGCCTGAGCTTACGAGATTTGTCGCCTGTCGCGTGGGCTCAGGTCTGCTTGAAACGCTGATCCTTTTTGTGGCGGTCGATCTGATGCACGGAAATGGCAACCTTTTCAAGCTCATCACAAGCGTCCTCGTCGTGATCATCAACTACATCGGCAGTAAGTTGCTCGTCTTTCGTAAAAAATGATCCACTCCCCCTTGCTCAGCGTGGCAAGGGGGAGCTTTGTTGCCTATTTCGCGGCAACAGTTGCACGAAAAGTGCATCAAAAATGCACGTTTTTTCACAAAAATGACGCAAAAATGCGGTTGACAAACACATCTATTCATATTACAATTTTTACGTTTCGTGACGAATGTTGTCACATCCTGCTAATTTATGACATATGGTAAAGGGTGCTATTTCTATGCAATTCAACAGCATAGCGTTTTTATTTGCGTTTTTCCCCCTCTTTCTGCTTATTTTCGCCATCACTCCCGCACGGCTGAAAAGCGCGTTCCTTGTGCTTGCAAGCCTTGTTTTTTATGCTTTTTCGGCAGGATCCGTGCCTGTAGTACTGCTTGCTCTGCTGACGGTGCTTGCATATTTCGCCCAGCGTCTGCTCTCTTCGACACATCGCGGCAGTTTTCTTGCGCTTTTTCTCGCAATTTTTACAGGCGTGCTCATCTTCTTCAAACTCTACGCCCACGGCACCTACCTCCCCGCCGGCATGAGCTTCTATCTGTTCCAGATCGCGGCGTGGTTAATTGACGTATTTCGCGGAAAAATCACCGCTGAGCGGCATATTTTGACATTTTCAGAGCAGATCGTCCTCTTTCCGAAGCTCCTTTCAGGCCCGATCGTTCAGCCTCAGGTTTTGCAGAAACAGCAAGAGAAACGTCATTTTTCATTGCAAAATGTCTATGAAGGGGTTCGTTTGCTCATTATTGGTCTTGGCATGAAAGTGCTCATCGCAAATCGCTTAGGCGGTCTATGGGCAGAACCTGCGACCATCGGTTATGCCTCTATTTCGACACCCGCCGCATGGCTTGCGCTCACAGCATATGCCATGCAGCTTTACCTCGATTTCTGGGGCTACAGCCTCATGGCGATGGGCATTGGCAAGGCAATCGGGTACGATTTACCAGAGAATTTTGTCGATCCGTATACTTCTCACTCGATTTCCGAGTTTTACCGCCGTTGGCATGCAACGCTCGGCGCATGGTTTCGCGACTATGTGTATATCCCGCTCGGCGGTAGCCGTTGCGGATTACTGCGCACGCTCGTCAATATCGGTGTCGTATGGCTTTTGACGGGACTTTGGCACGGCGTTGGTGGGAATTATCTGCTATGGGCGGGCTTCATTTTCGTGCTGATCGTGATAGAACGTCTGTTTTTGAAGAAATGGCTCGATAAAAGCCAAATCCTGTGCCATATCTATGTCGTTTTTGCGATTTTCTTGAGCTGGATCCCATTTGCGATCGGTGATTTTTCCGAGATGCAGGTGTTCCTTGCCCGCCTTTTCGGTTTTGGCGGTACGGTAGCAGACCCGCAGGATTTTGCGACATGGATCTCGATGTATGCGGGACTTTTGACCGCAGGTGCATTCTTTATGACGGGATTTCCACGAAAAATTTGGAATAAATTCAAAAATACTGTCGTAATGGATAGTTTCCTCTTTGTCGTATTTTGGTTCGTGGTGTATTATATTGCGACAGCCGCACAAGATCCATTCCTGTATTTTCAGTATTAAGAGGGAAATATGAAGAAAAGAGTTCATTTTCTGCTTTTGCTCCTGCTTATTTCGTCGCTTATTGTCGCAGGGACGGGGGCATATCTCAAATATGGTCTTTTTGCGTCGATCGGGATCGAAACGCAGGAGAATATTATCTCGCTTCCGTTCGTTCTGACGGCAGACGAGGAGCTTGCGTACAGCGTAAACTTCTATCGCTCGCTCCAAGATGCCCAGCCTGTGACGGAATCAACCGAGACTGAGCCTGCGCAGACATCCGCGCCCGAGACGACAGAGCCGATGCAGGAAACGGAAAATGTGATCGAACAGCCCCAGATGGAGACGGAAGCTGTCGAGATCGAGCTGCCCGAGACAGAGGCTACATGGGTCGATGTGGGAGAAAGCTGGTTCGATGATGCACTTTTCATCGGTGAATCGCGCACCGAGGCGCTTCGTGGCAGAGGATGTCTGGGAGATGCAGACTATTTCTGCGGCGTGAATCAGAATGTCTACGGCATTCTGACTGAACGCCTTTCGGATATCGACTACGTGGGACTTACGCTTTCCGAGGTTTTGAATCGAAAAACATACGGAAAGGTGTTTATCCATTTTGGCATCAATGAATGCGCGGGAAATGTGGAGCTTTATGCCTCTGCTTATCAGACGTTGATCGACCTGATCCGCAAATACCAGCCCGATGCTTACATTATCATTCAGGCGACGCTTCCAGTCGTGCAGGGCTATAGCGGCGGTGATCCGTGCTACGAGCCAGAGAATCTCGCAAGCCGTAGTGAGCGCATCCGTCAGCTCGTTACAGATGACCATATGCGCTATCTCGAAGTGCCTGATGTACTTGTTGACGAAAACGGCTATCTGCGTGAAGATTGCACCCGTGATGGTTGCCATCCGCACGCCGAGGGCGTAAAACTCTGGGCAAGCTGGCTTCTGGAACAGGCAGGATGGCTTCAAATTCCTTAGCAAAGGCATGGCAGGAGTAGATATTCCTGCAAATAGCGCTTCGACCTGCGCAAAATACGGCAAAACGCACGGTAAATAGCCGAAACAAAAAAGAAATGCACCGCAAAAAGGTGCACCCCCCATAAGGGAGTAACTTAATATGCGAAACGGCATAGTCGAAAATGCTATGCCGTTTCGCTTTTCTTTGCCGTTCAATGATTTGCTTGTACTCGTCCTGTTCTAGCTCTCCGATAAAGTTTTGCACAATTTCTATCCGCTGTCTGCGGTGTCCAGTAGACTTATCGGGAGCATGCAGGAGTTGTCCATAAACTTATCCCAAGTGTTGTCCATGGGCTTTCCCATGCCCCGCAGGGATGCGGGAAAGACGGTGGACAACCGCCAGGCGTTAGCCTGTGGATCAGTTTGTGGGCTACTCCAATCGATATAGCGAATCTTAAAACGAAATAGTCATTGACAAATAATCATTTTATAATTATAATATACATATACTAAGAACGGTGATTGGATGCAGTTTGAATGGGACGAAAACAAGAACGAAATCAACAAAAAGAAGCACGGCTTGTCTTTTGAAATGGCAACGGAAGTATTCTACGACAAACTTGCAATTCTCTTTGATGATCCAGATCACTCGATAGACGAAGACCGTTTTCTGATCATCGGGGCGCTGAAATTCGAGAAAATCTGCATTGTAAGCTATTGTTACCGTAATAACGAAAATGTGATTCGTATCATTTCGGCAAGGCAAGCAACTAAGAATGAGCAACGTTTTTATTTTGATGGAATTTGAGGTGAGACTATGCGAGAAGAATATAACATTGCTGAATTGAATCCGCGAAAAAATCCGTATACGAATTGTGCAAAAAAGCAAATCACGATCAATCTTGATGAAAGGATCATCACCTACTTTAAGTCTATGGCTGAAAGTAATGGGATCCCATACCAGACGTTGATCAATCTGTATCTGCGAGATTGTGCAGATACCAACAGACAATTACAGCTATCGTGGCAGTAAAGCTATGGGAAAGAGGGGGCGCAGACAGCCCTCTCTTTTTTGCTGAAACAACACGCTTTTATTATACAAACAACTCTCCTAAATGCTGTTTTTCAACATTTAGGAGAGTTGTTTTTGACTGGTGGACGATATAGGACTCGAACCTATGACCTTCCGCACGTCAAGCGGATGCT
>CAZVJJ010000010.1:0-53816 GCA_964627295.1 uncultured Oscillospiraceae bacterium | reverse complement strand
GTAAAAAATCTTCAAAATCTTTTAGTCCTTACTTGACAGCGGCTGACGAGGGTATCTCTGGCACGAACACAAAGAAACGAAAAGAATTTAACCGTATGATAGCTTGTGCGAAAAACGGTGATTTTGATTTGATTATTACAAAGGAAATTTCCCGTTTTGCGAGAAATACCCTTGATTGGCAAGTGGTGCAAGCGCTGGCAAACGCCCTTCAGCGCCACTTTTTACAGTTTGATTTTTGTCCAAGGTCGATTCCTCCAATCAAAGAATAAGTAGAACTGTCGTTCCGTGGCATACTATGCATCTTTTTGTAGGTATGTTCCGAATTCTTCGCTCGTATGAATGCGGGAATACCTTTTGCATAGGCTTTCGTGAGGTGGTGCGCATGAAGCAATGCAGAAAATGGATGCCCGATCTGATTTTTTATCTATTCCTTGCGGCAGTTGTGCTTTTGGGAACTGGTATCGCAAGTCGAAGTGTGACAGTTCTGGCGCAAGGAGAGCCACTTCCACGCGCATTTTGCGTGGTGATCGACGCGGGACATGGGGGAGAAGACGGGGGCGCTACGAGCTGTACAGGCGCTTCTGAAAGTGGGATCAATCTGGATATCAGTCTGCGTGTAAATGATCTACTTCATTTGCTCGGATGTAAAACGCTGATGATCCGCACGACCGATACCGCCGTCTACACGCAGGGCACGACGATCGCACAGAAAAAGGTATCCGATCTAAAAGAGCGTGTGCGCATCATCAATGCGACGCAAAATGCGATTTTTCTCAGCATCCATCAGAACCATTTCCCTGACGCGCGCTACTGGGGTGCGCAGGTCTTTTATTCCGAAAATACGGAAAGTGAAGCCCTTGCAACAAAGCTTCAGCAATCGTTTGTGGCATCTATCAATCGGGGGAGCAACCGCAAAACGAAAAAGGCAACGGGGATTTATGTCATGGAGCATATTTCCTGTCCCGCCGTGCTTGTCGAGTGCGGGTTTTTATCCAATTACGAAGAAGAATCGAAGCTTCGTTCCCCTGAATATCAGAAAAAAATCGCTTGCGTGATCGCATCCACGCTCAGCACCTATCTTGCCGACGCAGGCGGGAGCAGCGCTTGACGCACAAGTTATTTGTGCTATAATGAGAGAAAAAAGAAAAAAGAGGTGCTACAAATGAAGAAAAAGAACATAACAAATCTTTTATTGATCGTCCTCGGCTTCCTGTGCGGCGTATTTGGTGGCGTGATGCTTGTAACGGTCGCGCCTGAGGGAATGTCCGATGCAGAATTCTTCCTGTGGTTCGGGACTGTACTGATTTTGCTCGGTATTGCCGTCTTTTTTCAAACGATCATCCATGAGGGGGGACACCTTGTATTTGGTCTCATCTCGGGCTACCAGTTCACATCATTCCGCATTGGCTCGCTCCAACTTTCGCGCAGGGGAGGGAAGCTTAGATTTTCGCGCTTCTCCGTTGCAGGAACTGGCGGACAATGCCTGATGACACCACCCGAAGCCGAAAATGGGGAGATCCCTGTCACAATGTATAATCTTGGTGGCTCGCTCATGAATCTGCTATTCTCACTCGTGTGTCTTCTCATTTGGCTGGTGCTCGATCACACGACCTTTTCTGCGATATTTTTGATCCTCTTTGCGGCGTTCGGCATAATGTTTGCGCTGATGAACGGTATTCCGATGCGCCTTGGAACAGTTGACAACGACGGATACAATGCCTTTGCGCTTCGCAAAGACAGCAATGCACGCGATGCATTTGCATTACAGCTTCGCGTCAACGCACGTATTGCCAAGGGACAGCGCATCCGTGAACTGCCCGAAAGCTGGTTTGAGCAGCCAGCTGATGCAGATATGAAAAACGCTATGATCGCAGCAAAAGGTCTGCTCCTTTGCAATCGCATGGTAGATGAACACCGCTATGCGCAGGCAGGGGAGCTTGCCGCGCATTATCTCGAGATCCCTACGGGATTTGCGGGCATTCATCGCAATATGCTCATTTGTGAGCGCCTCTGCTGCTTGCTGCTCACGGAAGATACTCCCGAGAAGGCTCGCGTCCTCTATACAAAGGAACTTGTTGCTTTTTTCAAAGCCATGAAAAATTCGCCCTCTGTGATCCGCACGCAGTATATTTACGCGCTTCTTGCCGAAAATGATACAAAAAAGGTAGAAAAGTTTAGAAAACAATTTGAAAAAATCGAAAAAACATATCCCTATCCCAACGATATGCTTGCAGACCGCGAGATGATGGACGCGGCACTTGCACGAAAAGAGGAAATGATCAAAAATGGCAAAAAATAAAACGATATTCTTCTGCACGAACTGCGGAAACGAAACACTCAAATGGATGGGGCGTTGCCCGAGCTGTGGCGCATTCAATACGATGCAAGAGCACGTGGAAAAGCCCGTTTCCGTCGGAAAGGCAAAAACTGCACCTGTCGGCGCACGGCGCGCACCGCAACGCATTCGCGAGGTGGATTGCGATGCCGAGAGCCGCGTTTCAACGGGAATGGGGGAGCTTGACCGCGTTCTTGGCGGTGGCGCTGTGACGGGCTCGCTCGTTTTGGTCGGTGGCGCGCCTGGCATTGGCAAGTCCACGCTCCTGCTTCAAATCTGCAATTCCCTTTGTCAGGGGCGAACCGTGCTCTACGTTTCGGGCGAGGAAAGCGAACGCCAGCTCAAACTACGCGCAGAGCGACTAAAAGTTTCGCCCGATGCGCTGTATATCCTTTCGGAAACGTGTCTTTCGGATATCATTGACGCGGCGGAGGAAATGAAGCCCGATTTTCTGATCGTCGATTCCATCCAGACCCTCTACAATGCCGAAAACGAATCCTCGCCTGGTAGCATTTCACAGGTCAAGGACTGCACCATGGCGATGATGCAGTTGAGCAAGCAGCAGGGGATCACCGTTTTTGTTGTCGGACATATCAATAAAGATGGCAATATCGCAGGGCCAAAGGTGCTGGAACATATGGTTGACTGCGTGCTGTATTTCGAGGGAGATCCCAATTCCTCCTACCGTTTGCTCCGCGCGGCAAAAAACCGCTTCGGCTCAACAAATGAGATCGGCGTATTTGAGATGCACGATGTTGGACTGATCGAAGTGCCGAATCCATCGCAAATGCTCCTCGCAGGCCGCCCAGAGGGCGCTTCGGGCACGTGTGTGACCTGCGTCATGGAAGGCACACGCCCCGTACTTGCTGAGGTGCAGGCGCTCGTTTCCAAAACGACATTCAATGTCCCGCGCCGAACGGCAGATGGATTCGATTTTAACCGTGCCGCGCTTCTGCTTGCGGTCGCAGAAAAGCGCGCAGGCATGAAGCTGAGCGTGTTTGATGCATATATCAATATCGTCGGTGGCTTGCGGCTCGATGAGCCAGCGGCTGACCTTTCTGTTGTACTGGCGGTGGCAAGCTCTTATCGGGATGCACCCATTGCCGATGATCTGGTCGCCATTGGCGAAGTTGGACTGACAGGGGAGATCCGAACTGTGTCAAACCTGAATCAGCGCCTTGCGGAAGTGACAAGACTAGGTTTCAAAAAATGCATCATCCCACGTGGTGGCTCAGAAAAGCTCGAAGTGCCCGAGGGACTTGCTGTTTACCGCGTGCGAAATCTAAGAGAAGCGATAGAAGTTTCGTTATAATGCGTTTGCGACCGATAGTTGCTAAGATTTCAACTGAAATAATTTGCTTTTTGCGAATTCAACCAACAGTTTTCTCTTCTAAAAACCCGATCATTGCATAATGATCGGGTTTTTGCTATGATAAAGGCACGAGCTCGGAATCATACTTTATAGGAGTGAAAATAATGGAAATTGGAAATCAGATAAAATCGCTCAGACTGCGGCGTGGTATTTCTCAGGAAACGCTTGCACAGCACTTCGGCATCGCGGCGCAGGCGGTCAGTAAATAGGAACGCGGCGCGGCAACGCCCGATATCAGCCTGCTTCCCGAACTCTCTGCCTATTTCGGCGTGACGATCGATGAACTTTTTGCGTTATCCGATGACACACGCATGGAGCGGATCCAGAATATGCTCTGGGATGTGCGCTATTTGGAAAGTGCCGACATTGAAGCCAGCCGCGATTTTTTGCTGAACAAAGGAGTGGTTGAACCGAAAAAATGGACGCGTTTATGAATTGCTGGCAGAGATGGAGAATCATATCGCTAGCGAGCATCGGTCAAAAGCAGAAGAATATGCCAAAGAGGCACTTTCGCGCGATCCAACATTGCGCAACGCGCACGGCGAACTAATTTCTGCTATGGACGGTTTTGTTGCCGACTGGAATGCATCCAGCCACTATGCGCTCATTGATTTTTATGAGGAGTACTTATCTGAGAATCCCACGTGTAAAAATGCATATCTCAGCATCATGGATCAGCTCATCGACGATTATCGTTTGGAGGAGGCAAGGGCATACTGTGAAACGTATTCTACGATCGATGATACTTATCGCTCCGTTCTTTACCGCGGTAAGATCGCATGGAAAGCAGGGGATAGGGAAGAGGCGTTTCAAATCTGGTCGGAAATGGAACGTGCTTTCCCAGAGGAATGGTGCGTTTACCACAATATTGCCGATTATTTGACCCGTGCAGGTTCTTATGCGCAAGCGGAGGCGTACTACCGCAAGGCGATCGATGTGCAAAAAGCACCTCGGTACGCAGATCCGTTTGAAGCGCTGGCACAGCTTTATGAGCGGATGGGAAATCTTGACCGCGCCATTGCCGTTCTGAATGAGGAACTGGATGTTTTCGATAAAGAGTGGCATTTCACCACAGGCGAAACAGCAGATTGCGTCCGCAGAGAAATCACACGTCTGGAAAGAAAAATGCAAAACGCATAAGCACCCCCCCGACAAGAAAACGAATTCTTGTCGGGGGAGATTTTTATAGCAAGATGCCAATTATTAGTCCAAATGTAAAGCATAGAATACCAATGATCGCCATTTCAGGAACATTTCTGCGATATTTGATGCGAACGACCTTCTTCACGATCGGTTTTTCGACATACTCGATAACAGGAACAGGCTTTTCGACCTCTACGATCTTCTCGACCAACTGAACAACGGGCTTCTCCACCGTTTTTTCTACGGTTTTCACCGTTTCCAGAACGATCGGCGGGCGAATTTTCGGTGTTTTTCGTCCTGTTGTCAGATATTCCACATCCGAATCGAGAATATCCGCGAGTTTGATGAGTTTTAGGGAATCGGGCATGGACAAATCATTTTCCCACTTACTCACCGCTTGCCTTGAAATATCGAGGGCAGTTGCAAGGTCACCTTGTGACATTCCTTTTTCTTTTCTTAGTGCAATGATCCGCTCACCAACCGACATAATATCACAACTTTCATTATCGTAAAATTAGCAACTCCTGGTTGCTTTTTTACATTTTATCGTATTTATTTCTCAAAGTCAAGCTTGGATAGGGGATTTGCCTCTGCGGCAATTTTCAGCTCTGTATTTTCGATGTGCGTATAGATCTGTGTTGTGTTTAGATTCTCGTGACCGAGTACTTCCTGCACCGTCTTGACATCAACACCGCCCGAAAGCATCATAGTTGCCGCAGTGTGGCGAAGTTTATGCGCGGAGAATTGCGTGGAGTCGATCCCAGCCTGCAAAAGAGCTTTCTTTACTAGTCGATGAACAGCTGTCACACTGATCCGATTTCCATCCCGAGACCCAAATAGTGCGCGGTTGTCGGATAACACCTTTTTCTCGCGTTCTTCTATATAAGCATCCAGCGCCTTACGGCAGGATGATCCGAAATACACAAATCGTTCCTTATTCCCTTTACCGATCACGCGGATTCGATCTTCATAAACATCGGTCATATTCAGCCCGACAAGCTCGCTGCGACGGATGCCACAGTTGAGAAACAGCATCAGGATCGCATAATCGCGCTTCTCGTTTTGCCCAGAAACAGCCTGTAAAAGTGCTGCAGATTGCTCCATTGTCAGGTATTTTGGCAAACTTTTTCGCAGTTTTGGATATTCAAGGTCCGCAACAGGATTCTCTTGCATTTGTTTTGTCCTTATGGTAAGATATTTGTAGAATGACTTCAGCGCGGAAAGCTTCCGCGCGCGGGCGGTAGGGGAGATCCCGTATTCGGGAACAGCCGAATCTGGATTCGGTGTCCGATCATTCGCAAGATACGACAAATAATCAAAAATATCCGACGTCGTGATGCCTTTGATAAAGTCCAAATCGATATCCTTGATATTGATCTCGTCAAGACGTGTATGGATCGGCATATCATTGCGCATCAGTTTCATAAAGCGGAAAAACATTCTCAGATCCAGATAATATTCCGATATCGTCCGAGGTGACTGGCCTTTGATCGTCTCGTGATAAGTTAGGAATTCCCTTAGAATTTGCGGACAATCGCTATATTTTTGCATTTTATTTTCCTCCAGAAAGGTTATTTTTCATGTGTGTTCAACTTGTTCCGATGACCCGCGAGCTGTGCAGACGATGTTTTCGTAATTTTGCTCAAGATCCTGCATTGTTCGCTGATTTAAGCCTGTATCGGCCGTATGTATACAGCGATGCGAGATGCGATGAATATTTCGACCGCCAGCAGAAGCTTGGGCGTGTACAGTTTGCGATCATGATCGATGATGAACCGATTGGTGAGATCTTGCTGAAAAAGATCGACCGCATCGAAAAATGCTGTACGCTCAGCGTTTGCATCAGCAATGATCGCTTCAAGGATCGCGGCTATGGCACGCAGGCTGAGCGCCTAGCGATTACGTATGCTTTCACAGAATTAGACATCGATACCGTCTACGCCGACTGTGTCCATAGAAACACCAGAAGCCAGCACGTGCTTGAAAAGATCGGCTTTCAAAAAACACACGCCGATGAGACATTTGTTTATTACCGCTGCGATAAATCAACATGGAAGCCTCAATAAATTCGATACAAGTCGGCAAGGTAAAAATAAAAAATCACCAATCATTTCGCGTCCATTGCATCTATGAAACTTCGATTTTTCGCGGGATCTTTGCTCAATAGCTCTATTATAGCATAACTTGATCACGAACGCAACAAAATTTTTATTTTGTTGCGTTCGTTTTATTTACAGCACCTCGCACAAAAATAGGCAGGTATTTTCGTGTGCACTTCCCTTTGAATTGTATGAAGTGACAAACTGGTTTGGTAAGCATCGAAATTTGGTATATTTTGCTTTTGTTGCGTTGTGTATTTTTTGCTATGAAATCATCAATTTTGAATGCAGAAATCGCAAAATTCTTATTTTTTCAGCAGAAAAAATTCAGGTATTTCTTGACGCGACGCAAAATGTGCTTTATTGTGTTTCTATCCCAACACAAAATAAAAATGGAGGCATAAAAATGGCAAAAAAGCAACCTGAACCGATGATCCTGCTCCCCTATTCGCAGATCATAGAACTCATGGAAGTGGCGAACTGCGTTAAGGAACTGAAACGCGATATCGAACGATTAAGCAAACAGCAAGGCGCACTTCGCGGGCAATTTTATGAGCTGATGGAACGCTTTCGAGAGCTGGAGTGATCAGCTTTACGGTTCTAAATGCGCTTAAAATGTCAGAAACAGCGGTAGAAATTGTAAATTCCTGCAATTCCTACCGCTATTATACTTAATAGGATAATTTCGCCTAAAATTCTTCCCATGTTCGATTATCCAGATCCTGTGCAATTTTTTCTGTATTGGGCATAGTTTTATATCCGAACATTTCCGCTAAGTTAAATAATTTGCTCTTTTGAATCGGGTTTTTACTGCTTTTTCTAAAGTTGATCTGATAAAATTTTTCAACTATAAAGTATCTTTGATTGACAGTTTTCATATCGTATCCATACTTTTCGGCACGATGGATCGCTTCGATTATACGATTTTTTTCGTCAGGGGTGATATCATCGCCATTTTCTGACGCATACTTCATTTCCCCGTTCTCTTCAACGGCGATAATCGTTTTCTGTAGCTTTCCGATCGCACGAATGCTCTTATTCATATATAGTCCTATATATCCATGGTCAGAAAAGTGTTGATCTACTCCATCGTAATAAAGGTTCAGGTCTAAATTGTCTCTAAACGTTTTACTCGCCGTTACTGCTCGCATCCATTTGTAACCATCTGGAATAAGATTTTCGTCAAAACAATACTTCTTAAAATCGTCTAAAACATATAGGATCTCCGTGTCTCTTTCATCGACGATATCTTCCATGGCATCAACCAACTGCTCAAATGTCAGATTGACGTGTTTTATTGGATGTATCAGACAATCCGTGTGATCAAAATTGTACTTATCAACTTCCAAATCCACGTCTTCAATCTGAGATGGTTTCATTGGTTTTGGATCTATGGTCAGTAAAACCTTGATCTCTTCAGTACCAAACTGCGTCAAATGGTTAACAAGTTGCTGTATATAAAACTGATTATGAAGTTTGGTCTCCACAATGATCTTGAAACTTTTTTGGCTTATGATCGCATCTGGTACACTTCCCTCTCCTGAAACCTGCAAATCAAACGAAATCTCGGGGCTTTCTTCGGTTTTAAGAATGAGAGTATTGAGCATCGAAAAAAATTTATCTGCATTGTAATTATACAAGCGAGATAGCATCAGCATAGTGTTTGCAGTATCTACATTTTCTTTTGTATGATACCTTTGAAAATAATGTATTTGCATAAAAAAACCTCCGAACGCACTATAAATGCTACTTTATTAAAAAGCATAGCACAGAATCCGTTTCATTTCAACCCTCTTTCCCTTTTTGGCAATTTCGTTTCAAGATTTCTTAAAGAAATATTGATTTTTGTCCTTTTTTCTGATATTCTGTAAGTGTAGAAAGTCAAAAAGGAGATTTGCTATGGTAAAGCTGATATGGGGCGCGATTTATAGCGTGATCTCGATCCTTTTTCTAATAATTAGCATTCTGTCGTTTATGGAAAAGGGATTTGTGTTCCACAACGCTTATATTTGGGCATCCAAGCAGGATCGCGAAAAAATGGATAAGAAACCGTACTACCGTCAAGCCGCGACCACATTTGCTTTGTCTGCTGTGCTGTTTGCAACGCTGTCACTTGAAATCATTTTTGAGACTGGTTGGCTTTGGCTGATCGTAGTAGCAGCGGCAGGCGCGGTGCTTGTGTATGCGGTCGCATCGTGCAAAAAGGGGCAATAATTATGAAAAGAACAGGCAAATTGCTACTCATCTTACAAGGCATATGTGCTGTGTCCTGTGCGCTTAAAATGATTCTTGGCATCATCCATCAAGCATATCTGACATCTACATTTTCCTTTGTGATCGATGTTCTCTGTGCAATTCTCTGGAGCATATGCTTTGCGCTTGAACTCAAAAGTTGCCACGCTGAGGAAGCGTGACCCTTTCAAATACCAGATCCTGCCCGTTATCGTATTCTGCGAGAAACGGGCGGGATCTTATTATAACCACCCCCGCTCTTCCTTATTTCGATCCTCGTTCGGAAGAAAATACTTAAATTTCCATGAATTATCAAAAAGCCCTTTACAACTGCCGCATTTCTCGATAAAATAGAGGTGGATTTCTCTAACCGAGATCATTATTAGGAGGAAGCATCATGAGTGTTAAAAGAATCGGTGTTCTCACCTCTGGCGGCGATGCGCCTGGCATGAATCCCTGTGTCCGAAGCGTTGTTCGTACTGCGATCTACCACGGTATCGAATGCTACGGCATCCGCCGTGGCTGGAACGGTCTGATCAATGGCGATATCATTAAGCTCGACGAGAAGAGCGTCGGTCACACCATCAATCGCGGCGGTACGATCCTCTACACCGCGCGAAGCAAGGAATTTATGACCGAAGAGGGACAGCGCAAGGCGGTTTCTACCTGCAAATTCCTTGGCCTTGACAGCATCATTGCTATCGGTGGCGACGGTACGTTCCGTGGCGCTCGCGCACTGAGCAAATATGGCATCAACGTGATCGGAATTCCTGGCACGATCGATAATGATATCAGCTGTACGAACTACTGCATTGGCTTTGACACAGCGGCAAATACTGCGATCGAGTGCATCGATAAGCTTCGCGATACCATGCAATCGCATGAGCGCTGCTCTGTTGTCGAGGTCATGGGACGCAACGCAGGCTATCTTGCGATGTACGTCGGTCTGGCGGTCGGCGCGACGGCTGTCCTCGTTCCCGAAGAGCCGATCGATTTCGAGCGCGATGTGATCGAAAAGATCCGTCAGGCGCGCTTCAACGGCTTCACGCACTACATGATCGTCGTCGCCGAGGGCGCAGGCTCTGCAAGCGACATCGCGGCAAAGATCAAAGATGCGATCGATCTTGACCCGCGTGTTACGGTCCTTGGTCATATTCAGCGCGGCGGTTCTCCGACTGGTCGCGACCGCGTAAATGCAACGAAGATGGGCTACCTTGCCGTAGAGCTCCTGCGTCAGGGCAAGACCAACCGCATCGTCTGCACCGACAACGGCCATTTCACCGATATCGACATCGATGAGGGTCTTTCTATGCACAAGAGCATTCAGCAGATGGAAGTGGATGTCCTTGCCGCAATGACAGGCACGGAGAAGTGAGATGGATCTTAACGACTATCAGAAGCTTGCTATGCGCACGCTGAACCCCGCCCTTTCGCAAAAGGATGTGCTGATCAACAGCGTGATGGGGCTTTGCGGCGAATCGGGCGAAGCGATCGATATTGTCAAAAAATGGCTCGCGCAAGGGCATCCGCTCGATAAAGTGAAGCTTGAAAAAGAGCTTGGTGATATCGCGTGGTATCTTGCCGAAGCGGCAACGGCGCTCGAGATCCCCTTGGAGCAGATCTTTGAGGGAAATATCCAGAAGCTCCGCGCACGCTATCCCGATGGTTTTGCACAAGAGCGCTCCATCGAACGTGATACATAAATGCAATCAGGGTGCACCATCGCGGTGCACCCTGTAGTATTATAGAAAAAGGTCTGTCAGCCGCAAATGGTTTGACAGACCTTTTTATGCCTTGGGATGGCACTTTTCGTATACGGATTTGAGCTTCGTGTTGATCATGTGGGTGTACATCTGGGTCGAGGAAATGTCGCTATGACCCATCAGCTCCTGCACAGAACCGATATCCGCACCATTTTCGAGCAGATGCACCGCAAAGCTATGCCGCAGGGTATGCGGGGTGATGTCCTTATCGATGCGGGCGGATGCCTGATAGTTTTTCAGGATCTTCCAGAAGCCCTGACGGCTCATGCGCGTGCCGTTGACATTGACAAAAAGCGCAATTTCGCTAGGATCGGCGATCATAGACGGGCGCACATCACGCAGGTATACCGCAAGTGCCTTGAGCGCTGCGGGATAAAGCGGGATCGCGCGGGTCTTCCTTGCGTTGCTACACTTGATGGTCGCAAGGTCGAGGTTCACGTCGTCCACGTTCAGGTCGATAAGCTCCGTTACGCGGATGCCTGTTGCGTACAGCACCTCGAGCATCGCCTTATCGCGGAAGCCCTTTGCATCCGTGCAGACGGGTTGAGAAAGCAGAAGTTCGACTTCCTTGCCCGTGAGGATCTGCGGGAGCTTCTTTTCTCCACGCTCCACATGGATCTGCGCGGACACGGGCGAAACTTCCAGAAATCCGCTGGAAACAACATAGCTATAGAAATTCTTCAGACTTGCGAGAGACCGCGAAACAGTCGCACCAGACTTGCCTGCTTCGGTCAAATGCTGAAGGTAGTCGCTGATATTCACTTCGGACGCATCGACAACATCGCACGCGTTGCTGCGCATCCATTCGGAGAACTGCCGAATGTCGCGCATATAGGAAAACACGGTGTTTTCAGATGCCTGCTTGACTTTCGTCAGGTAGTTTTCGTAAGCAGTGATCAGATCCAACATGAAAGCGACCTATACCCTTTCCAAGAATTATATTTGCGCTGTAAACGGAGAAATGACCCAAGCATCCGTGCACGCGATGCAGATCGCCACGACAAAATATGCAAGCGTGGTGCGAGAGATTGCGCGTTCCCGCGCGCAATAGCGCAACCAAAACACCCATAATAGTGGCACGGAGCAGACCTGTGAGAATGCGATCAGCGGATACGCGAGCCAAGATGCACTCCCATACGCCTGCATCGTTGCGGAAAGTACGAACGAAAAGCTGAATCCTTTCGTCGCAACGATCAGCGGAAGCAACCAATGCTGGGAAATAAAAACCGCCAAAGCGGAAATAAACAAAGGAAAGAGTGTCACACAGGCAAGCGAAACGATCGACACAGGCGAATGGAGCGCCATGCGCATCAAAGAAGCGGAAATATCGCAAGCATACTGTGACAGGGAAACACCCAAAACCAGACCAAAGAACCAACCGAACGCAAGAAAGATAGGCTCGTCCTTGCGCCGCCAAAGAGAAAAATCGTGATGTAAAAACCGTGCCATGATCGCTTTCCTCCCAAATGCAGTAGAAACTGTGACATAGCGGAGTATGCATGGCACGGGCATAATAATACCCTGTTCTTTAATTCATCCATACTATACTCCAAAATGGGCATAATTTCAAGCTTTTATTAACAAAAATGGAAAATTTGTAAATTATGCCTATATTTATGTTAACATCGTTATGTAAACTCGCGTAACTGCTACCCCGAAAACTCCGAACTTTTTCGCAAAAATGCTATATCTTGCGCTTTTAGCATTTTGCTCCCACTAAATGTTGACTTTGCAAGAATTCCTGCGTCCGAATGCATATGGGTAAATATTATTTACCCATATGCGGTTTTTGTACAACTTCACCATGTCCATCAGCGGTGGATGCGCTTTCGTTTCACTCCCCTACCCTTTCTTAGAGCAGGAAGTGCCGCAACGAGTGCAGCTGATACGACCAAAAGAAGCGATTTCCATACCCCTGTGTACATACCTCCAAAAGCGACTGCCGTTAAGGCAAGCAATAGCAAAAAATAGATGCCGCAGGACAGCGCGCTTACTTCAAGCCTTCGCTGACGTGCATGACCATATCCTGCACTAGCACCGACCCACGCAGACAAAAACGTGATAGCAAGTGCACTATGCCCGATCCAGCCCTCTCCTAACGCCCCAGTGTCCACCAGCTTCGCTACGATCGCCGAAAGAACGAATGTGGCGCATACGCTCACGCCCGCTCCGACCGCGCCTCCTGCTGCCACGCACGCCGTCTTCCGCTTTCCTTTCATACCCCTCTCCCCTTTCTGATTCAAGGTATGTCCCATGGGACAAAAAAAGAACCGAGACAGCTATAGCCGCCTCGGTCGCAAACGTTTTGTCGATCGTATCAAACGTCGATATCCATATTCTGATTCTTGCGCTGCTCCTGTGCATCGGTGATGCCACGGAACTTCATGCGGGTATCACGCACCTCGTTGAGTGCACGCGCGATGGTCTCTTCGGTCTGGCGCAGGGATTCGTCGAGATAGGTAAAGCCCGCGCGCTGGATCTGAGAGATCTTCTCCTGCGTCTGCTGCACAAGCTCCTCACTACGGCGCTTCGCCTCGTTGTAGATCGCCTCTTTCGTCACCATCTGCTGTGCCTGCTCCTGCGCCTGACGCACGATAGTCTCAGCCTCGCGGCGTGCCTGTGCGATCAGCTCATTGCGCGATTCCACGATCGTGCGCGACTGCTTCAGCTCACCGGGGAGCATAGCAATGATCTCATCGAGCATATCCAGAACGCGGTCACGCTCTAGAACGCACTTATCTGCCGACAGCGGCATGGAACGGGCATCCTGCACCATGTCATACAGGGCACCGATAATGTCTTCTGTGTTGCGATTGCTCATACTTATTTTTCCTCCTTGATCTTTTCTGATATCCGCTCTTTAACAATGGGAATGATCTCATTCGGCAAAAAATCCTTCAAATCGACATCGTAACTACCGAGCTCTTTGACCATGCTGGAGCTGAGGTAAGTATACTGATGCTCCGCTGTGAGGAACATCGTGTCGAGATGGGGGTTGATCTTGCGATTGATCATTGCCATCTGAAATTCATTTTCAAAATCCGAACCCGCGCGCAGTCCCTTGACGATCACACAGTCGCCGACGGTCTTTGCATACTCCGCAAGGAGCATACTCGAGCCATCTACTTCGACATTCGGGAGATCCCGCGTGACCATCTGGATCAGATGCACGCGCTCCTCGAGTGAAAACATAGGATTTTTCGCGGAATTGACCATCACGCAGACGATCAATCGGTCAAATATTTTCGCCGCGCGGCGAATGATGTTGAGATGCCCCGTCGTAACGGGGTCGAAGCTACCTGGATAGATTGCGATTTTCATATATTATCCGTCTGTCACAGTTTTTTATAAAGCGTGAGCAGAGTTTTCCCGTATTTGTAGTCGCGTGAGCGCTCAAAGCCGTCGTATTCCCATGGAAGCTCCTTGCCGAGCGGACGCTCCGTGACTATTATACCACCAGATTGCAAAATGTCAATTTCCGTTATACATTTTAATGCATTTTCAAGAAAAACTTCCGCATATGGCGGGTCAAGCAGGATAATATCAAACTGCTCTTTCGTTCGTTTCAGATAGTCAAGATAATCACCCCGCACAACGCGCCCCTGCTCGCTGAGCCGTGTGCGTTTGAGATTCTCGCGAATGAGAGCGCACGCTTTATCGCTCCCATCGACAAATACAGCGCTTTTTGCACCACGGCTGAGCGCCTCGATGCCAAGCTGTCCCGTCCCGCCAAACAGATCCAGAACGCGCGCATTCGGGATATCAAAATGGATGATGCTGAACATCGCTTCTTTCACGCGGTCGGTCGTGGGGCGCGTCTGAAGTCCCTCAGGTGTTTTCAGCGCAACACCGCGCGCTTTTCCTGTAATTACTCGCATGGAAATGTATCCTTTCTTTCAGCGAAATCATGGCTTCTCTGCTCCATGAAAATGATGATATACAGCCGCCGCGGCATCTTTCGGAAGAAGCCGTTCCAGTTCAGGAAGTGTTGCCTGTCCGATCGCAGTTAAGCTCTTGAATTGCTTCAAAAGCTCCTGCTTGCGCTTTGGACCAATGCCTGCGATCTCGTCAAGCTCCGAATAGCGCAAGCGCTTGCTTCTGAGCTGGCGGTGGTAGGTGATCGCGAATCGGTGTGTTTCCTCCTGAATGTTTCCGATCAACGAAAAAATCGCCTGATCGTTGTCGATGCGGATCTCTTGCCCCTCTGGCGTCACCAGCGCCCGCGTGCGGTGGCGATCATCCTTGACCATGCCAAACACGGGGAAACGCAATCCGAGCGTTTCCAGCGCCCGAAGGGCGATATTCGCATGGTTGATGCCACCGTCGATAAGCAAAAGATCGGGCGCTGCTTCAAACCCCTTATCCTGCTGCTGATAATGCACAAAACGCCGCGTCACGACTTGATGCATGGAAGCATAGTCATCCTGATCGGCAAGCCCCTCGATCTTGAAGCGCTTATAGTCGCTCTTTCGTGGCTTTCCATCCTGAAAAACCACCATGCTTGCGACGATATCCGTGCCCGCAATATTGGAAATATCAAACGATTCGATCCGCTTCGGAAGCGCGATGCCGAGCATTTTGCCGAGTTTTTCCACGGTCGCATTCACGCGCTCGTCTTTGTCCGTCACGCGTTCCGCTTCTTCCTGCGCATTTTTTACCGCAAGTTCCACCAGCCGCACATTATCCCCACGCTGTGGCACACGAAGCTTCGGCTTTTTGCCGTATTGCTGTTCCATAAACTGCGAGAAAAGCTCTGCATCTTCGATCTCGAAAGGAAGCATCACGAATTTCGGTGCAAGCCCTCGCGATAAATAATACTGCTTCAGAAGGCTCGAAACAGCCTCCTGTTTATCATCGGGTAGCGGAAATACCTCGTAATCCTTGTCGAGCAGATTGCCACCCGAAAAATGCAGTACCGCAAAGCACGCTTTTGTCTCCGTTTCACCGTAGCCGATCACATCGGTATCGGCAAGCGAACCCGCCGTGACAAGCTGCTTTTGTCCAAGCGCTTCTACGGCATTCAGGCGGTCGCGGAGCGCCGCCGCAAGTTCAAATTCAAGATTTTCCGCGTGCGTAAGCATCTGCGCCTTGATGTCGTTTGCAACATCCTTATAATTGCCTGAAAGAAGCTGCCGCGCCTGCTCGATGCGCTCGCGGTATAGCGTACAGCTTACATTGCTCTGACACCAGCCCTCGCATTGATTCATATGGTAATTCAGGCATGGGCGATCCTTACCAACATCACGCGGGAACTGCTTGTGACAGCTCGGAAGCTTCAACGTCTGACGGATGGCTTCTACGACGGCATTCGTCACGCCACGGCTACCGTATGGACCAAAGTATTCCGCACCATCGTTTGCGATCTTGCTCACGAGCGTGATCGTCGGATAGATCTCCCGCTTATCCAGTCGCAGATAGGGATAGCCCTTGTCATCTTTGAGTAGGATATTATATTTCGGCATATAGCGCTTGATAAGACTGCATTCAAGGATCAGCGCTTCAAATTCGCTTGCCGCAACGATCACGTCAAAATGGTGGATATTGCTCACCATGAGCCTCGTCTTTGGCGTATGCGAAGCAGTATCCTGAAAATACTGGCTGACGCGGTTTTTCAGCTTCTTTGCCTTGCCTACATAGATCACCTTGTCATCCTTATTGCGCATGATATAAACACCGGGCGCATACGGCAGGCTCAGCGCCTTATCTTTCAATTCATCAAAAGTCATTCTATCACCAAAAAGAACCGCCTCAATGCGTAGGATGCATCGAGGCGGCACAATTCAAACAGTATCAGTAAACATCGCGCTGAAGCAACGCTTCCAGAGCATTCACAGCTTCCTCTGCGTCCGTGCCGACGGCGGTAAGCTTAACATGAGAGCCAGTAACGATCCCAAGGCTCATGATGCCAAGGAGACTCTTTGCGTTCATCTTACGGTTGTCGGACTCGAGCCAGATGCTGCTGTCGAATTCGTTTGCCTTTTGCACAAAATATGTAGCCTGACGATTGTGGAGTCCCGATTCACAGCGAACCTGCACTTCCTTATTAAACATAATAATACACTCCTTTTGCCGCAACGTGGTCAAGGTGCGGCGTATCTGGATATATGATAGCTAAATTCACCGAAATTGTCAACTCTTTTTCGTTTTATTTTCACAATCGACAGGATATTTTTTGGAAATATTTTAGTGAAAACGTTTCCATTTACCAACTTCTGCCAATTATTTGAATTCTGCGATGGTCACACCGTCCTCACCCTCACCATAAACGCCCAGTCGGAATGTCTTGATGAACCGATTCTTCTTCAGCGCCTGATGGACTGCGGCACGCACAGCACCCGTGCCTTTGCCGTGGATGATGCGCACGCTCGATAGATGCGAGCGCATTGCCGCGTCGAGATAATTGTCAAGCACACACACCGCTTCGACCGTATCCATGCCGCGCAGATCGATCTCACTCGCCGTGACATTCAGATTAAACGTCCGTCCTGTCTTTTCGGGGCGTGCTTTCTGCTGATAGGGATTTTCATTTTCGAGCAAATAGATCTCGTCCGCTTTCGCATTGAGTTTTAGAATGCCCGCCTGAAGCTGATATGTGCCATCTTTATTGATCGCGATGACGCTTGCTTTCGTTCCGAGCTTCAAAAGCTCGACTGTGTCGCCAACGAGAATGCCGCGCTTCGGCGCAGGACGATCCGCCTTGGGCTGTTTCGCACGAAGTTTGCTCTCCATTTCGTTCAGGTTTCTGCGCACCTCTGCCTGACGCTGATTGATATTCGAGGCATCTGCGCTGTCCTGAAGCTGTTTGCGGATGGCTTTGAGCTCTTCCGAGGCAAGATTTGCCGCCGCGCGTGCTTCGTCGATGATGTACTGCGCCTCCTTGCGGGCAGCTTCCATCGCTTTTTCCTTCTCCTTTTGGAGTTGGAGGTGATATGCTTCGCTCTGCTGCTTGATCTTCTCCGTCTCCTGCTTTAAGCGCTCCGCTTCGCGGCGTGCGCCTTCCATTTGCTGACGCTGCTGCTCAAGCTGGCTGAGCACATCCTCAAAATCCTTATCACTCTTGCCAACGAGGTCATCCGCCTCTTTCAGAATATCTTCAGAAAGCCCCAACTTGCGGGAGATCGCAAACGCATTCGATTTTCCAGGGATACCAATGAGCAGGCGGTAGGTCGGGCGCAGGCTCTCCACGTCAAATTCACAGGAGGCATTGATCACGCCCTTTGTCCGCATGGCGTAGAGTTTTAGTTCTGCATAGTGCGTCGTTGCGACGACACGGCTATTCATCTTGCGGCAGAATTCAATGATCGCCATCGCAAGTGCCGCGCCCTCTGCGGGGTCAGTGCCCGCACCAAGCTCATCGAAAAGGACGAGCGTGCGACTGTCGCATTCGGCTACGATTTCAACGATGGTTTTCATGTGACTGCTGAACGTCGAAAGGCTCTGTGCGATCGATTGCTCATCGCCGATGTCAGCAAGGATCGCATCAAACGTCGAAAGTTCGCTTCCGTCCCCTGCGGGTACGTGCAGACCACATTCTGCCATGAGTGTGAGCAGTCCGATCGTTTTTAGCGTGACTGTTTTGCCACCCGTGTTCGGACCTGTAATGATCATAGTATCAAAATCAGAGCCAAGACGCACCGTGATGGGAACTGCTTTTTTTGCATCGATCAGCGGGTGACGTGCCTTGCGCAGGTCGATTTTTCCTGTGTCGTTCATGAGCGGTTCCCAAGCCTGCATACGGTAGGCAAGCTTCGCCTTTGCAAAGATCACGTCGAGCGTCACGAGCATTCGGTAATCGAGGTTGATATCATCTGCATGCCCTGCCGCCTCCGCGGAAAGTTCCGCAAGGATGCGCTCGATCTCTTTTTTCTCTTTCAGCTCGAGCTCACGAAGCGCATTGTTCGCATTGACCGCAGACATCGGCTCAACAAAATAGGTCGAACCAGTCGCCGAAACATCGTGCACAAGTCCGGGGACATCATTCTTGCACTCGCTTTTCACAGGAACGACATAGCGTCCATCGCGGATGGTGATGATCGGCTCACGCAGGAATTTGGAATAGGCGGGCGACGAGATCACCTTTTGCAGACTGTCGCGGATCTTTCCCGCCTGAATGCGCATATGGCGACGAATGTCCGCAAGTGCGGGCGATGCGGTATCTGCGATCTCTTCTTCGGATAAAATCGCGCCGAAGATGCGATCTTCGAGGTATTTATTGGGTGTAAGCGCGCGGAAAAGCGTGTCAAGAACGCTCGGCTCTTCGTCCTCGGCAACATAGCCTTTGATATTCCGTGCACAACGCAGGACACCTGCAATGCGAAGCAGTTCCACGGGCTGTAGGCTACCGCCGCGTTCAGCGCGCTCAAGCGATGCAGAAACATCCGTTACGTCGGAAAATACAGGATTTCCCTTTTTTGTGCAAAGTTTCGCCGCCGCAGTCGTCTGGGAAAGCAGTTCCCGCACATCGTCAAGATCTGTCGCAGGATGCACGCGCAGGCACGCTTCCTTGCCACCCGAACTGCCCGCGCATTGAGAAAGCATTTGCAGGACTTGGTCAAGTTCAAGCTTTCGTTGTGATTTTTCATATAATTCAGACATGGTATTTCTCCTAATCCTTATTCGATCAGCAGGGATTTGTAAAAATCCAGCGTCGAAAATCCGCGTTCTAACTGTGTTGTCAGATACGCTTCTGTTAAGGTCGCAAGATGCTCTAAATTCTGCTCCCCGATGCGGAAAGCGAACAGTTTTTTGGGGTCACAAAAGCAGATATAGCGCATCGCCTCGAGCATTCCCTCTGTTACGGGCAAGCGAATGCCATACCCCTCCCCTGTTCGGCAGGAATAGCATTCAAGCTGTCCTGCGGAAATGTCAAATCGGTCAGGTGTCGTGCTTCCGCAAATATGGCAACCGAAAAGGTCGGGCGTATAGCCCGCAAGGCACGCCGCGCGAAGCTCAAACACGGATTTAACGAGCAGTTCAGGAAGTGAAAGATGCGAAAGGGCATACAGCGCGTTCAGAAGCAGCGCCTGTAGCTCAGGATTCGGCATATCTTCCTGCGAGATCACTTCCGTGGTCTGGGCAAAATATGTACCGAGGGAAAGCTGGGTAAGTGAGCGACGAAGCGGGGTAAATAGCTCGAGCGAATGTGCTTCGTTGATCGTATACTGCCCGCGATATTCAAAAACCGTAAATTCGCCGTAAGCAAGAAGCTGACACGGCGCGATCAGCGGCGAATTTTTTCGCCGCAGTCCGCGTGCCTTGATCGTAAGCTTTCCATGCTTCTCGGACAAGACTGTGAGCAATGCGTCCCGATCATTGTAATCGGTCACTCTCAGAACGACTGCTCGGATCGTCAAATACATGCGTTCCCTCCGTCTGCATCGCCTTAAACATGAGGTATGCCTCGGGCGCGCCTGTTTCCATAAAGATAGTCCAGTAATCGCTTGCGTTCATATGCATCCCTCCTGCACCTATTTTTTGCAGGAGGGAGACACTTTACATCTGGAAATTATTCGGAATAACCAAAATTGCGAACCAGAAAATCGGAATCACGCCAATTTTCCTTTACCTTGACCCAAGTGGTAAGGTAGACTTTCGTCCCCATGAAGCGCTCGCAGTCCGTGCGCGCCATCGAGGAGATTTTTTTGAGCATAGCGCCATTTTTTCCGATGATAATGCCCTTGTGGCTCGCTTTTTCGCAGTAAATGGTCGCATCGATATCGATAATGCCATTGTCACGCTCAGAAAATGTGGTGATCTCGACCGCCGTTCCGTGCGGGATCTCCTTATCGAGGCACCACAGGAGCTTTTCGCGGATGATCTCCGCCATCACCTGACGCTCGGGCTGGTCGGTCGTAAGATCTGCGTCAAAAAGGAACGGTCCTTCAACGGCATACTTTGCACAGGTCGAGAGCAGATCGTCAACGCCGTCTCCCGTCTTAGCGGAGATGGGAATGATCGCATCAAATGCACCCGTTTCAGAGTAGGCAGCAATGACAGCAAGCAGGCTCTCCTTTTCCACGGTGTCGATCTTATTGATCGCAAGGATGGCGGGGCAATGGCTCGCTCGGATCTTCTCGATCAGTCCCTCTTCCTGCGCGCCGATGGATGCGATCGGTTCGACAACAAGAATGGTCGCGTCCACATCTGCGATGGATTCGCGGGCAACATTGACCATGTAATCCCCGAGTTTCGTTCTCGCACGGTGATAACCGGGGGTATCGACAAAGACGAACTGCGTATCTTCTTTCGTAACGATGCCGCAGATGCGGTTGCGCGTCGTCTGAGGTTTATTGGAAACAATGGCGATCTTCTCGCCAACAAGGTAATTGGTAAGCGTGGATTTGCCGACATTGGGGCGACCCGCGATGGTGATCATAGCAGATTTTGTTTTCATAGCTTTCTCTCCGTTCTGTACTGAGCTTTTCTTTAATTTCTTGCCATACCGCGAATGGTTGCGGCAATAGCTTCCTCGCGTGCGCGCATCTGCGCTTTCATCTCACCCTCATCCATATGGTCGTAGCCGAGCAGATGGAGCATGGAATGAATGGTAAGATAGCCGACTTCCCGCCGCGTCGTATGTCCGAATTCCTGTGCCTGCGCAACTGCGCGTTCAAGCGAGATGCACATATCGCCAAGGGGCACGAGCCCGCTCTCGGGATCTTGATATTCCGTCCAGTCCGTAGGAGGCGCACCTGCCGTCAGATCGAACATCGGAAAACTCAAAACATCGGTCGGGCGGTCGATATCGCGGCTCGTTTTGTTGATGATATGGATGCCATTGTCATCTGTCACGAGCACGTTGATCTCGCATGGTACGCAGATATGCTCTGCTTCGAGCGTTGCATAGATGCATTTTTTGATGATCGAGCCGATCACGAGTTTTTCAAAACCCAAGCGTTCAAAAACGAGATTTATTCTGTGTTTCATTTGTATTTTTCCTCTTATAACTTCCTGTGAATTTCTGGGGTGCGCGTTTCGTTTCATGGTTTTTTGCATCTTTTTCATATGCATTGATGATCTGCTGCACGAGCGCATGGCGCACGACATCCGCGCTTGTCAGGTGGCAAATCGCGATATCCTTGACACCGTCGAGCACGCGCACTGCATCTTTTAAGCCCGATACCTTATCATCTGGCAGGTCGATTTGCGTCACATCGCCTGTAATAACGATCTTTGATCCGAAGCCAAGGCGCGTCAGGAACATCTTCATCTGCTCACGCGTCGTATTTTGCGCTTCATCGAGGATGATAAAGCTATCATCGAGCGTTCTGCCGCGCATATAGGCAAGCGGAGCGACCTCGATCGAGCCGCGCTCCTGATATTTCTGGAACGTTTCCGCGCCAAGCATATCGTAAAGGGCATCGTAAAGGGGGCGCAGGTACGGATCGACCTTGTTTTGCAGATCGCCTGGCAAGAATCCGAGACGTTCCCCCGCTTCCACCGCAGGTCGTGTCAGGATGATGCGGTTGACCGTCCGTTCCCGAAATGCGGCGACCGCCGCCGCAACGGCAAGGTAGGTCTTGCCTGTGCCCGCAGGGCCGACACCAATGGTGATGGTATTTTTCTGGATGGCTTTCATGTAAGTTTGCTGACCGACTGTTTTTGCCTTGATGGGCTTTCCTTTTGCGGTGATGCACACAACATCTTTTGCCATCTGGGCAACGATCGCGTCATTTCCCTCGTTGACAAGGGTGATGAGATACCGCACGCGCTGTTCATCGATCGTTTCGCCTTTCGACGCAAGGGACAAAAGACCCTCAAGTGTCCGAACCGCTTTATCTGCCATCTCTTCATCGCCCGTGACTTTTAGATCATTGCCACGGTTGACGATGGTGACGCCAAGGGCTTCTTCTATGCGGCGAATGTTTTCGTCAAAAGATCCGAATACGGCGATCAAATCTTCGATCCGCTCTGCATTCACGATCCGTTCTACTGTTCTAGCCATATTGCTCTCCATTCTTTTCCGTGATTTCCCTGCCGATCATTTCGGTGCACCAGAACACAGCGTCTAGTTCCAACGCGCCCTGCACTTCCGAAGCAGAATATACCGCATCATCGATCGTTCCCGCGACCATTTGCGTCTGCATATACGATATGGCAAAGGTACGAAGCGCCTCGCTGATCTCCGATTCTGTTCGTGCAAGCGCCCGCACATCGTACTGCGTCACTGTTTCGACCACGAGCGTGATCGGAAGCACAAAGCCCCCTGGCAGGGTGAGCTTTTTTTCTTCATACATTCTACCACAACTCGACCCCAAAATTCCACTATTATTGCATAAATTTATACGTTTTTTTCCAATGATGAGGCTGTAATTTTTCTTAGCTGAAAGAATGCCCCCTTTTTTCGCTGTTTCACACGGCATTTTTACGGAAAACGCGTGCATCGTCCGCGCGAAAACCTCGCCACTTGCGCGTTCGGCGCGAATGTTGATGCCGCAGTCGGTGTACCCCGAGATGAGCACTTCCCCCGCAATGACCGCTTGCCCCACCGTACAACGGATATCTCCCGTCTGTGCGGTCGCAGAGAGAATGACGCCATCGACCGCCGCGACGATGTGGCTGACCTGTGGCGGAGCAGTTTTCGCAGTTCTATCGCTTCGCTCCCGAACGCTCACCGTTGCGACGCATCCGCGCGTATTGACCCCTGCCCATGCAAGGCTGGGCATCGCTTCAAGCATCGCATTTTTAACGCGTTCGCTCCGCACATCTCGCCTGCGTGCCCCAAAACCGATCCCACAGTTCGCCGCGACCTCTTGAAGCTCGTTTTCTGAAATCGTTTCATACCCATCAAAGCGGACAAAAAGGATGTATTGCGGCAAGAGCATCGTCGCAAAAAGCATACTCATAATGCCGATCACGAGCACAGGACGTGAAAAAAGCGCCTTGATTTTCCAATATATCCCTCCGTGCGCCATTAGGCGCAAACTGTCCCCACGATGGGTAGCAAGCGCCGAGAGCCTGCGATAGTCGGCGCGGGCGATCAGCAAATCAACGTCAAGCTCCCCTCTGCTCCGCACACTGTATACGCAGATCCCGCGTTCGTTTATGGCATCGAGTGCCGCGGGAATATCCGCGCTCGTTAAACTAACCGTGACAGTTCCCAGAATGGAACGAAGCATCTGATTCCCCCTTTCGGCAAAGCTCGACTTTATCAATTTTCCCCGTGATCACGAGTTGCTGTTTCGACATATGGCAAAGCTCCAAGCCACAACCATAAATATGCACCACACCGTAGCGAACCCTTGCAGAAATGCAAACATCAGAATAGGCGGTCACGCCATGATGATTCTCGATCAGCACTCTCCCCTCACCCGCGATCTCCACGAGTGGCTGAAGCGGAAGCGGCTCGGTGCTCAGATCCGCACCATCTGCAAGGCGTTCCAGTAAAAGCTTCTTATGCTTCAAATCTGCCCACCCCCTTTTTCAGATGGTATGCACGTGCAGGGATGTTTTTTCCGCGCCCGCATAGAATCAAACGAGGTGAGACGAATGAAACGCAAACATATTCCACTCGGTGTTTTCTCAGCATTTGCCATGCTTTTGATGATTTTGGACAGCAAAACTGCGCTTTCGGGCGCGCAGGAGGGGCTTTCTCTCTGCATTCGCACCGTGATCCCCTCACTTTTCCCGTTTTTCGTGCTCTCGTCCATCCTGACGCGCTCGCTGATGGGCACAGAGCTTACTGTCCTGCGACCGCTCAGCACATTTTGCAGAATTCCAAGAGGTGGAGAAGCGCTAATCCTGACAGGACTGCTCGGTGGCTACCCTGTCGGTGCAAGCGCCGTAGCAGATGCATATAAAAATGGACAACTCAGCCGAGCGCAGGCAAACCGTATGCTCGCTTTTTGCAACAATGCAGGGCCAGCTTTTCTTTTTGGGATGGCTTCCGCATTGTTCCCATCGGCGTGGATGCCGTGGGCACTTTGGGCGATCCATATCGTGAGTGCCTTGCTCGTTTCCAGAATTTTTCCTGCGCACCATATGTCGCCGATCCAACTGGATGTAAAAAAGGACGCAACGCTTTCGGGCGCAGTCATCACAAGCGTGCGCACAATGGCGACTGTTTGCGGATGGGTGATCCTGTTTCGGGTCGTGATCGCGTTCTTTTCGCGCTGGTTTGGCGCTTTTTTGCCGAAAGATGCGCTCGTTCTCCTCTCTGGCTTTCTCGAACTTTCCAACGGTTGTTGCGCACTTGCCGAAATTGGCAATATTTCCCAAAGGTTTATATTCTGCTCTGCTATGCTCGGATTCGGCGGGCTTTGCGTATATGCGCAGACATCATCTGTTACAAACGGGCTTGATCTGCGGTGGTATCTGATTGGAAAACTCCTGCAAACTGGGCTTAGCATCGCCCTTTCCAGCCTGCTTTTTTATCAAAATGGTTGGTTGACGATTGCGCTACTTCTTCTCATTTTCGTATTTTTCCGAAAAAGGAGTAGATTTCCAGCAAAAGCTGGTGTATAATGGGAGCATCAATCTTGTGAGGTCACGCCTATGCTCTTTCGTAAGAAAATCGAACGCGCCTGTGCCTACTGCGTGCACAGCGCAAAAATGGAAGATGGACAGTATCTTTGCGCCAAGTGCGGTATCCGAGCTGAGGACAGCAAATGCCACCGCTTCCGCTACGATCCCACAAAGCGCGTCCCTGTCAAGCCGAAGCCTCTTGATTTTTCTAAATACGACAAGGACGATTTTTCCCTATAACATGAGAAGCACCTCAGCGGTCAACTGAGGTGCTTCTTTATTTTTAGCTAAGCATTGCAAGGAAATCGTCCTCGCTCAAAATGGGGATGCCGAGCTCACGCGCTTTGCGTTCTTTCGAGCCTGCATTTTCACCAACGACGACGTAGGTCGTCTTTTTCGATACCGAGCCAGAAGCTTTTCCACCGAAAAGCTCGATTTTCTCCGTTACTTCCTCGCGCGTAAATTTCGTGAGCGCGCCCGTAAGCACGAACGTCATTCCCGCAAAGCGGCTATCCGATACCACGCGCTTGCTTTCAAAATTCACGCCCGCTTCGCGCAAGCGCGCGATCACGTGCTGGGACTGGGGTTGGGCAAACCATGTGGCAATGTTCTCCGCCGTCACTGCACCGACATCGGGCACTTCGGTAAGCGCTTGCACACTCGCTTCCTGAAGTGCATCAAGCGACCCAAAGGTGGATGCAAGGACTTTTCCCGTTTTTGCACCGACCTGACGGATGCCAAGGGCATAAATGAGGCGGCTCACATCCTGCTGTTTGCTCGCTTCGATGGCATCAAGGAGCTTCTGTGCGGCTTTTCCGCCTTTCTGCCAGAGGGTCTTCAGCTCATCAAGCGTCAAATAATAGATATCCGCAGGCGATTTGAGCAGTCCTTTTTCGATCAATGCTTCCACGATCGCGCTACCCAATCCCTCGATGTCCATCGCATCGCGGCTTGCAAAATGCGCGATATTTCGGCTGAGCTGCGCAGGGCACTCCGCACCCGTGCACCGCAGGAACGCACCATCTTCGTCCTGCTCGGTCTTTGCACCGCACACAGGGCAGGTGCTCGGAAGAATAAACGGACGCGTTCCCTCGGGGCGCTTGCTAAAATCGACTTCAAGGATCTCAGGGATGATCTCCCCCGCTTTGCGAATCTGAACCGTGTCACCGATACGGATATCGCGCTGTGTGATGAAGTCCTGATTGTGAAGTGTCGCATTCGTCACCGTCGTGCCCGCAAGACGCACAGGACGCACGACCGCTTTCGGGGTCAGAACGCCTGTTCTGCCGACCTGAACAATGATATCCTCGACCACCGTTGGCTTGATCTCAGGCGGGTATTTGTATGCAACCGCCCAGCGTGGGAATTTTGCTGTGCTTCCAAGGCGCGTGCGCAGAGCAAGGTCATCGATTTTGACGACTGCACCGTCGATATCGCAGATGAGCTTCTCGCGCGAAGCGTCGATCGCGGCAATTTCTTCGATCACGCGATCGGTATTTTGCAATTTCTGATACGGGATCACCTTAAAATGGAGCGATTTTAGATATTCCAGACTCTCCGTATGGCTGGAAAATGTGATCCCCTCAGCAAGCTGAACATTAAAGACATAGATATCCAGTCCGCGCTTGGCAGCGATCTTCGGATCAAGCTGCCGAAGCGAGCCAGCCGCCGCATTGCGGGGATTGGCGAAAAGAGGCTTTCCTTCTGCTTCCTGATGCGCATTGAGCTTTTCAAAGCTTTTTTTCGGCATGAAGACTTCACCACGCACGATCAATCGCGCAGGGGCACCCGAAAGCTGCATCGGAATGGAGCGGATGGTTTTTAAGTTTTCGGTGACATCCTCACCCGTATTGCCGTCACCACGGGTTGCGCCACGGACGAATTTCCCGTCAACATATTCAAGCGCGACGGAAAGACCGTCGATTTTTGGCTCAACAGAAAAGGCGGCGTTGGGCGCGACCTCTTCCATTCGTGCGAGAAATTCACTGAGTTCCTCAACGGAAAAAACATCCTGTAGCGAATTGAGCTGCACGGGGTGCTCGACTTTCTGAAATTCGCTGAGCGCCTCACCGCCGACACGCTTCGTCGGCGAATCGATATGCGCAAGCAAAGGATGCGCCTGCTCAAGCTCCTCTAGCTCGCGCAGTAAATGGTCATATTCAAAATCTTGCATTTCGGGATCATCCAGAACATAGTAGCGGTAATTGGCTTGCGTCAAAAGCGCTGTCAGTTCGTCAATTCTCTCTTTCGGATCCATAGCTTCCTCCTGTTTGCAGGTAAGTTTGTGGCACCTCACCAACGATCACCGTCTCCGCTACGACGACCTCGCTCTGCATGGAAAAGCTGGTAGTTTTGCCAAGGATCAGAACGGAAACATCGATCCCGACTTCCATCATCACCTGATGGAGCGTCTGGTTGATGCCCGCCTCTGAAAAATGGCTCACAAAGTTTGCATCTGCATTGCGGATCGCCAGAATGTGCACTGGGATCACGATACCTTTCCCCGAAAATAGCTCAGGCAGGAAGATACTGCCGATGGGAATGCCGATATCGGAGCTGTCGAGTGCAAGTATCTCATCGTTGATAATATTTAAGATGTCTGTTTTTAGGCGATTTACTTCTGAAATATTCGTCTTTAGCGCGGTAATGCGCCCATTTAAGTCTTTTTCAAAGTAAACGATGCGGTCATAGCGGATATTTCCGTTTTCGATCTGCTTTGCGATCGCATCGTTTGTCAGGTCGGATGTGCTATTGCGCACCTGCGTTTCCGCAAGGTCGCGAATGATGGCATCAAACTGCCCGCGAAGCAGTCCATAGCACGCAATGAGCGCTATGAAAATGAAGAAAAGCACAAGCAATATCCTGCGCAACCAGCGTTTCATACACATCCCCCCAGAAAGGGTATGCACCGAACAGACGAAGTATTACAGCTTTTTCATGTGCGCGGAAGCGGTTTTTGCCATAAGCTTTTTCGTACCAATGTCGTCAAAGGCAATTTCGAGCAACGCATCCCCGCCCATTTTCATAACGGAGAGCACAAGTCCCCTGCCAAATGCCGCATGGGATACCATATCGCCCTTATTTAGCTCCAGATAGGTCGAATTCTCAGGTCTGGTCACCGCAGTGCGCAGTTCGCTCGGCTTTTTCGGCTCGCGCTTATAGGATGCGTAGCTTCCATAGCTCGGGTAACGACCATCTTCGTTGCGGTCAAGGATCTCGACCTTGCGGAAGCCGCCCTTGCGTTCGATGCATTCCTCGGGGATCTCTTTGAGAAAACGCGACGGAAGTGCCGCGCTCGTTCTGCCGTAGAGCATACGCTGTTTTGCATGGCTGATGTACAGGTGCTTCTTTGCGCGAGTGATGGCAACGTAGCAAAGTCTGCGTTCTTCTTCCATCTCCTCTGCATCACCGATGGCGCGCACACCGGGGAAAAGTCCATCTTCAAAGCCCACGAGGAACACATTGGGAAATTCCAGACCCTTAGCCGAGTGCATCGTCATCATCACGACAGCATCGTCGCCCTCGTTATACTGCTCAAGATCGGTATAAAGCGCGATTTCTTCAAGGAAGCCCGCAAGCGACGGAACGTCGGCATTTTCGACATAGGAATGGATGCTCGATTTTAACTCGCGCACGTTTTCAAGGCGCGTTTTGTTTTCTTCCGTGTCCTTCGCCTGAAGCATATCGGTATACCCCGTGCGAATGAGAAGTTCCTCATAAAAATCAGGCAAACTCATGCCGTTTTCAAGCAGTTCTGCAAGTCCCTCGATCAGCGCGCTGAATTGCATCAGCTTCATGGCGGGCTTTTCGAGCGAAGCATAGGAATACGGATCAGAAACGACCTGATAGAGCGAAAGCTGGGAAGATTGCGCCAAACGCTCTGCTGTTTCGATGGTTTTCGCGCCCAAACCGCGCGGTGGATTGTTGATAATGCGCTTGAGGCGCAGATCATCCGCGCGATTGTTGATCACGCAAAGATAGCTGAGCATATCCTTGACTTCGGCACGGTCAAAAAAGCGCGTGCCGCCGATCACGCGGTAAGGGATCGCATTGCGTTTGAGTGCAAATTCAAGGGCGTTCGACTGTGCATTCGTGCGGTAGAGGATCGCAAAATCCTTAAAATTCTTTCCTTTTGATTCGGAAATGATCTTTCCTGCGACGAAATTACCCTCCGCGCCTTCGTCGTAAGCTTCGTATACGGTGATGGGGTCACCCTCGCCATTTGCCGTCCAAAGACGCTTGCCCTTTCTACCGAGGTTATGGGAGATGACGCTGTTTGCCGCATTCAAGATCGCCTGTGTCGAGCGGTAGTTCTGCTCCAAGCGAATGGTACGGCTACCACGGTACTGCTTTTCAAAATTGAGGATATTTTCGATCGTTGCGCCACGGAAGCGGTAGATGCTCTGGTCGTCATCACCCACGACGCAGATATTCTCATGCCCGCCCGCAAGCAAGCTTGTGAGCAAATACTGCATATGGTTCGTATCCTGATACTCATCCACGAGCACATAGCGGAATTTCTTCTGGTAATAACGACGGACATCCTCGTTTTCCTGCAAAAGCCGAACGGTGACAAAAATGATATCATCGAAATCAAGCGCATTGTTCTCTTTGAGCCGTGTCTGATATTTGACATACGCGCGCGCAATGTGCAGCGCGCGTAAATCCCCTGTTGCTTCAGCGCGCTCGAGCATTTCGTCAGGCGATACCATCTTGTCCTTTTCGCGACTGATCGCGCCAAGGACGTACTTCGCGGGGAACGTCTTATCGTCAAGACCCATGTCTTTGATGATGTCTTTCATGATCCGCTCAGAATCAGACGAATCATAGATGGTAAAGCTGCGCGTGTAACCCAAACGCTCAATATCGCGCCGCAGGATGCGACAGCACGCCGAATGAAAGGTCATCGCCCAGATATCCTGCGCCTGCGGACCGAGCAGACGCGAAAGGCGCTCTTTCATTTCATTTGCCGCCTTATTCGTAAAGGTGATGGCAATGATGCTCCACGGCACAGCGGGCTCGACGGCGCAGAGCTGATCCGCGCGGTAAGTCTCTTCCTCGCTCGGGTCGCTTCCGAGCTGCTCGAGGAAGCAAACATCATTCTCGGTGATCCCATAGGGGATCTCATTGCAGTCGCTTCCTCTTCCGAAACGCATCAAATTCGCGATCCGATTGATGAGCACCGTCGTTTTTCCGCTTCCTGCACCTGCAAGCAAAAGCAGCGGTCCTTCGGTAGTTAGGACTGCTTCCTGCTGCATATCATTCAGTCCTGCAAACTGCGCCGCAATATAGTGATGCCGCGCAGTCAGGAATCGTTCATCAAGATTTTCGTTCATAGTCGCACCTGTCCATAAAATAGATACGACTATTTTACCGCATTTTCGTCAAAAGGTAAAGAGGAAAAACATCATTCCTTTATTTTTCCGCAAGCAATTCGCGCAGAAGCATGAGCGCACGCTTTTCGATGCGCGACACCTGCACCTGACTGACCCCAAGCACCCGCGCAACGCGCTCCTGCGTGAGCGCATGGAAATAGCGAAGCTTCACCACCGTTTGTTCGCGCTCAGGGAGCTGAAGGATCGCCTGTTTGAGCGCGATGCGCTCAACCATGCGTTCCTCGGATTCGGTATCCGTCAGCACATCTTCGAGCGCAAATCCCTCTTCCCCGCTTTCGCGCTGGATGGATTCGGTTGCCGCAGTTGCCGCCTCGGCAAGCGCGATCTCCTCGACCGTCAGCCCCATTTGCCGCGCCAGCTCCTGCACGCTCGGCTCGCGCCCGAGCGCATTGGTAAGACGTGCCCGTGTCGAACGGATCGAAAATGCCTGCTCTTTCAGACTACGCGAGACCTTGACCGCTCCATCGTCGCGCAAAAACCGTCGGATCTCGCCCGCGATCTTCGGCACGGCATAGGTCGAAAACTGCGTTCCGAAACTTTGGTCAAACCCCTCGACCGCTTTGAGAAATCCGAGGCATCCGAGCTGATACAGATCATCCATCTCTGCTCCGCGCCCGATAAATCGCTTCGCCACCGACCAGATCAGTCCCGTATTCTCCTGCACGAGGGCATCGGTCGCCTCACGATCTCCCGCTTGCGATCGCGAGATGAGCATTTGTGTGTGCGTCATTGCCGTCGCTGAAGTTTACGGCGCATATGCACCGTCGTTCCTTTACCCGCGACGGATGTGATCTCGAGCTCCGTCATAAAGCTTTCCATAATGGTAAAGCCCATGCCACTTCGCTCACTCCCGCCAGTCGTGTAGGCTGGGCGGCGTGCTTCGTCCACATTTGCAATGCCAACCCCTTTGTCCTTTACGACGATATCAAGCACATTGTCCTTTAGAATGCGGCAGCGAAGCGTGATATTTCCAAGCGCATTCGGATAAGCATGGACGATGCAATTCGTGACCGCTTCTGAAACAGCGGTACGGATGTCACCCAGCTCCTCGAGCGTAGGATCCATTTGCGCCGCAAAGCACGCCACCGCGCTTCGGGCAAATGCTTCATTCGTCGATTTGCTCGGAAAGTCCAAAATCATATAGTTTCCAAATTTCATGATACAGCCTCCTTGATCTCAACGAGTTTGTCGATCCCCGAAGCACGAAATACGCGCATCGGCTGCGGCGCGATCCCTGTCAGAAGCAATCGCCCCTCGATCTGCGTCATACCCCGCAGGGCATTGATAACGACAGCGATGCCCGAGGAATCTACAAAAGAGACCTCCGAAAAATCAAGAACACAAACTTCAGGGGTATACGCCTCGATTTTTGCGGTGATCGCTTGAATGTAAGATTTCGCACAATGGTGATCGATCTCTCCTGTGAGTGCAACGGTCAACTGCCCGTTTTGCAAAAAACTTGTAAAATGCATAGCATTTCCTCCTTCTGGTAATTGCCGATATCAGTATAAACCATGGGAAATACTTTTTCCGTCGGAATGGGGGCATAGAAGCAAAAAACGTCCAATTCAACTGGAAGTAGAAAAATTCTCAAAGTCTGTTTTATTGAAATATCCGCACTTCATGGTATACTGACAGTACGCTGCAGCAAGAAAAGAAAAAAGGAGATAATCATCATGTATATTCAATTAGGCGAAAAGATCCGCACATTGCGCAAATCCAGAAACATCTCGCAGGAAGTGCTCGCGCAGTATCTGGGCGTTAGCTTTCAGGCAGTCAGCAAATGGGAAAATGGCGACACCATGCCCGATGTTGCTCTGATCCCCGCACTTGCGTCGTTCTTTGAAGTATCGACTGACGAGCTTTTCAGCTTCAACCTGCTCGAGCAGGAAGAAAAGGTCAGCAAGATCTGCGAAGAAGCTGCGCAGTACCGCTTCTCCGACCCGAAAAAGTCAGAACAGATCCTGCGGGACGGTCTGAAGCAGTACCCCGGTAATGAGATCATCCTGAACAATTTGCTTTACACGATGCGCTCGCCTGAGCGCAGTAGCGAGGTCATCAGCATCTGCAAATCCATTCTTGAGATCACGCGGATGGACGAGGTGAAGTACGACGTTCTTCGCATCCTTGCAGAAACATACCGCGAGATGGGGCAGAACGATCTTACCAAAGAAACACTCGAAAAGATCCCCGAACTCTATTTCAGCAAGCTGGGACTCGTTGCAAATCTGCTCAGCGGCGACGATGCAATGCGTGCGGCAAAAATGAATGCAGGCATCTGCCGCGACGATCTTCTGGATATGCTTTCCCGCATTTCGGAACTTTACCGCGTAAATGGCGATGCCGCGCAGGCATCGGAATATGCAAAGCTGACGGAACAGGTATACTCGCTCTTTGCATCGAGAAACGATTTCCTTGCCTATCAGGGGCATGAACCTGAGTGGCTTGAGGAGACCGTTTTCCCCAGAATTCGCGGGTAAAACAAAAAAGGTTGTACGCGTAAAAACGTACAACCTTTTCTTTATTGAGCGATCAAGCCATTTTCTGCATAGAAGCGTAGGACGCTTCGAGCTGGGCGATGAGATCTTTGTTCTTCTGTGCCTTTTCACGCTCGACGGCAACGACCGCCTCGGGTGCGCGGGAGACAAATCCTGCGTTGCTCAGCTTGCTTTCGTGGGAAGTCTGGAACTTGCGTGCCTTTTCGAGCTCCTTGCCGATGCGCTCGAGCTCCTTGGCAACATCCACGAGCTGTCCCATGGGAATATAGAGCTTAGCATCGGGGGTGGTGATCGTAACCATGCCATCGAGATTCTCAGGCTCATGGTCGAGAATAGTCACGGTGTCGGCATAGGCAAGACGCTGCATGAAGCCCTCGCCCTCGATATAAGTCTGCGGCTTGGAGGTGAGGATATAGAGCGCCGCTTTCTTTGACGGGGGCACGTTCATTTCGGTACGGCGTGCACGGATCGCGCGGATTGCATCCATAACGGATTCCATGTGATCCTCTTCCGCCTTGAAATTCAGGCTTTCCTGATACACGGGCCACTGGGCAACGATCAGCGCATCGCCCTCATGGGGGATGGACTGCCAGATCTCTTCGGTGATGAATGGCATATACGGATGCAGCAGGCGCAGGACCTGATCGAGCACATAGACAAGGACGGAGATCGCCGTCTGTTTGCGCTCAGCGTCCTCGGAGTAAAGACGTGCCTTCGTCAGCTCGATATACCAGTCACAATAGGTATCCCAAATGAAGTCGTAGATCTTCTGGATGGCAACGCCAAGCTCATAGTGCTCCATATTGTCCGTCACTTCGGCAATGAGCGTATTGAGCTTGCTGAGCACCCATTTATCTGCGATCTCGAGCTTATCCGTGGCGGGAAGTGCATTCTTTGCATCCTCGCCCAGATTCATGAGCACATAGCGGGAAGCGTTCCAGAGCTTATTGGCAAAGTTGCGCATTGCTTCACAGCGCTCAACATAGAAGCGCATATCATTTCCTGGGGAATTGCCCGTGACCATGTTCATACGGAGTGCATCACAGCCGTATTTTTCGATCATTTCGAGCGGATCGATGCCGTTTCCGAGAGATTTGGACATCTTTCTACCCTGATTGTCGCGCACGAGACCGTGAATGAGCACGGTGTGGAACGGTGCTTTGCCTGTATGCTCACAGCCAGAGAAGATCATACGCGCGACCCAGAAGAAGATGATATCATAGCCCGTCACGAGCACGTCATTGGGATAGAAGCGCTCGAAATCCTCGGTTTTTTCAGGCCAGCCGAGCGTCTCAAAGGGCCAGAGCGCGGAGCTGAACCAAGTGTCGAGCACATCCTCCTCGTGGGTGATGTGGGTCGAGCCGCACTTTTCGCACTTGCAGGCATCCTCACGGGACACGGTGATGTGGCCGCAGTCTGCGCACGTCCATGCGGGAATCTGATGTCCCCACCAAAGCTGACGGGAAATGCACCAGTCGCGGACATTTTCCATCCAGTTCATATAGGTCTTCGAGAAGCGGTCGGGAACGAACTTCGTCTCCCCATTCTTGACGACCTCGATTGCCTTTTCTGCAAGGGGCTTCATTTTCACGAACCACTGTGCAGAAATGATGGGCTCAACATCATTGTGGCAACGGTAGCACGTGCCGACATTGTGCTGATGCTCTTCGATTTTAACAAGATAGCCGCCCGCTTCGAGGTCGGCAACGATCGCTTTACGCGCGTCGTAGCGATCCATACCTTCGTATTTTCCACCAAGGGCATTGACCTTGCCATTGTCGTCGAGGACGCGGATCACTTCGAGATTATGGCGCAGACCAACTTCAAAGTCGTTGGGGTCGTGCGCAGGTGTCATCTTGACACAGCCTGTGCCGAATTCCATTTCCGCATAGTCGTCAGCGACAATGGGGATCTGCTTATTGACAAGGGGCAAGATCACGTTTTTGCCGACGATGTCCTGATAACGTGCGTCGTTCGGGTTGACACAAACACCCGTATCGCCGAGCATCGTCTCAGGACGGGTAGTCGCAACGATCACCTCACCCGAGCCGTCAGCGAGCGGATAGCGGATGTGCCACAGATGGCCGGGCTTGTCGATATACTCGACTTCGGCATCAGAAAGTGCCGTCACGCAATGCGGACACCAGTTGATGATGCGGCTTCCCTTGTAGATAAGACCCTTTTCGTACAGGGAAACGAACACTTCGCGCACTGCCTTGGAGCAGCCCTCATCCATGGTAAAGCGCGCGCGATCCCAGTCGCAGGATGCACCGAGCTTCTTCTGCTGCTCAACGATGCGGTTGCCGTACTTATGCTTCCAATCCCACACGCGCTCGAGGAACTTCTCGCGTCCGAGGTCATAGCGGGTAAGACCCTCTTTCACGCGCAGTTCTTCCTCGACCTTGATCTGGGTCGCGATGCCCGCATGGTCAACGCCAGGGACCCACAGCGCATCATATCCCTGCATACGCTTGAAGCGGATGAGGGTATCCTGAAGCGTCGCGTCCATCGCGTGACCCATGTGGAGCTGACCTGTGACGTTGGGGGGCGGCATCACGATGGTAAAGGGCTTGGCATTCTCCTTGCCCTGCGGTTTGAAGTAGCCGCCCTGCTCCCACATCTTATAGATGCGGTCTTCGACCTGTTGCGGCTCATAGATCTTCGGTAATTCTCTTGCCATTTGATATTTCTCCTTTGTTTGAGTTTGCTTTCAGGACGGAAACAAAAAACGCCCTGAGAAAATTCTCAGGGCGAATAGCATCCGCGGTACCACCTGAATTCCCGAACTTCGGGCACTCAAACGCTGTAACGGGCTTACCCGCATTTCCCTACTGTGCGTTCAGGAAATGAGCTCTGGGGCGACAAACTGCCTTGCTTCCTGCGCCCTTGCACCGACCGAGCGCTCTCTGAAAGGAAAATAAAGCAGAAACTCCCCTTCTTCGCTTTTTATATGGATAAATTATCATATTTTCGTGTGCTTGTCAACCCAAAAATCCTGTTGACGTGCCTGCTTTTTTCTTCTATAATGGAGATGATATTTTGAATCAAGTGAGAGGATGCATATGAAATTATCCCTGATCGTCCCGTGTTACAACGAGGCAGAAAACGTCGTTCCTTTTCAGCAGGCAGTCATGCAGGCATTCGACGGTTGCGGCTTTGATTACGAGATCGTTTTTATTGACGACGGCAGTCGCGATGCTACATTGCACAACTTGAAAAAGCTCTATGCCGCGCAGGCGTGCCCTGTTAAGATCGTCTCTTTTTCCCGCAATTTTGGAAAAGAAGCAGGACTTTACGCAGGCCTTCAGCACGCAAGCGGAGAATACATCAGTCTGATCGACGCGGATCTTCAGCAGCGCCCAGAGATCGTGCTCGACATGGTAAAGATCCTTGATGAGCAACCCGAATACGATGTCGTTGCCGCCTATCAGGATCGGCGCGGTGAAAGCAAGCTCCTTTCGTTCTTCAAAAAAAGCTTTTACAGCATCATCAACAAACTTTCTACCGTCAAGCTTCAGCCAGATGCGAGCGATTTTCGCACATTTCGCAGAAGTGTGCGCGACAGTATCCTCGAACTTGCCGAATATCACCGCTTTTCAAAGGGAATCTTTGCATGGATCGGCTATGAAACCTGCTTCATTCCCTATACCGCCTGCGAGCGTGCACATGGGAAAACGAAATGGAGTTTCTGGAAACTATTAAACTACGCCGTCGAGGGCATCATTGGATTTTCCACCGCCCCGCTTCGCTTTTCGACCTATATCGGCGGATGCACCGCCCTCGCCGCTGTGCTGTACCTGTTTTGGGTCATTGGTGAAAAACTCATCAAGGGCATCGATATCCCAGGATATGCAACGATCATCGTGCTGATCTTACTTCTGGGAAGCATTCAGCTGTTTTGCATTGGGATCATCGGAGAATATGTCGGCAGAACGTTCGAGCAGACGAAAGACCGCCCTGTATATATCGCGAAAGAAATTCTCGATTACGAAGCGGAATAATAATTAAATTTGCAAAAGGTCGTGTATCTACTTGCGATACACGACCTTTTATGTGCAATAAATTATTTCTTTTCAGCCTTCTTAGCAGCCTTTGCCTTAGCCTTGGCTTCTTCAGCTTTCTTCTGCTGTGCCTTTGCGACCTCAGCAGCCGTCTCGTTGCTGCTCAGTGCCCACTTGCACATCTCGATACGAACCTGATCTGCGCCAGTCTCGACAACGAACTTGTCTTCCTTGACGTCAACGACCTTGCCGACGATGCCACCGATGGTGGTGATTTTGTCGCCGACCTTGACTGCGGAACGCATCTGCTCGGCTTCTTTCTTGCGCTTGTTCTCAGGACGAATGAGGATAAAGTACATAACAGCGAACATCACGGCGATCATGATCAGGCTGCTCATCATGCCTGCGCTGCTTGCTGCATCAGCAGTAGTGGTAAGAAAATGGAACATGGGAAAATCTCCTTCGTGTTTGATATCTTTTTTATTATATCAGCAATCTGCCAAAATGCAAGGGGGAATTAAATTCTTCTTGCCAGTTTTTCAGAATATTCCCTGCGGAACGCTTCAAATTGCCCTGCATCGAGTGCATCGCGGATACGCTCCATGAGCTTATTGTAGAAATAGAGGTTGTGCATGACGGAAAGGCGCATAGCAAGCATCTCGTCAGCAATGAACAGATGGCGCAGATATGCCTTGCTATAGCGGCGGCACACAGGGCAGTCGCAATGCGGATCGATAGGGCTGTCGTCAAGCTGATATTTCGCATTTTTCAGATTGATCGCGCCCTCCCATGTGAACAGACGCGCATGGCGAGCATTTCTCGCAGGCATCACGCAGTCAAAGAAGTCCACACCGCGCGCAACGGCTTCAATGATATTCGTCGGCGTTCCGACACCCATCAGATAGCGCGTCTTATCTTTCGGCATATGTGGCTCGACCGCCTCGATGATATCGTACATCTCCTCAGCCGTCTCACCGACAGCAAGACCGCCGATGGCATAACCTGGCAGATCAAGATCTGCGATGCGCTTCATATGGTCGATGCGAATATCGGCATACGTGCCACCCTGATTGATGCCCCAGAGCATCTGGTGCGGGTTTACCGTATCAGGGAGCGCATTGAGCCGCGCGTTCTCCGCCTTGCAACGCACGAGCCAGCGATAGGTGCGGTCAACGCTTTGCTTGACATACTCACGCGGCGAGGGATTTTCGATACACTCATCGAATGCCATGCAGATATCGCTTCCAAGGTTCGACTGGATCTGCATACTTTCCTCAGGACCCATAAAAATCTTATGTCCGTCGATATGCGAGGCAAAGGTGACACCTTCCTCCTTGATCTTGCGAAGCGACGCAAGCGAAAAGACCTGAAATCCGCCAGAATCGGTCAAAATCGGTCCATCCCAAGTCATGAACTTGTGCAGTCCTCCCATCTGGCGCACGACTTTATCGGTCGGGCGAAGATGCAGATGGTAAGTATTGGAAAGTTCGACCTGACAGCCGATATTTTTCAGGTCTTCGGCGCTCAGTGCGCCCTTGATCGCGCCCTGCGTGCCAACATTCATAAACACGGGTGTCTGCACCGTTCCGTGTGCACAGGTAAATTCACCGCGCCGTGCCGCGCCCTCAGTTTTTTTCAGTTCAAACATGGAAATCCTCACTTTCTGTCATTGGTCGAAGCAATAAACATCGCATCCCCGAAGCTGAAGAATCGGTAACGCTCGGAAACTGCTGTTTCATAGGCATGGAGCACGTGCTCACGCCCTGCAAATGCGGAGACGAGCATCACGAGCGTGCTCTCGGGAAGATGGAAATTCGTAATGAGTGCATCCATTGCCTTAAAGGTGTATCCTGGGAAGATGAAAATATCTGTCCACTTGGAGCGCGGGGCGAATGTTCCATCGTCGCAGACGAGGGATTCGAGCGTTCGGCAGGAAGTCGTGCCGACGCAGATGATACGCCCGCCGTTTTTCTTCGTTTCGTTGAGAATATCCGCCGTTTCCTGCGAGATCATGCAAAGCTCGCTGTGCATATGATGCTCACCGATCTCCTCCGCTTTAACAGGACGGAACGTTCCAAGACCAACGTGGAGCGTGACAAATGCCGTCTTTACCCCTTTTGCACGGATCTTATCAAGAAGGTCATTTGTAAAGTGCAATCCCGCTGTCGGTGCAGCTGCTGAGCCGACTTCACGGGAATAGACCGTCTGATAGCGCTCCTGATCGTGCAGTTCCTCTTTAATATACGGCGGAAGCGGCATTTTTCCAAGGCGTTCCAGCGTCTCGAGGAAGATGCCCTCATAGTCGAATTCAACAATGCGGTTTCCGTCCTCTTGCACCTCTGCCACGCGCGCGGTAAGCTCTCCATTACCGAAGATCACTTCACTACCGACCTGCATTTTGCGGCCGGGCTTGCACAGGCACTCCCAGCGCTTGTTGCCAAGATCGCGCAGGAGAAGCACTTCAACAGCACCGCCCGTGGGGCGATGGCCAAGCAGACGCGCAGGAAGCACGCGAGAATCGTTCATAACGAGGCAGTCGCCCGCATTGAGATAATCGAGGATATCATAAAAATGCTTGTGCGTGATCTCGCCTGTTTCGCGGTCAAGAACCATCAGGCGCGAAGTATCGCGCTTTTCAAGCGGCGTTTGTGCGATCAGTTCTTCGGGAAGATCGTACCAAAAATCATGGGTTTTCATAGCGTTCGTCCTCTTCATATATAGATTCTACAAGTATAACATATTCTTTTCCAAAAATCCACCATAATATTTTTGCGCAGGCAAAAAGGCGTGTCCCGCTTGGGGCACGCCTGCTTAACACTTAATCCAGTTTCAATTTTTCAAAATTGTCGATAAGCCATTCGGTCATTTCGCGATTCACGCGGTACAAGTCTGCATACTTTTCCTGCTCTGAAAACCAAGCCGTGCAAACGATCTGATTTGCTAGCGTGACATAGGCACTTGCCTCGCGCTCTGCATCCGTCAGCTTCACCACGCTGTCGTATCCGTCAAAGATCGCATGATATGTCGCAAACCAGTGCTCGTGTGCCTTGTCGAATTGTTCAGATAGGATCGAAGTTGCGGCATAGCACGGGTCATAGATACGAACATTCCTCTCCGAAAGCTCAAAATCGAGGACGCCCCACGCATTTTCTGTGCAGATGATATTTGCAGGATTCGGATCACGATGAATGATCTGCTGTGGAAGAAGCGGATAAAGCTCGGAAAATCGCTCCAGAAACGCATCCCAAAAAGCTTTTTGCTTAGGCAAGATCGCTTTTACAGCAGGGATCGCCCAGCTTTTCAGCGTCTGCAAAAGATCTGCCTGTTCTGCATCCGTATCGATCTCGGCAAGGATAAGATGAAGCTGTCCAAGCATTTCTCCAACATAGCGTGCATCTTCGTATGAAAAACTGAGTTTCTCTGCGCAAAGAGGCTCTCCTTTTAAGCGTGACATCATGTAATAATAAATGCCATCTTCCTCTATCCAGTCGCGTCCATCGTTTGTCCCGATCAACTCCGCACAGCACACACCTGCCGCTCTGAGTTTTTCCGAGAATTCTTTTTCCTTGCGGATCCTATTTACATTGGGCGTAAGTTTGAGCACGAAGTGCTCCCCAACATAAAAAACATCCTCACAATGATCTCCTGACCCTGCATCAAAAACATAAGTCACTTGCTCGGTTTCCATATTCCAGAAGTGCAAGAATTTTGATATATGACGAATGCTCATCGTCGTCCCCTCCTTTTGCTGTTCGACCAGAAGCGGTCGTCTAAGTGGATATCGGTGCAGAAACACATAGGGTGGACAGCCGAATTCCCGTATAAACGCGCGATAAAATCCAGCATACGTATCAAATCCATACCGAAGCGCCACATCGATCCCTGTTCTCCCCTGCCCGATCTCATAGATCGCATGAAGAAGCCGCCTGTGCTGAATATAATGCATGACAGGCTTGCCTACTTCTTTTTGGAAGATACGATAATAGTGGAACAGCGTATATCCCGCGCGTTCTGCAAGCTCTGAGGCAGTGATCTCGGTGAGCAAATTTTCTTCAATATAGGAAAGGCTTTCTTGAATGATCTTTTTCATGTGCTTGTCCTTCCTTTTCGTTTCTTTACGACCGTACTGAGATTATAGCATATGGATGCAGAAAAACATTTCCGCTTTTGTGGTCTTGATTTCTCGCGAAACGGAACAGCTCTGCATAGACTGGTCATGGAGGTATCAATTTATGGAATCGATTTTCTTTCAAGGGGCGTGCACGGCGCTTGTCACACCATTTCTCGGTGAAAACGTGAATTATCCCATGCTGGAGCAGCTCATCGCACGTCAAGTTGCGGCGGGCATCAAAACCATTGTACTATGCGGAACAACGGGCGAATCCCCCACACTTTCCGACGATGAAAAGCTCGAGATATTCCGCCGCGCCAAGGCATTCGTTGGCGACGGATGCAAGATCATAGCAGGAACAGGAAGCAACGACACGTCGCACACCGTTGCGCTCAGCATGGCGGTGGAAAGATGTGGCGTAGACGGGCTTCTGGTCGTCAGTCCGTACTACAACAAAGCAACAAACGAGGGGCTCATCCGCCATTATGGATCGGTCGCACGCGCGGTACATATCCCGATCATCATTTACAACGTTCCATCGCGCACAGGCATAGATATCCCTGTGGAGGTCTATCAGCGTTTGAGTACGACCCCAAATATCATTGGTGTGAAAGAAGCTTCGACCGATCTTGAAAAAATCGGGAAGATCCTACACGAATGTCCCGAAAGCTTTTCCGTCTGGTCAGGAAATGACGCGCTTGCTGTGCCCGCGATTTCCATCGGTGCAAGGGGCGTGATCTCTGTGCTCTCGAATGTCAAGCCCCTGCAAACGCAGGCGATGGCACTTGCCGCGTGCGATGGCGATTTTGATACCGCCGCATCGCTGCATATGCAGCTTTTCCCGCTTATGCAGGCGCTTTTTAGCGAGGTCAATCCCATCCCCATCAAAGCCGCGATGCAATGCATCGGTTACGACTGCGGAAAATGCCGCCTGCCCTTGACCGAACTGAGCGAAGAAAATAGGCAAAAACTCGAAGCGCTCCTATAATGCAAAAGGTGTGTTGCAAATACGCAACACACCCTTTTATTAGTCAATCAAGCAATTCCAGTTCTGAACGAAATACTCAACACCAGAATAAACCGTCGTCACAACGACCATGATGATCACCACGGTGCTCAGCCACGCGACCTGCGGGAAGCCCATCATGAAGCAAAGTCCGACCATGGTAGAAGCCGTCTTGACCTTGCCACCCCAGCCAGCCGCGATCACCTTTCCCTTTGGAGCGGCGATCATGCGAAGACCCGATACGGCAAATTCACGCGCTAGCACGATCACGAGTGTCCAAGCGGGCATCACACCCCACTCGACAAACATCGACATAGCCGCAATGGTCAGGAGTTTATCAGCAAGGGGGTCAAGGAATTTTCCAAGGTCGCTGACCTGATTCTGCTTGCGGGCGATCTGACCATCGACAAAGTCCGTCAGGCAGGCAATGATGAATACGGCAAGCGAAAGCCACATCCACACATTGCTCACGCCACCGCTCAAATACATGAGCACCAGAAAAACAGGTACTAAAAATACACGCACTAATGTAATTTTGGTTGCAGTCGTCACGCTTATTCCTCCTCGATCACATAGCCGCTCAAATCGCCATCGATGCATCCATCGATCTTCACCTGCACGAAATCGCCCTCGCGAACGCTTTCCTCTGAAGCGATCCATACGCGTCCGTCGATTTCGGGCGAATCAGCAAAGGTACGTCCAAAGAACTGCTCCTGCTCTTCATCATAGCCATCTACAAGAACCTCGACTGTTTTGCCGATCATCGCTTCATTATAGGCATCCATGATCGCAGACTGGATCATCTCGATGCTCTGCGCACGCGCCTGCGCGGTATCGCTGTCCACGTGCTCCATTTCTGCGGCAGGTGTGCCCTCCTCGGGCGAAAACGGGAATGCACCCACGCGCTCGAGCTTCTGCTCGCGCAGGAATTCGCAAAGTTCCGCAAATTCTGCTTCGCTTTCGCCGGGCAGACCTGTGATCACGCTCGTTCTGAGCACGATATTGGGAATGCGCGCACGAAGTTTCGCAAAAAGTTCTCGCAAATATGTACCGTCACCACGGCGATTCATCAGCCGCAGGATATCGCTGTTGCAATGCTGGATGGGGATATCGAGATATTTTACGATCTTCGGCTCATTTGCCATCACATCGATAAAGGCATCATCGATCTCATCGGGATACACATAGTGCACGCGCACCCAATGAAGCTCCTCGATCTGGCAAAGTGCATGCAGAAGCTCAGGAAGCAGGCGCTTATGCTCAGGGAGGTCCGTGCCGTAGCGGCTCGTGTCCTGCGCGACCACGATCAGCTCCTTGACACCCGACGCGGCAAGCAGTCGCGCCTCGTAAAGTACATCATCCATTGCGCGCGAACGGAATTTTCCGCGAAGCGACGGGATGACGCAATAAGCGCAATGATTGTCACAGCCCTCTGCGATCTTAATGAATGCATAGTGCTCAGGTGTCGTCAGAATGCGCCCAGTTTCCTGCTCAGGTGCATCGATCGAGCCGAACTCACACACGCGCTCCCCTGCAAGAAGCGCTTCGATCGCAGGAACGATCTCGGTGTAGCTTCCCGTGCCGAGGATACCATCAACTTCGGGCATCTCCTTAACGATCTCGTCCTGATAGCGCTGAGAAAGGCAGCCTGTAACGAGAATTTTGCCAACAAGCCCCTCTGCTTTGAGCGCGGCGGTCTGCAAAATGAAATCGATCGCTTCGCTTTTTGCCGAATCGATAAATCCGCAGGTGTTGATGACGACGACATCACTTCCGACGATATCCGCCTTTACTGTATGTCCCGCTTCCTGCACGCGGTACATCATCCGCTCGCAGTCAACCTGATTCTTGGCGCAGCCAAGAGAAATAAAACCAATATTTGCCATTGCTATGTCAATCCTCCATGAATCCGTCGGAATCCAAAGTGAATGTATTGAGTGCACGGCGGATCACGCCGTAGTTATGCCCGCGCCGCATGAGGGCATCGACCGCGCGCTTGACCTCGCGTTCGTCCGAATCCTCGTCGAGGCGCGCACGCAGAAATTCTAAAATTCGGTCGAACTGGTCAGGGTAATCTGCCAGCACATCGTCCCAAAGGTCTTTTGGGATGCGCTTTTCATAAAGCGCCTGCTTTGCGCGCTGTGAGCCGTACCCTTTTGCGATGCAAGAAGATACGATGCTCTCCGCAGTCGTTCTGTCGTCGATCAGATGCAGTTCCTGCATCCATTCGACCGCCTCGCGCGCCTGCTCAGGGTCTTCCCCCTTGCGGACGAGCCTTTGTTCCAGATCGCGCTTAGATACATTGCTCGCCGATACGATGCGCACGGCGCGCATTTTCGCAGACATTTTGCCCGCCGCCTCCTGCAATGCAGAAAATTCTGCATCCGTCAGTTCTTTTCCTGCGTAAAGCGCAAAATCTTCCACCGTTTGCCGATAGAGTGCAAGCTTTTCACCATTTTCAAGCGTCAGCCAATAGCGCTCTGCGCGGTCTGGGGTGGATTTGAGTGCATCAATCCTCATCGTCGAAGTCGTCCGCGCTTACCGCGACCGCCTTTTCGGCTGCCTTGGCAGGGGCTTTCGGTGCGGCAGAAGAGGTTCTGAGCAGATTCTCGCGAACCTTTGCTTCCACATCTGCGGCGATCTCGGGATTGTTCATCAAATACTCCTTGACCGATGCCGCGCCCTGTCCGATGCGCTCATCGCCCATCGAGAACCAGCTACCAGACTTCTGCACGATGTCCATTTGTACCGCCAGATCGACAAGCTCGCTCCACTTGGAAATGCCCTCGCCGTACATGATGTCGAAATATGCTTCACGGAATGGGGGTGCGACCTTATTCTTCACGACCTTGACGCGGGTCTTGTTGCCGATGACATTGCCACCCTCTTTGATGGCTTCGACGCGACGAACATCCAAGCGCACGGAAGAATAGAACTTCAGCGCATTACCACCCGTGGTGGTCTCGGGGTTGCCGTACATGACACCGATCTTCATGCGGAGCTGATTGATGAAAATGACGACGCAGTTCGTCTTATTGATCGTACCAGCGAGCTTGCGAAGTGCCTGCGACATCAGTCTTGCCTGCAAGCCAACGAACGTATCGCCCATTTCGCCCTCAATTTCCTGCTTCGGAACGAGTGCAGCGACAGAGTCAACGACAACGGCATCGACCGCACCGCTGCGCACGAGCGCATCGGTGATCTCCAGCGCCTGCTCACCCGTATCGGGCTGAGAAACGAGCAGGTTATCGATGTCCACGCCAAGTGCCGCCGCGTACACAGGGTCGAGCGCGTGCTCCGCATCGACGAATGCGACCTCGCCGCCGCGCTTCTGCGCTTCTGCAAGGATGTGCAGGGCAAGTGTCGTCTTACCAGAAGATTCCGGTCCATAAATCTCAATGATACGTCCCTTAGGCACGCCACCGATGCCAAGTGCTGCATCGAGCGCGAGAGAACCCGTCGGGATCGCCTCGACATTCATTTCAGGACGGTCGCCAAGACGCATGACCGTTCCTTTGCCAAAATTCTTATCGATTTGGCTCAGCGCAGTTTGAAGTGCTTTCTTCTTATCGGATGCAGGTGCGGGGGCTTCATAGACAGTCTTTTTCGTTGCCATAATTTTCTTCCTTCCCGCCGTACTGTGCGAGCACGGCTCTTTCTGTTGCATTATAATCCGTAGTCCGCTCAAGGACTGTAAATCCATTTTCCGTCAGGATATTGCAGATGGCATCGCCCTGCCCCTCACCGAATTCAAAGGCGAGCAGACCGCCATCTTTGAGCGCGTGTCTGAAATTGCATACGATCGCGCGATAAAAATCCAGTCCGTCCTCCCCGCCCCAGAGTGCCAGATGCGGCTCATAGTCCTTGACACTTTCGGGAAGTGTCTGCATCTCTTCAGATGTGATATAAGGGGGATTGGAGATGATAAGATCGAATTTTCCCAAAAAAGCAGGTGCACGCTCGCGGGCATCGAGCTGTACGCAGGATACACGACCAGACATTTTGTGATATCCGATATTCTTCTTCGCGACGGCAAGTACATCTTTTGAGATATCAGCAAGGGTCACACGTGCATCTTTAATGCGGCTGGCGATCGCAAGTCCGATGCATCCAGAGCCACAGCACAGATCGAGCACACGCGGTGCATTCGGCAGGAAAATACCGCGTTCGATGGCAAGCGCCGTGACCGCGCAGGTATCGTCACGTGGAATAAGGACATTCTCATTCACGAATAGCTTCAAGCCGTAAAAATCCCATTCTCCGAGCACATATGCAAGCGGTTCGCCTGCAAGCAAGCGCTTCATGCCGCGCGCCATCGCTTCGCACTCTTCCTCGGTCGCATAGCGCTCCCGCCCTGCAAGCAGAGATTCCACAGAATGCCCCGAAATGTAAGAAAGGAGCGAACGCGCCATCCATGTGGCGATCTGCGGATCTTCTTTTTCAAGCAATGCACGGCGCGCTTCAAGATAAAGCTCGCTATACTGTTTTACCATCGGTCAGCGCCCTCCTGCTCAGGTAGGACTGCCTGAACCGCCTTGATGCCCACTTCGATCATGCTATCGTCGGGCTCATTGGTCGTAAAGTTCTGCATCCACATTCCAGGAGCTGCCAAAATGCGCGTGAATGCATTGTCGTGTCTACCGACCCAGCGGTTGATCTCATACGTGATGGAAACGATCAGCGGCAGAAGCAGAAGCTTGTAGACGATCATAATGAGCCGATAGGCAAAGGCGCTATTTTCCCGCATCGTGGCAAGCGATGGAACGATCGCAAGCAGGAGCGAGGAAGCGATAGAAAACACAAGCACCGAAATGATCATTACCACAAGCAGGAAGCTTGTGCCACAGCGCGGGTGCAAGCGGGTCTGCTTGCGCACATTCTCGACTGTGAGCGGAAGTCCCGCTTCATAACAGCGGATGGTCTTGTGCTCTGCGCCATGATAGGAGAAAACGCGCCGCATCTCCTGCATCCGTGACACTAAGAACATATAGACCATAAAAATCGCAAGCCGCACGATGCCCTCAAAGAGCGTAAGGAGCAGATTATTCTTTATCCAGCGGTCAAAAAACGCGCTGACAAGTGCAGGAAGCAGGAAAAAGAGGGCGATCGACATGGCAAGTCCAAGAAAAACTGCAAATCCGATGACGAATTTCTGGAATTTTTCATTTCCGAGCTTCTTTTCGAGCCAAAGATCAAATTTTGACGGTTTTTCGTCCTCGGTATACTCTTCGGGCGCAAGGTCCGCCGAGCGCATGAGCGCTTTGACACCTGCGACCTGCGAATCAAAGAAATTGACCGCACCGCGAATCAGCGGCCATGTGGCAAAAGAGCCCTTTTTCCGCACGATCCGCGGCGTGACCTCGACCGAAAGTCCATCCTTTCCGCGGACGACGACCGCATCCTTTTCAGGACCGCGCATCATGATACCCTCGATGAGCGCCTGACCGCCGATCGAAGTCTTAAATTTTTCATTGCTGAGGTTTTCTTGCTTTGCCATTTGGGGGATTCCTTTCTTTACTCGCAGGCAGGGATGCGGATGGTCACGAGCGTGCCGCCGCCCTGTGCATTTTCAAGGGTCAGCGTACCGCCATGCATCTCCACGATCTCGTCGCAAACAGCAAGCCCGATGCCGCTTCCGCGCACCGACGAACTTCCCTTGTAAAATTTCTTTTTGACCAGAGGTAGCTCGTCCTCTGGAATGCCTTGACCGTAATCGCGAATGCGAACGACCAGCGCATTGTCTTCATAATGCATCGAAGCCTCGATGCGCTTTCCCGCGCCGCCGTGCTTGGCGGCGTTGTCGAGAATATTGAGAAACACCTGCCGCAGACGCTGTGCATCGCACGCAATGGGCGGGATATCTTCATCATTATCCAAAAGTTCCAGCGTGATGCCGTCCTGCGCCAGACGTGTGCTGTACATAAAGACGGTATCTTCAAATTCACTGCGAATATCTGTCTGCTCAACTGCAAGCGTCATACGCCCGTCTTGCATTCGGGTAAAATCAAGCAGTTCCATCACCATTTCCGTAAGGCGCTTTGCCTCGCTTGAAATGATCTTCATTCCCTGCCGCGTTTCTGCATCCATATTGTCGTCTGCAAGAAGCGTCTCCGTCCAACCGTTGATAACGGTAAGCGGCGTGCGAAGCTCATGAGAAAGCTGGGAAATGAATTCCGACTGCATTTTTTCATTCTGGCTGATTTTGGTGGACATTTCATTGATCGTTTCGGCAAGCTCGCCGATCTCATCGCGGTAGTGCATCTGGATCTGCACGCCATAAGATCCGCTCGAGATGCGCTTTGCTTTTTCTGTGATCTCCGCAAGCTGTTGCATAACGGAGCGAATGAAATAATTGCTACTCAGAACGATCACGAGCACCATCACAACGAGCGCCAGAAAGCTCACAAGCGCCACCTGCGCGATCTGCGCATCGATCCTGCGGGTCGAAGTGACGTAGCGAAGCACACCGATGATCTCGCCATTTATGTAGATCATCGGGCTCGAAACTGCCATGATGCGTTCACCCGTATTGGGATCTTTCCCGACATAGGGCTGAATACCACGCGTGCGGATCGCTTCCTCGATCTCAGGCGTTGTGGGCGATTCTCCTGCCCATGCGCCATAAGAGGAAGCGACGATCATGCCTTGCGTATTGATAAATTGGAGCTCGATGTGGTCGCTGTCAGCAAATGTCTGCGCATAGGTGATGCAGGACTGATAATAGGACTGATAGCTCTGGTTGAGGTAATCTGCAAAAAATTGCGTGGTGGTTTTTGCTCGGCTGAACATATCCGAGCGTAGATTGGCGTAGTAATACGTCGCAAACGTTGCCGTAACTGCAAAAACGAATACCATGCCAAGCGCAAAGATGACGCCGACGGTATTGAGCATCCATCTTCGGCGCAATCCACTATCCTTTTTCTTAGACATGAATGCCCTCTCCCGCTTTAAGCGCCCCACTTATAGCCCAAACCCCAAACAGTTGTGATATAGGTCGGATTTGCCGTGTCATCCTCGATCTTGATACGCAGACGGCGGATGTTGACATCCACGATTTTAAGTTCGCCCTCGTAATCGCGTCCCCAAACGGAGGAGAGGATGTCTTCACGCGAAAGCGCACGGCCAGGGTTTTGCATAAAGAGCTTCAAAATGGCATACTCGACCTGCGTCAGACGAATACGATTTCCGTTCTTTTCCAGCGTGTGATTGCGGGTATTCATCACGAACGGACCTTGCATCAGAAGCTCAGAGCTTGCATTGCTGTCACCACCGATGCGGCGGTAGAGCGCATCGATGCGCGCCGTCAATTCTGCGGGAGAAAAAGGCTTCGTCACATAATCATCCGCACCTGTCATAAGACCCGTGACTTTATCCATCTCCTGCGTGCGAGCGGTCAGCATGATGATGCCCATCTGCTTATTGGTCGCGCGGATGCGGCGACATACCTCGAAACCGTCGATCTCGGGAACCATGATGTCTAGGATCGCAACACCGATATCGGGGTTCTCCTCGATGGCAGTAAGTGCCTCAGGACCAGTTGCCGCTTCAATGGCATCGTAGCCTGCACGCTTGAGGTTGATAACCACAAAGGAGCGGATATTTGCCTCATCTTCCATGATCAAAACTTTTTTCATACTTCTACCTCTTATGTTTCTCCCGTTTTCCATTCCTGATGGATCAGTCGGAAGGCATTGACTAACGTTTGCTCGGTAATGCCGAGCGGTGCGGCACCCGCTTCGATCTGCGCCACATAAAGCACGCTCTCTCCATGATAGAGGATGCGCATTTGGCGCTGTGCCGCTATTTCCTCGCGACTTTCGCCCGTGAGTGCTGTGATCGAGAATACGCAAGTCGCATTCTCCTGTGCAGGATCCCACACGAAAAAGGAAGTTTTCTCATTCTCCTGCTCAACGGTCATGTGCGGTGCATGGTCGCTGTCGAGCAGGATATACCATCCTGCATCAAAATTGTGGAATGTATAGCATTTATCGATCTCTGCACCGTCAATATCCAGCGAAAACCAGCGGATGAGATATTGCTTCTGCGCCGATACCGTTCGGGCATTCACGCGGACCAGGCTCGGAAGTTCCAGAATACCATCCTCATCGATGTCGTCCGCATAAACGTAGTAGTTTCGCAATGTCGCAACGCTTGTGCCAGATTCGTTGGAGAAGGAGATGTTGGAAAACACATCATTTTTCATAGCAAAGACGTCCGTCACAAGCATTTCACCATCGGACGAGCTTGCAACATACACCGCAGGCGTACCACCGTGGAGCGCACCAAGCATGATGCGCTTGATATTGGCAGCACTTTGCGAAAGCTCGACTTCACGGGAACGGTTCATCGCACCTGCGCTGTGATCGTACATGATCGCAATACCCTTTTGCGTATCATCGTCCCCCTCGCGCAAGATCACGAGCTCCCCTTTTCCATCCGAATCGATGTCGCAGGTCAAGAACTTGCTGTAATTCGAGGAAATGAGTTGCTCCGCCTCTCCATTTGCGAATGTAAAGACCGATACCGCACCCATTAAATCATCGCTCAATCGCCGCCCAACGACGATCTCAAGCCCTGCATTGCCATCCATATCGACATATTCAACTCGGTCAAATCCAGAGCCAAGGCACGCGATATCAGACAGGAGCACGAATTCCGCCCCCTGTTCCGCAAACGCCAGAATGTGAAGCGGGTATTCGGCATCTCCCTTCGCAAAGAGCAGATATTCATCCGCACCGTCGCCATCGATATCCGCAAGCTGAACCGTCTGCTGGTTTTCGCCCGCAGTCGGTCCGCAGTAGCTAAGGTCGCCCATTGCGCGGTCGATCGCTGCCTGCAAATTCTGATACGACTGGGAGCGTTTTGGCAGACGATACATCTGCTCGATCGTTCCCGCGTCGCAGGCGCTGAGCAAAAGCGAGAGCACTAGGAGTGAAACGGCAAGTATTCTTTTTTTCAAAGCGTCCACTCCCTCCAAAGGTGTATTATATCACAAATAATTACAAAACGGAAGCTATTTTATTACAACACTTTCTTCTCCGAGGACTTTTTTCAGTTCATTTAGCATCGTTTCTCGGATTTGGCAACGGCTTCCGCGCCGCGCGCGGGTATCCGCAAAGAAAAGCACTGCGGCGCTCTCCCCGGGGAACATATTGATGATCGCGCGAACTTTCGGATAAAGCACGGTATCTTCGCTCGGCAGACGCAGATAGAGCGTACCCGCGATCGGTTTTTCGGGTGCATTGACCACGCGCTGTTGCTGTGCTTCTTCGGACGCATAGTCAGAGATGGGGCGCGCGCGGTTAATGACGATTTGCGGCTCTTTCTCATCGCGAATGCTGAGCCGTCCCGTGATCACAACGGCACTATTCTCGCGCAAATAACCGCCGTACTGCCCAAGCACATTGGAAAAAGCAAGCATTTCGATCGCCGCGGTATCATCTTCCACCGTGACATACGCCATCATGGAGTTATTCCGTGTCGATTTCATCTTCACAGCCTGCACGATCCCCGCAACAGACACGATCTGGTCATCCGAATAGGGGCTTTCTTCCTCCATCAGCGCGCCGATCGGCACAACGTGCGTATTTTTCAGGTATTGGCGGTAATCATCCATCGGATGTCCCGAAATATAGATGCCTGTCGTTTCCTTTTCCATGAGAAGAAGGTCGCCCTTTGGCTTCTCAGGCAGTTTCGGAATGGGGATCGCCGCCGCCTTATCATCCTCGGCAAGCATACTGAAAAGTCCAAGCTGTCCCTCAATATTGCGCTTTCTGGACGAGCTGACGCTGTCCATCATCTGCTCATACACGGCAAGGAGCTCACTTCTGTGATAACCAAAGCAATCCATTGCGCCGCATTTGATAAAGTTTTCGACAGCGCGCTTGTTGAGCTCTCCCTCACCCATGCGCTGAAGAAAATCTTCCAGCGAACGGAACGCACCACCCTCATTGCGTTTGGCGACCATGGTGCGAATGAGCCCATGACCAACATTCTTGACAGCACCCAATCCAAAGCGGATCGCATCCCCCTCAACGGTAAAGGGATCATCCGAATGATTGATATCGGGTGGCAGAACAGGAATGCCGATCTCCTTGCACTCTGCGATATACCCAGAGATCTTCGCCGCAGAATCGAGCACCGATGTCATCAGCGCCGCCATATACTGACGCGGATAGTGGCACTTGAGATATGCCGTCTGGTAGGATACGAATGCGTAGCACACGGCGTGTGCTTTATTAAATGCATAGTTTGCAAAATCAACGATCTCATCATAGATCGAATGCGCGACCTGTTCGGGCACGCCGTTTGCAATGCAACCGCTGATATTGCGCGCAGGGTCGCCGTATACAAAGGTCTTTCGCTCCGCTTCAATGATCTCAAATTTCTTTTTCGAGATCGCACGGCGGATATTATCCGCCTGCCCCATCGTGAATCCGCCAAGAGTCCTAAAAATGCTGATGACCTGCTCCTGATAGACGATACAACCATATGTGACTTTGAGGATGGGTTCAAGCAAGGGCGTTTTATAGGTAACTTTCGATGGGTCGAGCTTATTTGCGATGAATCGGGGGATAGAATCCATAGGACCCGGGCGATAGAGCGCGACGATCGCCGTAATGTCTTCGATAGAGCTTGCTTTCATATTGACGCAAACTCCCGTCATACCCGCAGATTCAAGCTGGAAAACACCCTGTGTTTTTCCCTCGGTGAGCATCTGGAACGTCTCGGGATCGTCGTCAGGGATCTTATCCATCCTAAAATTCGGCTCGATTTTTTGGATCTGTAGCTCCGCATCATGGATAACGGTGAGGTTTCGCAGTCCAAGGAAGTCCATTTTGAGAAGTCCGAGTTCTTCGATGGTCGTCATGGTATACTGCGTGACCACGGTATCATCATTTCTACTCAGCGGAACATAGGTATACACGGGATCTGCCGTGATCACCACGCCCGCCGCATGGGTCGAGGTGTTGCGCGGCATACCCTCAAGGCTCATTGCCGTATCGATGAGCTTGTGCACACGTGCATCGTTATCGTATTTCTCTTTCAGTTGTGGCGATTTTTCAAGCGCCTTGCTCAGCTTGATATGTGGCTCGGACGGAACAAGCTTTGCCACCGCATCCGTTTCTGCATAACTGAAATTGAGCGCGCGACCCACATCGCGGATCGCCGCGCGTGCGGCCATCGTGCCAAATGTCGCGATCTGCGCGACGTGATCTGCGCCATACTTTCGCATGACATACTCGATCACTTCTCCGCGGCGCTCCTGACAGAAGTCCGTATCAAAGTCGGGCATGGAAACACGTTCGGGATTCAAAAAGCGCTCGAAAATGAGCGTATATTTCATCGGATCGATTTCCGTAATGTGCATACAGTATGCAACAATGGATGCCGCAC